>JBEVKW010000231.1:0-9197 GCA_040509495.1 Chitinophagaceae bacterium | reverse complement strand
CGGACAACGGTCAACGGACAACGGTCAACGATTATGATAATAGAAGAAGGGAACGACTCCGTTCCCTTCTTACTGCGCTTTTTCCGATGCAAAAGTAAGGGAATATTAGTATTCATTCCAAAACTTATACTTTTCGCCGGTAATGCCCGGTTGTTTACCGGATACTGGCCGGCCTTTAACGAAGTATTAAGGCAATGGAGGGTCTGATTATTGATAGTGTTGTAGCTTTGCCTGCACCATGAAATATGTACTCTACTTTTTGCTGGCCTGGTTTCTTTACAACTTTATCTTCAAGTTCGTGATCCCCGTTTATCGCGCGAGCCGTCAGATGAAAAAGCAATTCAGGCAAATGCAGGAGAACATGCAGCAGCATGTGAACCAGCAGCAGGGCACTAATGGCTATCAGTCCCAGCAGCCCAATACATCCACAAAACCCAAACCTTCAGGAGATTATATTGATTTCGAAGAAATTAAATAGCCAGAACAATGCAGCGCCATGTAATAACGCAAAACAGGGCATAGTGTTCAAAACGGTCCTTTTCAGATGAAAACGCCCGTGCTACTCCCGATCTTTTGAACTGGCGTGGCGGAAGGATACGCGAACTGCCTGCCGTCGTTTTTAAAGCAACATTGTAGATGATAACAATTTGTAAATCAGCCGGTAGCAGACACTTCGCAAATCTGTATTTTCACCGGCATTTCACGACTCTACATCAAGGGAAAGAATGATCTCGCCAGTTGCTGTCTGATGAATGCGGATGCCGGCAAGTATCAGATCACTCAGCGCGTGGCCCCAGATCCCAAAATCCCCATCCGCATCATTCCGGTTATGTGCACCCTTTCGTTTTTTGGGTGGGATCGTTTTTGCTGAAATAGCGCGCTCTTCCATTTTATAGATCCGGTGGTATTGCTCGCTGATCAGCTGAACCAGTTTTCCTTTGGTAAATTCTCCATCAGACTTAAGCTTGAATATAAACTCCTTTTTGAGTGGGTAACTGATCGCTACCTGGATTTCCGGAGCAGCGATCATCAGTTGATCAGCATCCGGCAATCTTGCCAGGTCAGGTCCGGGATCATCCAACCGGATGAAGACCTGGTAACCACTTTCAAAAGAAGTATCAGGTATGGAGAATTCAATAGTCCCGATCACCCTGCCCAGGTGCCCATAATCCTCTTTTTCCAGATCTTTTACCGCAATTGGTTGCACTTTGTTCTGCCTGTCTGCTTCAGTAGTGTCCGCCAGAGAAGCAGGTTGTGCCTCCCGGGAACTGCTGTTTCTGCAGCCTGATAGTATTAATACAACGAAAACCAAAGCCGAAAGCAATCTCATCTAAAGTGTTTGAAGTGGGTATTGTACTTTTTTTATAAAGAAAGTTTTAATGATAAGGCAGGATACTGGTTCGGCGCAGGTGTGGCGGCTGCCAATCCAGAGACCGACAACAATTCAACGGATGAAGTAAATGCCATTGCCTTGCGTCTGTTTTTTGATGAAGCGGCAAAAAAGGGGATGCTGACGAGCGAAGCAACAATCCCCGGGCCTGTAAGAAATATGAGTGAAAGTGCCGCGTTAATGGCGTTGTTCGGTTCCGAATAGGCAACGGCAATGCCGGTGACGATCAATGCGCCGCCGGTTGCCAGCAGAATACATGCGACTGTTTTCTGCCGCTTGCTTCTTTTCAGATAGTCGATCCCGGGCAAAGAAAGTGGCCGGCGGGCGATCTGCCGATTATACGCGTGCGAAGTAAGAACAGATACAGGTCCGGTGAAAATCAGGCCGGCGGTATCCGGCTCAATTGGTGCCGCAGGCAGTAAATTATTTTCCTTCAGCCAAATTTCTTCGGTTCCGGTGGTTGGTTTTACTGTAAATACTTGCGTAGCTATTCCCTGGAGTGGAACAAGGCCGGCCGTTAATATTATCAGTAGCGATATTTTCATTGTTCAATGTGCTCGTGATTTTCTCCCAGGAACAGATAGCAATTATACCAACTTACCCCGTAAATATATTGCTGGTGCCTGATAATTCTATCAGTGGCAGATCCGGGCGCCATTGATCAGGGCGATGGCGAAGTAGTACTTTCCAGTTTTTCCAGTAATTCGTGAATGGCCTTATTGCCGGGAAGTACTTTGTCGGCATGTCTGATCCATTTCAGTGCATCTGTTCTTCCGGGATCAGTAACGTCAAGATTTTCCGCAAATATCCTTGCCAGATCATAAAGTGCCGTGCTGACTTCCGCCGAATGAATATGCTGAACATATTTCTTGTCTTCCTGGAAGCCTACCACCTTTGTACTATCCTTTTCGCCGGTGAGATAAGGTTTCATGATAAGCTGAAATTCGCGCTCATCCCGTTTATGTAAGGAATCGACAGGGATCAGCAATAAGGGCCTGGCTGTTTCATAGCCGATCTTTTTGAATTGCTGGTAATTCTTCACTGTTGCATAAAACATCATACGGAGGCGATCCATGGCTTTGCGGTATTTTTCCGAAACCTGTGGTCTCAGCAGATCCATGTAAGTGATCAGTTGCTGCATTTCAAGCATGCGGCCCGCGTTGAACGCTTCCCCTGCGGCATTATGGATAATGCGCGAGTATATTCTGGCGGCCAGCTTTTGTTGCTCTTCCCTGCTCAGTGTCGTGTACTTTTCAATAAGGAAGGGCAGTCCTTTGAACTGAATGGTTCCTGCATTCTCTCCCAGAAATATCAACTCTGCTGGCTGAGACAATTGCTTCAATGATCCGCTCGTAAAGTATGCATTCAGCACTGTTGTATTATCAAGTTTGAACGCTGTCAGCTTTGCGATATAGGTCCTGAGAAAAGCCGCCTCCCTGTTTCCTTCCTTAAATTCTTTTTCATAAACACTGATCGGATTTTCTGCATTGACGAGTGAGATTGCACGGTCTGCCTGCGCAACAAATGGTTCGATATCGAAATATCCTTCTACGCGGTGAAGGGGATAACCTTTCTGATCAAGGAAAAGGTAAGTTGGATAGGCTTTCACATTGAATTGTCCGGCCAGTTGTATTCCTTCTCCTTTTTCTGCATCGATCCTGTAATTAATAAACGCCGGATTGTATTTATCCCCTACTTCTTTTGCTGTAAATACGAATTTATCCATTTGTTTACAGGGAGAACACCAGGATGTGTACACATCGAGAAAGATCGGTTTATTTTGCTTTTGAGCCTCCTGCAGCACTTCCTTCCAGGTGCCTTTGAAAAAGGTCAGACTGTCATTTGCTTTTATAACGGAAGAAATGATAAGAAAAAAAATACAGATCAATGATCGCATGACGTGGATTTGTGTGATAATTATTACTGGAGTTGTCTCGTCAATGCCAGAGTTGAGCGATAAAGTTAATCAAATAGTAAGTTGCCATCCAAAACGGTTATAGGTAAATGCCGAGCTGAGTTAAGAGATCAATGTTGTCGAAGAAATCCTGCTCTTCACTATCAATCCGCTCTGCATGCGACCGATGGTTGAGCCCAGCAGCTTCACGCTTCGTCCCATTGCTGGGATTCCGAAAAATTCGCCGGGATGTTTGCCTTCAAAAACCGAGTGCCTGGTGATCTTGTCGCCCTGCAAATGTCCGGCTGGCCTTTGTTCATGACCGCAAGATCCCCGGCAGCTGGAGATGGACGGCTGCATTCCCATTGCGGGGCAAGCCGTCTGCATTCAGCAACTTTCAGGGTTTATACGGAGCAAATAGGCCGTTGCATTCCTTTATTTTTGTATCAAAGTTTGAAGAACGAAAACTAACTGTTGAGCCCTTTCTCTTGTAGAAAGGGCTTTTTTATTTGTGTAGCAGGTTTCGGAATGGTTGGCGTCGGCTCCCCTTCTATTACCATGTTAATTCAGCAACACTGATCGTTTTTGTTTGAGCGTTCAGCGAGTACAGCACCTGATCGTCAGATGTAACGGCGAAATCTACGATCTCGTTCTTCAAGTTGATCTGTTTTACCGGGTTCCCCTCCCAATCGTATACAAATATTTTATTGCCGAAGAACCGGTGATGTGATTTAACCGGATGTCCGGAGAACAACAGGTAAAAGTACTTTTCGGTAGCGTGTCCTTTCAAAAAACCATAAAGTGTTTGTTGTCCCGGAGTAGCTACTGTTACTCCCGAATTATCTTCGAAAGGATCAAGATCAGGCAGGATGCCTACCGGCCCCCTGATCTTTTTGTATTTCCCGTTTTCGAGTGCTAAAAGTTCAAACTGGTCGGCATACCTCGCCGCCAGCACAAGTTTATTCTTATCGGGCTTCAGCATCATGAAGCTTTCATAAGACATTTTACTGGTCCTGGATGACCCGATATCGGCATCTTTCTGATAAGACAACAGTTCCTTATTACGTGCGCTATCCAGGAAATTTACATACACGAGTTTTTCATCGGTGTCATAATTACCACTGAGCAATGCCTCATTGCGGTTCAGGAGCATTGCATCATAATAAAACACCTGTGGTTTCAACCGATATTCCGAATAAAATTCTAATGCTCCGTTTCCTTTCAGAACGGTGTTCAGGTTAGCTACAATAAACCCGTTTTTGAACACATCGAAAACCCATACCAAACTATCAGTGATCCTGACGGTCATGAAAGATAAGGCTCCGCCTTTTTTACCGCTCGCGGGTAGAATATTATCGATCGCTTTTTTCTTATTGATATCAAAGACACGAATATGATGCGGATTATCATCCAGGTTGTTGACAACAAGGAGCAGGGAATCCTTATAGATCGTCATCACCTGGGGCATCGGAAATCCGACGTCGAGGAGTTTGGTTTCCGTCCGGGCTGATACCTCCGGGAATTTCTCGAAATCCCTGCCTTTTTTTGCGGAACTATTGGTGACAGAACATGCATAAAAGAAGGTTGAGATACACAAAAAATAAAGTAGGTTTTGCTTGACGGTCATAATTAATGTGAGAATAAAAGCATTAACGATGTGGTTTTTTTGCCGCTCTCGCCGCGATTCCGTTTAATAGTGGGCCTCGTGGTGATCGCCAGCTGCTCTATACAGTTATTCGGGCGCATCGTCGAATCCTGGTCCCAAATTACCGGCAAATTCTACCTGAAACGGCAAAGTCGTCCGAAGACGACTTTGTAAATTATTGAAAATTATCGTGGATCCTGCCGGGCTCGAACCAGCGACCCTCTGATTATGAGTCAGATGCTCTAACCGACTGAGCTAAGGATCCGGGCTGTTTTAACAGCAATATCTTGTATTTTTGGCTGGTCATCCATCATCGTAAAATGCCTGTTTACCAGCCGCGGAGGCGCAAAAGTAGCAAATAAAATTTATTCCTTGCTTCTTAACCTATCTTTAACCGAAAGAAAAATATATTTGCGACCTTAAACTGATTTATGAAGAAAGTTGTTCTGTATGCTGTTAGTTGTTTGTTGATCACCTCTTTAGTTGCACAGGAAACACCAGAACCCCCGAAAAAGGAAAAGAAGAAAAAGGAACCTATCAATCTTGCCGGCCGCGCTAATGACCATTTTATGCTGCAGTTAGGCTATACAGGTTGGGCCGGAAAACCTGATACCATCAGCACAAGTGGCTGGTCAAAAGCCTTTAACGTCTACTTCATGTTCGATTTTCCGTTCAAGACAAACCCGAAACTGAGTATGGCGTTCGGACCGGGCATCTCGTCTGATCATATCAAGTTCTCCAAGACTTATGTAGGCATCAAGGAAACCAGCCCTACACTGCAGTTCAGGAATGTGGCAGATACGAACCACTTCAATAAAGTGAAACTGAATACCACCTACCTGGAAGCTCCGATCGAATTCCGCTATACGGCCAACCCGTTGAACAGCGACAAGAGCTTTAAATGGGCGATTGGGGTGAAAGTGGGGACAATGATCGACGCTCACACAAGAAACAAGGATCTCAAAGATAAAAATGGCAATACGATCAATAATTACAAACTGAAAGAATCCAGCAAAAGATATTTCAACAGCACCCGCCTTTCCGGTATGGCTCGCGTTGGGATCGGACATTTCAGCTTGTTTGGCAGCTACCAGATCACTTCCCTTTTCAAAGAAGGAGTAGCAGCTGAGATCAGACCGTGGTCGATCGGACTTACCCTGAGCGGCCTGTAAGGAGGTAAAAAATAAAAATTAAAAAGTCAAAAAGTGAAGCCGGTACGGTTTTTACTTTTTGACTTTTTAATTTTGCAGAACGGATGATCCTGCCGATCATCTCTTAACTTACAGCTTTAGCTGGTACCGGTTAAAGTACTTAACGCCCGTAACAAGGGCAGGATAAAACACAGAATGTTAGAAAAGAAGAATATACTTAACGAAGAAAAAGCTGTGCTGGTTGGGCTTATTCATAAGGACCAGACAGAGCCGCAGGTGCAGGAATACCTTGATGAGCTTGCCTTTCTTGCTGAAACAGCTGGCGCTACCACCCTCAAACGGTTCACGCAAAAACTGCAACACCCCGATAGCAAGACGTTTGTAGGAAAAGGAAAGCTGGAGGAGATCAGGCTGTATATACAAGGAAAAGATATTGGCATCGTGATCTTTGATGATGAGCTGACAGGTGCCCAGATCAACAATATAGAAAAAGCGATCGGCGTAAAAACAATCGACCGCTCCGATCTGATCCTCGACATATTCGCCCGCAGGGCAAAAACGGCCCAGGCGAAAGCGCAGGTGGAACTGGCACAATACCAGTACATCCTTCCGCGCCTGCGCGGTATGTGGAAACACCTTGAACGCCTTGGAGGCGGTATCGGCACCAGGGGTCCGGGTGAAACAGAGATCGAAACTGACCGCCGGATCGTTCGCGATAAGATCTCCTTATTGCGGAAACGGCTGGCCGAGATCGATAAACAGGCATTCACACAAAGAAAAGATCGTGGCGAATTCATCCGTGTTGCCCTCGTCGGCTATACTAACGTCGGTAAATCAACATTGATGACCCTGCTCAGTAAAAGCGATGTGTTTGCTGAAAACAAACTGTTCGCCACTCTCGACACAACCACACGCAAAGTCGTATTTGAGAATACGCCATTCCTGCTGAGCGATACGGTCGGATTCATCCGTAAGCTGCCTCACCACCTGGTAGAAAGCTTTAAAAGCACGCTGGATGAAGTTCGAGAGGCAGATATCCTGCTGCATGTGGTCGATACTTCACACCCTGCATATGAAGATCAGCTCGGTGTGGTGAATAAGACCTTGCAGGAGATCGGCGCCGCTGAGAAACCAACCATTACCATCTTTAACAAAATGGATCTTTACGAAGAGAAAACCTTTGACGAATGGCTGGAAGAAGGCACGAAGAAAGAGATCCTCGAAGATCTGCGTGACAGATGGAATCATGAAACCGGCGGCAATGCGATCTTTGTATCAGCTATCGAAAGAAGAAATTTGGATAAACTGAGAGAAGCTATACTGGGTAAGGTGCGCGATATGTACAAAGTGCGGTATCCTTACAAGAGTGAGTTTCTTTACTAGTAAGTTCTGGCAGATGGCAGCAATCTCTATCAGGCGATCTGCACGAATTCAGCATCATCCCGGTGATTGTCAGATCCGGAGGCTCAACGCGGCCATCAGCCATCGAACAATAATAAGAGCGTACCAAATTCCAACGAGGCATGTCCGAAAAAAAATACCGCTGGCATAAGATCGCTGATCATATCAACGAGATCAACTTCGGATCCAATAAGATCACGGAAACCGAAGCTGGCGGTAAAGCTATGTGCATTGCCCAACACAATGGCCAACTCTTCGCCTTCGCACGCAAATGCCCGCATGCCGGTGGCTGGATGAGCGATGGATTCATCGATGCAACAGGCAATGTTGTTTGCCCATTGCACAGGTATAAATTTGATCTAAAGAACGGTCGTAATGTTACCGGCGAAGGTTATTACCTTAAGAACTGGCCTGTGGAGATCCGGGAAGATGGCGTGTATGTAGGAATTGAGGAGAATAAACTATTCGGACTGTTCTGAACGCGAATGACCCAACCGGCCGCAAACACTCGCGAATAGACCTGAGTGATCAATAAACTACGCGCGTCCCGCATGCCTTTAACATAAAAGCGACCTACTCGACATCCTTGGCCATTCGTGTCCATTCACGTTGAAGGATTTTGGTCAGTAATGGCCGGTAGTATCTCCAGAAAAAGCTTTTTCGCTCCATTGGATCTGATTCATCAAAGAAGAGGAACTTGAAGAACGAAATACCCTTAAAATAAGATGCAAGCATAGAAACCGGGTTATCACAAAAATCAGCACAGAAATAGTAGAACTGATACTCACCGGCTTTTTTGTGCTCGATGACCGCCGGAAAGCTGGCAGGAATACCGTGCCTGCCTAACAGATCTGCACCTGCTTTATTTACATCAAGATGAAAGCGGGCTGCCACTTCATTGATCGCAGTATCGGCAGATACGACATCAAACCAGAAACTGTACTTGATCTTTTCAGGAAGGTCATACTCCTTTTGCGCCGCTTCTCCTGTAAGGATGTATGGCAGCGGGTGCTGAAGATGCGTATCTTCTTCCAGGATCACCACTTCATCTTTATCGCTTACGAACGCAACACCTGGTTTGGTGAACGGCCATCGATGTTCGTTTTGCGCAAGATAATTATTGATCAGCCACCGCGGCAGTTCACGGTTCAGCGTTGTATCAAAGGTTTCAAAATACCGGCCGATCCAACCGCTCCATTTCATGCCAAACATATTCTCAAATTGCTGCCTGATCTCAGGAGACGTCGGAGAACCGATACTGTTAAATTCAGTAATGATCAGTTTCTTCTTCTCTTTCATCTTCGCCAGCAGTTGAATATCCTGTTGACTCATCCCTCCATAAACAATTCCCGACCGTTCCGAAACATTTTTCTGCGCATACCACTCATTGCTGAAAACTCCATAGGTATCCGTAAAATAAGCTGCACTGCAGTCATTACTTAATTGCTCTAACTGTTGCGGAGAAAACCGTTCAAGTCCTTTCAAACGAAATGCTTCATTCTCCAAAGGAAAAAATCCGAAGTAATCCCGGGCAACATGATATGGTTCCCGGGAAGTTTTCGTGAACCGTTCATGATTCAATACCCAATTCAATGATACATGCTCCTGGCCACTGGTCGTAACCTCTGTTTTATCAACAATAGCTAATACCATTCTCTTTTTAGGTGTGAAAAGCCAGCCCAGCCACATCCAGAGCGGCAGGAGCACTATCAACAA
>JBEVKW010000230.1:0-6957 GCA_040509495.1 Chitinophagaceae bacterium | reverse complement strand
AATGGGCGTCTTTGATGGCGGACGTTACGCCGGGATAAAAGTAAATGCGCCCATTCGGGCGTCTTCACCGGCGGCTTGTAGTACGTCTACTTAGCGTTAGGTTGCTATGATTCGGCCAGAGCTGGATATCGTTGAGTACGCCCACGAATATGGGCGCGAGCTTGTTCGGATGTGGCGCGACAGCTTCGAGCAAGCCGTCGGGGTCGTTGATCCGCATCCTCTTGACGAGCAGCTACGGTATCTCGAAGAGAAAGTGGTTCCAGGGAATCAAGTACTAGTAGTTTTGGACAAAGGCGGGGCAGGGGTTATCGCGTTCATGGCCTCAACGCCTGAAATGATTTGTCAGCTTTACGTGCATGTCGGCCACCAGTACAAAGGCATTGGCTCGATGCTAGTCAACATCGCGAAGCAGCGTTCGCGCGGCCGGCTGCGCCTCTTCACGTTCAGGGTCAATAAGAGCGCCCAACGATTTTACGAGCGGCACGGATTCAAAGTGATAGGTCTTGGGTTTGAGGAAAATTGGCAGTTGGAAGACATTGAATATGAGTGGTCTACGCCAGAGACCGCAACCTAACAACGGCATACACCCGACCGCCGACACGCCGCTTCTCAAATTCCTGTAACGGCGCGGGGCGGCGGGTGATGCCGGGCGTTAGGCGCCCGCCTCTTTTCTGGCTGCTGAGCATGCGGTATCCTTTCTGCGGAGGTATAAGGATGCAGAATATTCGAGCTATCGTGCGTGAAGGGAGAATTGAGTTGCTGGAGGAGATCGAGATTCCCGAAGGGACGGAGGTGCTTATTACCCCTCTGCTTGATGAGCATGACTTCTGGCTTAACGCCAGCCAAAGCTCGTTGGATTCGGTCTGGGATAACGCAGAGGATGAGGTGTATGCCGAGTTACTCGAAAAATGAAATAATCCTTGTGCGATATCCTTTCTCAAATCTCGCGGGCTCAAAAGTCAGACCTGCCATCGTCGTAAACGCCTCTCATATCTCGCAGGATGTCATGATCGTCCCGCTCACGAGTACGATATCTCCGCTGCTGGCTGGCGAGTTCGTGTTAGCCGATTGGAAAGTGGCCGGATTGAATGTGGCTTCGGCGGTGAAGCGCGGGCTTTTCACGATTCATCAGAGCTTGGTCATCAAATCTGTCGGAAGTTTATCCGCTTCAGATGCGGGTGGCTTAGATACCTCGTTGCGCGGTTGGCTAGGCTTGTAGGTCTCACGGTGCGCCGCGCCTAACAACGGCATGCACCCGACCGCCGACACGAACAATTTCATGTAAATCAATCGCCCGGGGCGGCGGGTGATGCCGGGCGTTGGGTTGCTTACGTCTCTCGGGAGGAGATTGTGTCCTGATGAATACTATATGCGTCATCGTTCTGGCGGTGTTGATGTCCTCCTCAGCCGCCTCAGCTGGGCCGCCTTCGCCTTGTGGGAAGAGCGGGATGACTGCTCTGCGCGCCGATGACGGCAGCGGCTTTCTCTTTTATGTCTTCCGGGAGGGGCCCGACCTATATTTCGCCCTCACCGGGGAACAGATCTCTTTCCCCGACGGCCTCAGTGGCCCGCGCAGGCTCCTCATCGACGACATCCTGTATGAGAGTCTGCTGGTCAAGCCGGCCGAATTTATGAAGGTGGAGAAGGGGGCCGCTGACCTCGACGTCTTAAAGAAGCATCAAGCCTACGAGTTTGAACACATGCTGAAGACGCCGACGCCCCTGAGGAAATTTGTCGAGATCGGACCGCGTGAGAAGCCCGCAGCGAACGGGCAGCCAAGTTTTACCTTCTACCTTTGGAAGGCTGAGGACCCGAACGACCCGAAAGGAGCGCGTCAATATTTCTTGGCCACCGTCTCGGCCGGCGAAGTCGTAGTGCTATCCGCCATCGTCCGTGACCAGTCGAAGGAGGGCGCAGCGATGCGGGCTTTTCAGAGCTACGCCAACTCATTCCAACACGTACTCAGGAGAGAGGATTGCCCTGAGCAGGCCAAGTGACTGCACCGGCCGCAACCCAACAACGCCATGCACCCGACCGCGGACACGCTGCTTGTCATCTTCGGCAATGTCTTGGGGCGGCGGGTGATGCCGGGCGTTAGATTGCTGGTGCGATATAAGAATTCTGCTAATCGAATGCGCGGGCGCGGCGGGTGGCGAAAGATTTTGATTCAAGTGCTACCGGCCATGCTGGACGGCCTAAGCTCGGGGCAGGCTGGCGGCGCGAGGCAGGAAGCGGGTTGCATGTCGCCCTTCACGGGGCGGGCGGCGTGGCGTGCGCTAAAGGTGACGCAATCTAACAAGCGCATGCACGCGACCGCCGACACGCAGGCTGTTATCTTCCTGCAATCGCTCAGGGCGGCGTGTGATGCGCGGCGTTAGACCGCATCCGCGCCACAGGTGATGATCAGAGGGCTATCGCGCCGTCTAGCGTGAACTTGAGACCCGGGCCATGGAACAACAAAAGAATCAACCCGTAGAGTCCAAGCCTTCCGGCGGGTCTGCCGGCGAACGCGCCGGGACGAGTTTCGACGAGATATTCGCCAGGATAGGGGCTAGTAGCACTCTGAAGAAAATCTGGCAGGGCGTGTACGCCGACGATTACCCGGAGGAGGCTAGCCCTTTTAGCTTCGTGACATCGACCGAATTGCGCCTGATCGCCGAAGCCTTGGGCGTCGGCGCGGGGCAGTGTTTCGTTGACATAGCGTGCGGGCAAGGAGGGCCGGGCCTGTGGGTGGCGCGGGAGACCGGCGCTTCCTTAATCGGCGTGGACTCTTCCCGCTCGGCCGTAGAATGTGCCGCCGATTCCGCGCGCCGCCGCGGTATGGAAGGTCGAACAACATTCGTGCTGGCGGACGCGGCGGCGACGGGTCTGCCGGGCGCGAGCCTCGACGGGGCGATGAGCACCGACGCGCTTCAACTGATGCCTGACCCGGGTGCCGTCATAAAGGAGGTGGCGCGTGCCGTAAAACCCGGCGCCGTGTTCGCCTTTACGACGTGGCTTTCTCTTAAGCCGGTGAAAGGGGTCGCCTACGTCCCCGACTACAGGCCGCTGTTGGCAGAAGCCGGTTTTGCCGTGGAGCAATGTAGAGAGCCTGTAGATTGGGAGAGACGAGAGGGGGCCGTCTTCGCGCGGATGCGGGACAGTGCTGATTCGTTGAAGGCCGAAGTGGGTGAGGCGGTGGCCGCGATGCTTCTAAAGGAGGCGGCGCTCATGCCCGACATCTTCCCCTCAGTCCGCAGGATCAACGTGGTCGCGCGGAAGGGTTGACGAGGGCGTGGCCGGTAATTGTGAAGGAGTGCGGATAAAGTTTGCCCCGGATGAAGGGGAGTGAGGAATGGGCAGGCGGTCTAACTAAGGGATGAACCCGACTCGCGCACAGTGTGGCCTTCATGCAAAGTTGCGTGTGCGCTCGCGGGTTATCCCCGGCGTTATGCTGCTTATTTATAGGTCGAGATGAAGAGACGCTTATCGTCGATCATTAACCCCTTCTACAAATTCGCCCCGCAGGGGATGTTGGGCTACTGGCTGTTCTTGGTGACCGACGACTACCGCGCCGTGGGTCTGCCGCTGGCGGTCGGCGGCCTCCTCCTGTTCGGCATCCTTGCAAAGCTGGCATCCCGGCTGAAGAAGGTTTACCTTGCGGAGGATACGCTTTACGTGTCGAACTACCTGAGGCAGATTCGCATACCACTGTCGGAAGTCGCTTCAGTCGAGGTGTCCAGTATCGGGGGGAAGCAACCTATGACCGTAGCGATCAGGCTGCGGAGGCCCACGGAGTTCGGCAGGCGCATCGTGTTCATCCCGCGGGCCTTCGGGTGCTTGGCCCAGGATGTGGCCGCAGAGGTCAGGGCTGCGGTCGAGGCGCAGCATAACAACGGCATGCACCCGACCCGCGACACGCGGCCTCTCATCTAGTATCAACGGGGCCGGCGGGCGGGTGATGCCGGGCGTTAGATGTCTTCCGGTTAAATCAACAATGACAAGCAGGCAGAGAAAGAAAGATAAAAGCGGCTATGGCGGTTCTTGGAAGGAGAGCCCTTTCGAGAAGCTCGATTTGCCTTTCACCGTTGAGAGCCTGAAGAAAGTGCTGGCTTCCGGCTTTGATGAAGCCTCACCCTCGACTCACCAACAAATTGCCGATTGGTGCTTCCGTTTCTGGTGGGAGCGTGAAGAAGGCTCATTATCGAGCGTTGCAGATGATCGTCTTGATGTAGCGGCGGAAGTCTCCGTTGATGTGGATGCGCAATGGGATTTATATCTGGCTAACGAGTTCACGCTAGGCGAGCTACAGGCGATGGATTTCTCGAAGGTTACATTACCCTCGGAGTGGTTTGATAATTGGCAGAAGGAGTTAGCCAGTCACGACATCTAACAACGGTATGCACCCGACCGCCGGCACGCCGCTTGTCATCTACCTTCAGAGGCGCGGGGCGGCGGGTGATGCCGGGCGTTATACGGCCTACACCAGACATAAGTGCTATGAATACAAAATCACAAACCGTTGACCGATTTGAGCGTGCCAAGCTCTTACATGACTATTTCAAACATCTGACAACGATAAGCACCGGTTCTATTGCTTTCCTAGTGACGTTTATAAAAGAGTTTACTGAGCCGAAGGTTGGTCTCGGCTGGTTTGCTGGGGCATTGGTTGCATTTCTAATTTGCGTGGCATCTAGTGTAGCGGCGCAGACAGCGTATATTTGGTATGCGTCAAATCCAGAAAAAACGCTGCCTACGAAGTCCATCTACCAGACAGGTCTAGTAGGTAGTTGGCTCGGCTTAGTTGCAGGCGTTTTCTGCCTCGTGATATTTGCTTTCTACCGGTTGTTTTGAGTAAAAGGCAATCGCTGTCGAAGCAAAGGCCGTATAACAACGGCATGCACCCGACGCCCCACACGATGCCTCTCATGTACGTTGTGTGGGGGCGCGGGTGATGCCCGGCGTTAGGTGGCTACATTAATTCATTGAGGAGGTAGGAATCGTGGGGCTAGTTGCTTTCAATGGAATGGGCATTCCAACTAAACATGAGATTCTATTGTTTGATGAGATTTTTATGTACAACGCGGAGAGCTTCCTTCAAGGGGATGACCCAAGTGCTGTCGCTGAAATGGAATACCTTCTTGAACATGGTGTTGTAGTGCAGATGCCTCACGATATTGAAATAAATAGCCCAGAAGCGGAGACATTAATGGAGCCGTTCGCAGAATTACCAGAGATCGAGAGTTACCTAATGAAATTGAAAGCATATATTTCTGGTGATGAGTTCGAGAACATCCCTGAAGAAGAGAAGCAGAAAGTTTTTGAGGAAGCTGCATCATTAATCGAAGAGTATGAGCGGCTAAATGCAAATTTGCCGGAACTTGTTATTAGGCTTACTTGTGTTGCTCTAAGGCAGACTTATAAAAAAGACCTAGCCGCCCTACTTAGAGTTGAGCCGAGTATTTCTTTTGAGGGATCCGTAAAAACGCACGTTGCTGAATTTCTGCTAACCAATTTACCTGTGCCAGATGCAAGTGTCTCTTGGGAACACATACTTGAATTTAAAACTGACCCGGCGGCTCATGGGAGATTTCTGGAACTAAAACAATGGATGAATAAAGCTATCAAATCTGGGGCAGCAATTACTGAAATCGAGGATGAATTTAAGTACTTATGTCACAAATACGAGGAACACATGAGATTACATAAAATGAAGTATCGAAGAGGGCTTTTACGTACACTTATTACTATCCCAGTGGAATTCGTGGAGAATTTTTTAACACTCAAGTGGAAGAGTGCGGTTGATTCCTTATTCTCAGTTAAAGATAGAGAAGTCGAACTTATGCTTGCAGAATTAGATGCTCCGGGACGAGAAATTTCATATATCCTAGATGCTCACGAAGAATTTGGTAAAGGAAGCCGTTTAGTTAATAGATAAGTTCCATTCGTCTCGCGCCACCTAACAACGGCATGCACCCGACCGCCGACACGATAGTTGTCATCATCTTTCAGAGGGGCAGGGCGGCGTGTGATGCCGGGCGTTATGCCGCTTCGTATGTTGAGAATCGCATGAATAACAAAGTCTCACGTCCTCCGACCGTCTGGCTCACGCAGACCTTACTCGTCCTCTTCTCCTTGTTGATGCTTGGCGTCACGGCACTCAATCTCATTATGCTCGCGGGCGGAGCCCGAGGCGGCGCACCTGTCCTAGCTCTCCTCGTAGGCTTCTTAATCCCCCTCGGCTTTATGCTTCTGCTGTTGGTCGCCTTCAACCCTGAAGTGCTTCGCGTAGCCGACATCGACGAGCCCGTCGTGGCCGCGCCAGCCGTCGGAGTGGACGACCGCGTCGAGCGTCACCCTGCCGCGCATTACGGCCAAAAGCGTGCGCTTCCGGCAGTCCGGCACGACCTCGGTGTAGACACAGCCGTGACGCTTGAAGATGCCGAAGACGATGGTCTTGCCCGCCGCGCCGCGGCCGCGCTTGCCGCTCACGCGCCGCGCGCCGAAGTAAGACTCATCCACCTCGACCTCGCCGCCGAAGGGCGACGGGCGCTCGCACTCTTCGGCGATACGACCTCTGATTCTGAGAAAGATCGAGGTGACGCTTTTGCGCGTCAAGCCGGTCAGCTTTGCAACGTCGGAGGCCGTGAAGTCGAGCGCGAAGTGGCGCACGACCCGGCGGAATTTACGCTCCGAAATTTTAGACCGCCTGTAATAGCGGTTTAGCTGTTGCACTTCAGTAGCTTAGCACCGCGAATCAAATGCTTTGCTACTCTAGAGCCTACATAATTACCGACTTGAGCCTGCATCCGATAATATTTATGTACTAGGAGACTTTGCCCACAAAGTCAGCGAAAAAGGCGACTTTGGAGTCAGGCGGGGACTTTATGGTCAAGTTTATGGTCCGACTGGCTTTGCACAAAAAGTGCTGAAAAGCGCATACCGAATATCCACTTTTTGTACAGGAGGGATTTCTGC
>JBEVKW010000229.1:0-13621 GCA_040509495.1 Chitinophagaceae bacterium | reverse complement strand
CGTCTGAGACACACCGCAGGTGTGCCGAAGGCACAAAAAAACTGTTTGAGCCAGCACGCCAATCAATCCAAAACACTCCGCGGGCGAGTTTTTTTTTGTGCAGGTGACACCCTCCCATTTTTAGCCATTAGCGCGTAGCCTTGATCTTTTTTTGTTACTTTTTTTGCATCAAGGCAAAAAAAGTAAACGGAGACTCCGAGCCCCCTCGGAAAAAAGCGCCTCGCCCGCCCGGCAAAAAATGTAAACGGAGTCTCCGAGCCCCCTCGGAAAAACAGCGCCTTGCCCGACCGTCAGCAAAAAAAAGCCCGCCGGGCTTCCGGCAAACCCTTACTCCATCAGTGAAATCTTTACGATCTCCCCGGCTCCGCCCCTCATCCTGAACCGGTCGTCCAATCGTCTGCCGACGATCCAAACAATTCTTTTATCACTCTCAATAACCCAGACACGCTCCTTTTCAATCGCTGACAGCTTCTGGTCGATAAAAAAACGCGCAAGCTTTTTCTTCTTTCGCATCCCAAGCGGATAGAAATAATCCCCATTCTTCCAGGGGCGTAACGTTAAGGGAAACTGTATCTGCGAAGCATCCATACACGCCACCAGCGATGAAGTGTCAGGCATGCCGTCTGAAGAAAAACTTTTCCTGATGATCAACTGACCTCCCGGGAAAGAAATATCACCCGGTCCTTCAATAAGTATCAGCGAAGCCCTGACGGCTTTCAGCGAAGCGATGATCAACCAGTTCCTGTTCCGGATGATCCGATGACTGGATGATTGCACGTAACGCCCCGATTCGCTGTTCAGCAGGGAGAGCACTTCCGCTGTCTGCGCTGCCGAAAATCCATAAGGTCGCATGATCTCATATACGATCGCGTTGAGGGGAGTTGCAAGCTGTAACTTCAATACGGGAATATGCACTTCCTCGCCCTTCGTCACCAGTAATTTTTTCTTATGCGATTCGATCGCCTGTTGGTAAAGTAGCTCAGCATCTCTGAAGCGTGCAATGTTGCGATGCATGTTCTCTTCAGCCTGTGGATATAACTGCTGAATAACAGGGAGAAGATGATGACGGAGATAGTTGCGACTGTATTTATCAGATGCATTTGAACTGTCTTCCACCCAGTCCAACTGATGCGCGGTGGCGTATTCTTTGATCGCTGCCCTTCCTGTAAACAACAACGGCCGGACAACGCTTTCGTGTTTGGGAAGAATTCCTCTGATACCGGCAATGCCAGTTCCCTTAAAGTAATTCATCAAAGACGTTTCTACTGCATCGCCAAGATGATGCGCAGTGAGCAATACATCCAACCTGTTTTCCTTCGCAGCAATAAGTTGATCGAACCATTCATAACGCAATGCACGCGCAGCTTCCTGGACAGAGATCTTATTGGCAAGCATGTATGACTGCGTATCAAATGTCTGTACAAATACATTTACATTATACTTGTCGCCAAGTTTCCTCACAAACTGCTCGTCACGCTCACTCTCCTCTCCTCTCAGCTGAAAATTGCAGTGGGCTATGTCAAAATCATAACCGCATTTGCTGCACAGATCACACAGAACTACAGAATCAAGACCGCCACTCACGGCCAGCAACAGGCGTTGTTGCGGAAGAAAGAGGCTATGTTCGCTGATGAATGATCTGAATGAATCAATAAAGTTCATATTTTGTAAAAAGGTCCGTCCACTGCGGAAGTAAGTATCGTTTTCAAAATATCAGTTCTTCATAAGCACCGCGAAGTTCACCCAACGCATGCATGTCGCCCGCTTTTCTGGCCGCTTCTATTCCTTTCTCATAAACGGCGATAGCTTCATGCGTTGTTCCAGTTCTTTCCAGCAGTTTGGCAAGATGATAATAGCTGCCAACATAGGCAGGGTCAACTGCAAGGAGGCCTTCAAACTCTTCCCGCGCGGCTTTATCATCACCAGCTTTGATATATTCAAGTGCCAGCGCATGACGCAAAAAGCTATCATCCGGGGTCTTTTGCAGGAAATCTTTCAGTTTTTGCACACGGTCCATCAGAATAAAAATTTGACACTGAAAATGCCGGATTTAAAATTTCATCACTTATCTTTGTTTTAGTTGCATAAACAACTATTAGCTAACGATTCAAAACAACAGTATGAAGATCTTAGTTTGCATCAGCAAAACGCCGGACACCACGGCAAAAATAGCTTTCACTGACAATAACACGAAATTCGATACGAGCGGAGTACAATGGATCATCAATCCTTACGATGAATGGTATGCTTTGGTGCGCGCGATTGAACTCAAAGAAAAAGATGCTTCCACCCTTGTTCACCTTGTAACTGTAGGCGGGGCGGACGCAGAGCCCATCATCCGTAAGGCACTGGCTTTAGGTGGTGATGAAGCATTCCGTGTAAATGCTGACAGCCATGATAGTTTTTATATCGCTTCACAGATCGCTGCTATCGCGAAGGAAGGTGGTTATGATCTCGTGTTCACCGGTAAAGAAACAATTGATTATAATGGTTCGTCCATCGGAGGCATGGTGGCTGAACTGCTCGACTTCCCTTACATTTCCCTTGCTTCGAAGTTTGAGCTGGACGGAACAAAAGCCACCATTACGCGCGAAATTGAAGGTGGAGAAGAAACAGCGGAAGTGGAACTGCCTGTAGTGGTAAGTGCTGCGAAAGGTATGGCAGAACAACGCATTCCGAATATGCGTGGTATCATGGCGGCAAGAACAAAACCTTTGAAAGTATCAGAGCCGGTTGCAGTGGATGCTCTCACAAGCGTAACCAGCTTTGGCCTCCCTCCTGCTAAAGCCGGCGTAAAGCTCGTACCGGCGGATAATGTGGATGAACTGGTTCGCTTACTTCACGAAGAAGCAAAAGCCATCTAGTCGTTTTAAGTTGAATAGTTTTAACGTTGATCGAACGGAAAACTGTTGAACGCTTAAACCATCAAACTCCTAAACTTTTAAACTTGCACTATGTCTGTTTTAATCTTTATCGATATAGCCGAAGGCCAGGTAAAAAAAGCGTCTCTCGAAGCATTGAGCTACGGCGCAAAACTTGCTGAACAACTCGGCACCAGCGCCGAAGGCGTTGTATTGGGCACGCCGAAAGAAGATTTTGCTGCGCTGGGTAAATACGGCGTTTCAAAGATCCATCACGTAAACAATTCAGCCCTCGACCACCTGGATGCCCAACTTTATACAAAAGTTATCGCCCAGGTTGCCGGTTCGATTGGCGCAACGGTGGTCGTTTTCCCCAATAATATGGATGGTAAGTCCATTGCACCGCGACTTTCAGCGCGATTGAAAGCCGGTCTCATCTCTGGAGCCGTTGCACTGCCTGACACGAGCAATGGTTTTACGGTGAAGAAGAACGTTTTCTCCGGTAAAGCGTTTGCCAATATCAGTATAACCACACCAATAAAGATCATTGCGCTGAATCCCAATGCATACCCGGTTAAAACCGGCGAAGGCACGGCTACTGTGGCGGCTTTTGAAGCAACAGTTGATGCACCCCGCGTAAAAGTGACCAGCAGTACCAAAGCGAGCGGCGAGGTTCCGCTGACTGAAGCCGAAGTGGTGGTAAGTGCCGGCCGTGGCTTGAAAGGTCCTGAGAACTGGGGCATGGTGGAAGATCTCGCTAAAGTTTTACATGCCGCTACCGCCTGCAGTCGTCCGGTGGCGGACGCTCACTGGCGCCCGCATAACGAACACGTGGGACAGACAGGTATCGCCATTGCGCCAAACCTGTACATCGCGATCGGTATTTCAGGCGCGATCCAGCACCTGGCAGGCGTTAACCGCAGTAAGGTGATCGTGGTCATCAACAAAGACCCCGAAGCACCTTTCTTCAAAGCGGCTGACTACGGGATCGTTGGAGACGCATTCGATGTGGTGCCAAAACTCACCGAAGCGATAAAAAAGATCAAAGGCTGATAACTAAAAGTTAACAATATTAATCACCCCGCTTTGCGAATGAAGATCAAATACTTCGCTAAGCGGGGTAATTTTTATTTGCGACTTTTTAATTCCCCCGCAGCTCCTCCCGCCGCATGCTTTTTTTACATAAAAAGCCTTAGTTTCGTGGGATATTTTATGAAGAAAATAGAACTGGAAATAGTCGCCTTGTCCCACAGTATCACTCAAACACACTCCTATGCTGTTGTACTGGGTGAAGTAAATGGATTACGGCGTTTACCGATTGTGATTGGCGGTTTTGAAGCGCAGGCTATCGCTGTCGCGCTGGAGAAAATGAACCCGAGCCGGCCACTCACCCACGACCTGATGAAGAATTTCCTGAATGCTTTTTCCATTGATCTTCACGAGATAATCATTTGCGATCTTCAGGAAGGCATCTTCTATTCCAAACTTGTTTGCTCTTCCGAAAATGATACTATAGAAATCGACTCACGTACTTCCGATGCATTGGCCCTCGCTGTCAGGTTCGGTTGCCCGATCTATACATACGAAAACATCCTCGAAAGCGCAGGTATACTCATGGAAGATACCGGCACCGGCAGCAAAAAGAAGAAAACCAAACAGGAAGTAGTTGTGGAAGAAACCGGCAACACCGGAAACGAAGATCTGAAAGCGCTCAGCATTGAAGAGCTGGATTCATTGCTGAATGATGTGCTCGAAAGCGAAGATTATATCAGGGCAATCGCTATCCGCGATGAAATTAACAGCCGGAAAAAGAAACGTTGATCCGTCAACACCGGGTTTTCTCCATTTAAAATTTCCAAGGTGGTCGTTTTTCCCAATGCGAAAATTAATCTCGGACTTCGCATCACTGAAAAAAGAACTGACGGCTATCATGAGCTGGAAACATGCTTCTACCCCTTACCGGTTTTTGATGCACTGGAAATAATTAGGCTGCCCGCCGGTGAACCATTCCGGTTTAACAACAGCGGACTGACCATCGCCGGAGAATCAACTGATAATCTTTGCGTAAAAGCTTACGCGATGCTAAAGGCCGATTTCCCGCAACTTCCCCCGGTATCTGTTTTTCTTCAGAAAGCCATTCCTTCCGGTGCCGGACTGGGCGGCGGAAGTGCAGACGCCTCCTTTACACTCAAACTATTGAATCAACTCGCCGGGCTCAACCTTAGTACCCAACAACTGCTCGATTACAGTCTTCGCCTGGGCAGTGACTGCCCTTTTTTCATCCTCAATAAACCCTGTTATGCCACGGGCCGTGGTGAAATGCTTGAACCTATTAGCCTCGATCTTTCCGGATACGGATTCGCTGTCGTAAATCCAGGCATACATATACCCACAGGCCAGGCATTCTCGTGGCTCACACCAGCAAAACCGACCACTTCGTTGAAACAATTGATCCAGCTTCCGGTAGCTGAATGGAGAGATGTGATCATAAATGACTTTCAACAACCGGTAGCGGAACGATTCCCGGAGATCTCCACAATTGTCCAAACACTTTACCGTGCCGGTGCCGTGTATGCTGCAATGAGTGGAAGCGGGAGTACGGTATTTGGCCTGTTTCCTGCGGGTAAGCAACCCTCCATTTCTTTTCCGGAACACTATCTTGTAAAATTGCTTGGATTCAGGTAACCTGTTTAGTCTACATATAGTTTTTACAGAGTAATAAAACGATATCTCTCCGCTGAGCGCCTCAGGAAGCTGTTCTGCTTCTTGCATGAAAGAGTACTGTCTTAAAAATGAAAATGACAGCTCCACCCCTCGCCAACATCCCATTTTTTTTTATCTTGCAGGCAAATCACCCGGTATCAAACTTCTGTCGACGATATCATTTTTTCTTGAAGGCAACCTCGATCTGCTCAATCATCGAGGATAAGCGTTCGTTACTCCCCGTGAATTCCGGGGAGGATTTTCTGTATACATACCGTTTTCCAATTATTAATTTTTTATTTGATGGATTCTACTATTGGGCTCAGCCCGGCTGCTCGGCATTATCTTGAACTGGAAGAAAAATTCGGTGCGCATAATTATCATCCCCTGCCCGTTGTGCTCGAACGCGGTGAAGGAGTGTTTATGTGGGATGTGGATGGGAAGCGTTATTACGATTTTCTTAGTGGTTATTCCGCAGTGAACCAGGGGCATTGTCATCCCCGCATCCTGGAAGCATTTATGCGCCAGGCTGGCCGGCTCACGCTCACCAGCCGTGCCTTCCACAGTGACCTGCTTGGCGAATACGCAGAGTTTGTGACCCGCTATTTTGGCTATGATAAGGTATTGCCGATGAATACAGGTGTAGAAGGAGTGGAAACGGCCATCAAACTCTGCCGCAAATGGGCCTATGAAGTAAAAGGAATTCCTGACGGGCAAGCCATCGTCGTGGTCTGCGAAGGAAACTTTCACGGCCGGACGACCGGTGTGATATCTTTTAGCACTGATCCATCGTCCACCACGCATTTTGGTCCTTATTTGCCAGGCTTTATTCATATTCCCTATAATGATATTGGTGCGCTGGAAAAAGTCCTTTCCGATAATAAGCATATTGCTGGTTTCCTGGTGGAACCGATCCAGGGAGAAGCTGGTGTGGTAGTGCCTGATGAAGGTTATCTCAAGCGGGCAAAGCAGCTGTGCGAGAACGCGAATGTATTGTTTATGGCAGATGAGATACAGACAGGACTGGCGCGCTCCGGCAAATTGCTGGCATGCGACCATGAAGATGTGCGTCCTGATATACTGATACTTGGCAAAGCATTAAGCGGTGGGATGCTGCCTGTAAGTGCAGTGCTCGCCGATGATCCGGTGATGTTGACGATCAAACCGGGCGAACATGGATCAACCTACGGCGGTAATCCGCTTGCCTGCGCCACTGCCATCGCAGCATTGACGGTCCTGAAAGAAGAGCAGATGGCGGGCAATGCAGCTCTCATGGGCCAACTGCTCCGTGATGGATTGAACTCCATCAACTCCCGGCATATTGCGCTGGTCCGTGGAAAGGGCCTGCTTAATGCAGTAGTGATCCGGCATGCAAATCCAGAGGCTGCCTGGGATCTTTGTCTTCAGCTGAAAGAAAACGGGCTGCTCGCAAAACCAACCCACGGCGATAAGATCAGGTTTGCCCCACCGCTTGTCATCTCTCCGTCACAGATAAAAGAGTGCGTCGCCATCATTGCTGAATCATTAAATTGCCTCGATTAAGAAAGACCGCAGCTATGGATCATTCATCTCACCAGGAAAAGCATTTACGGAACAGTGATTTCTTAACAGACGTCGTGATCGGGATGAGTGATGGGCTCACCGTTCCATTCGCACTGGCGGCAGGGTTATCCGGGGCGGTTGCCGGTACATCTATTATCGTGGTCGCCGGTATCGCTGAGATCGCAGCAGGTTCCATCGCAATGGGACTGGGTGGATATCTGGCAGGGAAAACCGAAATGGACCACTATGACTCGGAACTTAAAAGAGAAAAGGAAGAAGTGGAAACTGTTCCGGAAAAAGAAAAGGAAGAGGTTAGAGACTTCTTCGCGAACATCGGGCTAAGTGAAGAAATGCAGACCAAAGCAGCAGACGAGATCGCGAAAGATAAAAAGCAATGGGTCGATTTCATGATGAAGTATGAACTCGGTCTTGAAAAACCTGACCCACGCCGGGCCCGGAAAGCCGCATTGAACATCGGTATTTCCTATGCAGTTGGCGGCCTGGTTCCATTAAGTCCTTATTTCTTCCTGGATACTCCACTCACCGCACTTAAGATCTCTGCTGTGATCACACTGATCAGCCTGTTCATATTTGGATTTCTGAAAAGCAGGATAACAGGCGTAAATCCATGGCAAGGCGCTATACGCGTAACTATCATCGGTGCATTAGCTGCGGCGGCTGCGTTCGGAGTAGCGAAGCTGTTCACGGCGTGATGACCGATCAGGCGCCGGAATGGGATGATGGTGCCGCAATAAAAGTTTGAAAGGTTTTAGGGTTAAGCCCTTTACACATTCAATCCCTCAATCCCTGAACTCCTGAATCCCTAACTGTTCTGCTCCCAATTCCGCAAAAAAAAGCCCCTCTTTACAGTGGGGCGGTGAAATACGAATGGTTTTTCGGTCAGATTTATTTCGTTAAATAAAGGCTTGGGGATGATAACGGTTACTGACAGATCAACCAAAATCTTTTACAGCGATACGCTGATATACACGTATACCAACACTTTTGAAGATGCTTGAAAGTTTCCGAAATAGTTTACAATGGGAATGGAAGAATGATCGAGGAAGGTTCGAGGTTCGAATGTAGAAAAAAAATATCCACATTGCAAATTTTCAGCAAAAAAATTACGGTGTTGCACCTTTGTTTTGTTGCGAAGCTCCATTTGCTGGTTGCTGCGGCAGCTTCATATCAGGAAACAACACCGCGATCAGCACGAATACAGACGCGATCAAAACTAAGTAGATGCCGGTATGCTTCTCGGGACATTCACCCTGCCTGCAAACCGTAATAATAAAATAGTTCCGCACTGCCCAGGCAATATTTAATGCCGCGACAACCAGATTGGTTCTCTTGGCCCAGATCCTTGGGATAAAATGAAGTACCAGGAACACGCTTGCAAGTAAGAGATGGAAATAGCCGGGCTTTCCGAAACTTGTACCCTCTGCATTTACACCACTGATGGTGATATTTCTTGCAGGCAATGACGCCCACAACATGAAGCAGGACGCAATCAATAATAACCCTGCAATAAGCCCAACCCATTTGATCCAACGCATATGTTCGAGATTTGGTGCGCAAGATAAGAAAACACTAACTCAAGATCCTGGATTTCGCAAATTTGGTCACCTGGATGTCAACGATCAACCACCCCGTACTAAAAAGGCAGAGCCGGAATATCTTGTCGACATTCCGGCCCTGGTAATTAATTTGATCTGCTTCTATCAGAATTTGTAACCAAGCGTAAAGCTCAGCACTCTGTGTTTGTTGTTATCGTCATTTGATGAATTCGCTCCTGACTGGATCTTTGCGAGACCCAGACCATAGTTTGCAGAGATCACCAGATTGCTTGCCTCGATACCAACAAGTGCATTCAGACCATAGTCAAATCTTTTTGCACGAAATGCGCCGGCACCTTCTTCCTGACTTGTCAATGGGTCATCGTCAGACCACTGAATACTTTCGCTGAAATTTATAACGCCATCAGCTTTGAATTTACCGCCCACACCCATCGCTACGTACGGACCAGCACCTGCGAAAAATCTAACGCCGCCTGTTGGTGTTTTCAACACAAGGTTCACCGGCAACTCCAGATATTGTGGATTGAATTGTAAACGTTGATAAGTTGCATTTCCCGATTCTCCATTTTGCCATTTGATACCTTTACCTGTGTACAGCAAACCGGGTTGGATAGCGAAGAAATCCGTCACCTCAAAATCTCCGATAATACCCGCCTGCCAGCTGGTAAGAGAGTTTGCATCGTTGTAACCACCATTATCTTTATTAGAGATATTTGCAAGGTTCACACCACCTTTAATGATTGCTGATGCCTTCTGTGCATAAACGCCAACGGAGCACAAAGACAGAACAGCTGCGCAGAACAATAACTTTGTTGTTTTCATAAATCATACAGTTTTATACTGCAGATAAGACAAAAGGTTTGCCACTACCCTTTTGAGGTATGCCAGGCATGAATGACGGAAATTTTAATTGTATCTTATTCCCCACATTATCAGCCTGCGCATACGTTAGCGGCGATTGAAAGGAGGAAACAAATCCACAAAAATATAATCCCGATCCGACCGTACCGTAACGGGTGTTCGCGTTTGCGAAATACGTATGTGTGTGTAATAATTCCCACAAACGGGCAGGAACACGGGTGTGTTATGACTTATTATACACTTTTATAACCGGCTCACGCAATATGTTAAATGAAGGTTCACAATGCGCCTGAACAATAGCAGCAATGCTTTCAGGCGTTACCCATTTTGAAAAATCTGCATCAGGCATTGAAGTTCTGTTCGCAGGAGTGTCAATCGTTGAAGGAACGATCACATGCGTTACTACCGTCGTATTTTTTGCTTCTTCATTCATTAATTCTGCAAGCCGGAATATAAGCGATTTTGAAAGTGCATATGCCGTCATCCCCTTCCCTAGTTTCATGTCCAGGCCGGGTTTTGAACCGGTCAAAAAAATACGCCCGGTTTTCTGAAGAAGCATCTGCGTGAACACAGCCCTGGCCGCATTATACGTTGTGGTGAAATTGATATCGAACTGCTTCATGATCTCATCCATTCCGGTTTCTTCAATTTTACCCATTGCAAAACCACCAGCAGTCAGGACGGCGACGTCGATCACAGGATACTTCTGTAACACCGCTGCGATAAATGCTCTGCTGTTATCTTCGCTTGAAAGGTCAACTGTAAAGGCCTCAAACCGCGGTTGCCCATCGAACGGTGTCGCACTCTTTTTGGTGGTAGTTCCGATAACCATCGCCCCTTCATTCAGGAATTGCTGTACAATGGCTTTGCCAAGACTGCCTGTTGCGCCTGTCACTATTACTGTCTTCATTTTTTAGTTCAATTTACGAAATATCGCCTTCAGTGAAGTTGTATAAAAAGTACCTGTTGATGTCATTTTGTTTTTCTTCTGAGATAAAAATAAAGAGGGATACCTGCAGCAGTAAGAAGAAGCCCAAGTAATGAGTTGATGACTGGTTGCCGGTGTTGAACATAATTGCTGATATCATTCCATACAGTGATCACCAGATAGGTTAAAGAGAACAAGATGAATAACAGGGGAAGTACCGGATAGCCAAATGATTTATAAGGAAGGGAGGTTCCTTTCATTTTTTTTCTCAGCAAGAATATACCCGCTGCCCCAAGTGCATAGGCTATCCAGGTTACAAATACGAACATGTCTGCCAGCATATCAAATGAACCCGTAATAATAAAAAGACATGTCCATACGGCATGAAGCCATAGCGCATTACCCGGTGTGAGATAGGTCTTGTGTGTTTTCCCTGCCCATCTGAAAAAATTCCGGTCATGCCCCATTGCATAGGTCACACGGGCCGTCGTCATAAGATTTCCATTCACAGCACCGAGTGTACAGATTACTATGAATATGGCAATGATCAATCCTCCCGTATGCCCCCAGGCCGCTTCGATGGCGTCAGCGGCTACAAGCGATGAGGTACTCATTTTTTCAACAGGCAGAATATAGAGATACGCCTGGTTGATCAGTACATAAACTATCATACAGATGAGCATGCCGGTTATAAGGCTGCGGGGAATATTCTTCTGCGGGTCCCTGATCTCTCCTGCAACAAATGTGATGTTGATCCATCCATCGTAAGCATAGAAAGCACCGGTCATGGCCACTACTATCGCACTGATCATATTTTCTGGCACCTGGCCAGTGCTACTGTGAAAAAAGTTGGCTACATCTCCTTTGCCGGAAAAAAGCAGCCCTCCTATCAGAGTGCCGATCACCAGTAACTTCACCACCGTGGAGATCACCTGGAAACTGTTACCGGCCCGAGCACTTCTGTAATTAAGCCAGGTAAAGCATATTACCAGTAAGACCGCGATTGATTTGACGCCGATATCCTGCAAAGGGAACAGATCTCCTATCAGAGGAATATGCAATCTCGAAGCGGCAATAGTCGCATCGTCCAGAGAAGGCAGAGCTAAAAAGTAATTGGCATATCGGGCACACACAAATGCGATCGCCGCTACAGCAGCCGTATTGATGACTGCAAAGGCAGACCAGCCATAAAGAAAAGCAGTGAAGTTGCCAAAGATCCGGCGGAAGAAAACATATATCCCCCCGGTCTCGGGCATGGCTGCGCCAAGTTCTGCATAGATCATTGCCCCGCTTAGTGAAAGCAGGCCGGCAGTGATCCAGACAACCGTAAGCAACACCGGCGAACCCAACTGAGCCGCCATTGCGGCCGGTTTAATAAACACCGCGGATCCGATGATACTTCCGGCAATGATCGAGGTGGCCGACCAGAAGCCGATCTTTTTAGAAAGAGATGAAGGCATTGTTGCCGTAAGATAGTTCGAAAGAAAATGGGTAAGCTTAAAACTTTGACCATTTGCGCCGTCGAACGTCAACGCCTGTTGGCGGGTTTCGCTAAGCCGTAACAGCCGCAACATCTGCATAAAAAAAGCCTCGCCTTTACAGACGAAGCTTCAACAAGTTGCTTTTGGTTTCAACCTGAATATTCAATTGCTTGAATATACCTACGGCCCGGATACAGGATCTTTCCCGAAGGATTAACAGGTAAAAAGGAAGGAAGATGGATCTGCCGCCTTAATAATTGTAAGAGCTGTGGTTGCCGAGCCAAGATAGCAAGAAGATTTTTCAAAACCAAGTGTAAACACCTAGATAATTTTCTATTGCCGCGGTCATTCTATGTAGCTGCCGGCTGTTTTTCTGGTTGCCTTCACTGGTACATCACCTTAATGGAATACTAATAATTTTTTCTTCCTTTTTCAAAAATTCTACCTTACTGTATTGCCCGCTTTTCCATTCTCCCGGCCCGCATTTCCTAACCGGTTAAACAGTCACGTTATGCCATTCAACCTGATTGACGCTGCAAAGAACATGATCCCTCCGGATCTTATTAAGAAGGCCGCCGTTTCAACCGGTGAAACGGAGGAAGGCATCGCTAAAGCCTTTTCAGGAGCAATTCCTGTGATATTAATGGGTCTGCTTGGAAAGAATACCCAGGGATCGTCACCGGCCCTGCTAACGATGGTAAAAGATGCTGCCGGCAGTAATGCCTGGAGTAATATCAACAGTTTGCTTGGTGATGCAGGAGCCGGAGGGTTCGGCAGTACGGTAACGGGATGGTTGCGTTCTTTGTTTGGCGACAGTCTCGGAAAGATCACCAATGCACTAGCCGGTTTTGCAGGTGTCAAACCTTCTTCTGGGAGTACAGTCCTGAGCATGGCAGCTCCTGCAGCACTCGGATCACTCGGGAGATATGTACAGGAAAACAACCTTACTGCGGCAGGGTTAAGTTCGTTCCTGCTGAGTCAGCAATCCGTGATACTTGGTTCTGTACCTGGCGGCCTGGATCTTGCCGGTGCATTGGAAATGTCTTCCATAACCACACCAGGGGGGCATATGTCGCCTCCTCTGGCAGGACCGCCCACTGCACAGGATAAGAAATCCAGTGCCTGGCTTTGGTTGATCACGCTGCTGGTAGCGCTGTTACTCATCTGGCTTTTAAGCGGCAGAAGCTGTAACCAGGGAAAAGAGTCTTCCGGTATTCCGGTTGTTGCAGTTGACACACCTGTTACAGCCCCTCCAGTGATGACAGCACCTGTGTACAAAGCAATAGGCAGGATCGATTCCGTTTCTGGCGACTTTGTTTTTGATCAGGGAGAAAACATAGTGATCAGTCTGCCAAACAACACCGGTGAGCTTACTGTGGGCAAATGGAGTACCGAGGCAAAACTGGTTGAATTTCTTACAAGCTCATCTGCAAAAACCGATAAGGCCAATGGTAATTGGTTCGACTTTACCAACGTCCGCTTTAAAATCGGCGGAACCGTTATGACATCCTCATCTTCCACGCAATTAAAGAATCTTGTCATGATCATCCGGGCATTTCCCAATGCGAGATTCAAGATCGGCGGTTACACAGATAACACCGGTGATGCCGCCAAAAATCAACTTCTCTCCCAAAAGCGTGCAGAGGTGATTGCCGCTGAGATCATCCG
>JBEVKW010000228.1:0-16091 GCA_040509495.1 Chitinophagaceae bacterium | reverse complement strand
ACAATCTTTTGCGTGGCTGCTTTTCGTTGCGTGCGTTGCGTACCGTTGCGTCTGTCGTAAAGGAACGCGGCGGCCGCGGCGATACGCGGCGAGCGCAACGAAATACAATCTTTTGCGTGGCTGCTTTTCGTTGCGTGCGTTGCGAACCGTTGCGTCCGCCGCGCTCCTCTACGCCATTTTAACTTAATTCCTAATCCATCAAAACAGCCGTCGCGGGGGCCCCATCTGTGATCACGATCCTTTCCGAGTCTTTGGTAATTCCCATATGACTCATATCGATATCTTTCGAACGCTCACCCGTCACTTTCAGGATGGTTTTAAATGCACTGGGGAAGATCAGCCCGCCGAAACGGATATTTGTTCCATTATTAATAGAAACCACGGGATCCGTTTTTGTCGGATTCAATTCCTGTATATCAAATGCGATCCTGTCAACATCCACCAGCTCTGCACCTATCTCGGCCGTAAGGATACAATCTGTAAACCGGATATTCTGTACAGGCATCTCCGGAAGGCCGCGAATGAAAATCCCCTTCTTCGCGCCATTGCAAACGATCTTCTCAAAATGCATATCACGGAAGATCGGTGTTCCTTCATTCACAACCGGACTTTCATTTCTTTCACCATCTGTGGCAAACTTCACGAAGTAATACATATCGAAGAAGATCGCTTCCTGTTCGATGTCTTTCATATAAATATTCCGAGCATAGATCTTTTCCACCACTCCACCACGGCCACGGGTTGATTTGAAACGCAGCCCCTTATCCGTACCCATGAAATTGCAATCATACACAAAGATGTTATTTGCCCCGCCACTCATTTCACTGCCGATCACAAACCCACCATGCGCCTTGTACACAAGATTATTTCTAACAATGCCAAATTGCGTTGGCATACCACGCTTCCTGCCTTCTTCATCTTTACCGGATTTGATACAAATAGCATCATCACCCACATCAAAAGTGCAACCCTCAACCAGGAAAAATTTGCATGACTCGATATCTACACCATCACCATTCTGTGCATACGCTGGATTTTTCACCAGCAGGTTGCGAAGGATCAGGTTCTCACACATCAATGGATGGATACACCATGCTGCCGAATTCTGTAACGTCACTCCTTCCAGCAATACTTTATTACACTGCGTGAATACAACCAGGTTTGGACGCAGGAAATCTTTCATCTCTTCAAAATCCTTCAGCTCTTTCCCGGGAACAAGGAGCATACTTTTATTTTCAACTTTAGCTTGTTTGAACTGCTCACTGGGATACCATTCTTTCCCGTCGTCTTTTAAGACGCCTCCTGATTTAATTTTTTCTTTCCATTCATTTTCCGTGAGAGCCGACTTACCAACTGCACGCCATGCATCACCATTGCCATCAATCACACCTTTACCCGTGATGGCGATATTGGCGAGCCCCGTTCCGGAGATAGGCGACTGGTTCCGTGCTGCGCGTTTCCCTTCGTAGAAACCTTCCACGAGGGGATATTTCGTTTTATCCGTTGTAAATGTCAGCAAAGCTCCACTCGCCAGATGCAGGTTCACATTGCTGCGCATTTCGAAAGGGCCGCTCAGCCATAACCCGGCAGGAATCATCACTACGCCACCGCCCTGGCGGCTGCAATCGATGATCGCTGCACTGATCGCTCTTGTATTCAACGTATATCCATCTGACTTGCCGCCATAGTTCAGAATAGAGAATGTATCCGTTTTAAAAACAGGTTCTTCTACTTTAGGAAGATTTCCCCATGAATACTGCGCATTGGCAGAAATAAAGCCACTACAAAAAAGGATCGCGAGCCAGTTCTTTTTCATGATTATTTATTAATGGGCGATAAAAAATTCATTTCCTGGAGCCAGCTTTCACAAAGTGTTGTCCACTGATTGGCTGAACCGGGATTATTCCGCAAGGCAATCGCATGTGCTCCCTGCGGAAAGATATGCAAAGATGAAATGATCTTCTTATCCAGCAAAGCCTGGTAGAACAATAAACTGTTACGGGGGTCTACCGATTTATCGTTTGCCGCATGCACGATGAATGCCGGAGGGGTTGATGACGTAACCTGCAACTGCGCCGAATATTTTGCTACGAGTGCCACTGAAAGATCACTTCCCAGTAAGTTCTTCTTACTTCCTGTGTGTGCATACGTTGCCATATCGATCACCGGAGAAACAAGCAGGGTGAAATCAGGCCGGCAGTTGATCGTATCCAATGCGTCATTGATGCGGGAGAGATCTTCTGTTGAAGTGGAAGCGATCGCGGCAAGATGTCCGCCGGCAGATGACCCCTGAATCCCGATCTTGTTGGGCTGGATCTTCCACTCCGCCGCCCTCGAACGGATGATCTTCAGCGCTCGCTGCGCATCCTGGAGCGGTCCTTTTTCTCTTTCTTTAAGATCCGGTGAATTCGGTAAACGATAGTTCAGCACAAATGCAGAAACACCCATCGTGTTGAACCATTTGGCGAGTTGAATGCCACTGATGACATACGCCAAACGTTCATAACCGCCACCGGGGCAGATCAGCACGGCGGCGCCTTTGTTCTCCTGGTCGGAGGTAAAGAATGCATACATGCCGGGTGTTCCAACACGGTAAACCCTTTCATTGGCGATGCTGTCCGAAAGATTCAATCCTTTGGAATTCGGCATTTTGCCTTTTGGCCAAAGAGGAATGAACTCCTGTGAGATAACCTGGGTCGCGACGAAGAGTGACGCCAGCAGAATGAAAGTTTTTTTATGCATGTAGAGTCTTTATTAATTGAAGGCGTTGGAAGTATCGCAAAGAGCGCTAAGGATACGCAAAGTTCGCTAAGTTACTCTCTGCGTGCTTTGCGTTTACTTTGCATCCTTTGCGATACTTACCACGCAGTGTTTTTTTTAAGGTTTCCACGGTGTAGTTCCCGCAAAGATCTTTTCCAGCGTGTATTGTTTCGCTTCTTTCTTTGTCAACTGTTTGCTCCAGGCAACACGTTTATCAGGCGCCGCCCCTTCGCCTTTGGAATTGTATTCCGCATAAAAAGCAGTTTTTTCATTTTCCGGATTGCGCCAGTTATCCCAGCCTTCCGGACGGATATGCTTGCCCAATTCACAATTGATGAAAACAGTTCTTGCATTTGCGCGCCATGGTCTTCCAAGAAAAACCTTCTGCGCTTCGTCATTAGCTGTGATCTTACAATCGATAAACACATAGCCAAATGATTTCCATTTCGGTGTTGATGCCGCGGTGATATAGGAATTCGTGAGACTTCTGATCGTACAGCTTTTGAACACAGCTGTCGCCGGGCCGAAGATAAAATCTGTTGTTCCTTCAATCAGGCAATTTTCATAGTACTGGCGGCTGCTGTCACCTGCGGTCAGCAAAGTATCCTGGTTGCCGGAGAGATTACAATCGCGGATCGTAAACCGGTCGCCATCCACGTGCAATGCAACACCCTGTCCTACCCTGCCGGCCGTATTCCTGATCGTCAGATTTTCGATCACCACATCATTCCCCTGCACCCAAACGGTATACGAGTTAAATGTGCCAAACTTGGTTTTATTGGTAACGGTATCCGCTCCCTTTGCTACAAATTTACCGGAGTAATCAGCATTGGAGATAATGGTCTGATCGCGGCTTTCCCCTTTGAGGGTGATATTTCCTACCCATGAAGGGATCACCAGTTTTTCTTCGTATACGCCATTCTTTATTAAAATGGAGATCGGCTCGGGCGAATATGCCCGCACTGCATTGATCGCTTCCTGGATCGTTTTGTAGTCGCCCGTGCCGTCTTTGGCAACGGTCAGCTTCGTAGGATATGTTTGCTGCGAAAAGGAGGTCAGGGCAGCAACCAGGAGGGCAATGCTTAAGAGAAAGTTTTTGTGGAGCGAATGCATAAGGGAAATTATTTCTTTACAGGTTTAATGATCCTTTCCGCAAGCTGTGGTTCAGCCTTGCGGATATCTTCCAAAACCAGTTCAGCCATTCTTCTCGCACCGAACTCGCTGAAGTGTGTATTGTCTTTTACGCCATCGGGATAATTCGGGTGTTCGCCCGGTGTAAGATGGTTATATAAATAAACCGATCCTTCTACTCCCATTTGCTGCAACAGTGCCTGGCTTTTCACATCCAGATCGATCAGCGTCACCTTTGCCTCTTTCGCCACTTCTCTCACGATCCTGGAATAGACCTCATGCGTTCCTTTAACATGCCCTGTACTATCAAAATTGCGTCGTGCCACCGGGGTGATCAGCACAGGTATTGCTTTTTTACTGCGGGTATCAGCAATATAATTGACCAGATAATTCCGGTAATCGTTCTCCGGAACGTAACTTTTTTTGGTTGGCACTTCATCATTATGACCAAACTGGATAAAGACATAATCACCTTCAGCAAGCTCCTTCATCACAGGCTCCCATCTTTTCTCCTCAATAAAAGTACGTGTACTTCTCCCATTCAACGCCCGGTTGTCAACCGTTACCGTTGAATCCCAGAAATACATGAACGGCATTCCCCAGCCATGTTCCGGATAAGCTCTTGTTTGTTTCGGCGCCATCGTTGAATCTCCGATCAGCCAGATCTTTATTTTCTTTACCGGTTTATTGAAGGATAAGAAAAGAAGAACCGGCAGGCAGAACAATATTCGTTTCATGGTAAAGGTTGATTTTTGGTCTGGTTGCGAACGGCTTATTTAACAGATGCAACAAGACTGTTAATATACACTTCAATATTTGTATACTGTTTGTTCAGTGTAAACCCGGTAGCATCAGCTGGATCCTTTGGATTGAGGCCATTCTTTTTTTCCCACTCATCGGGCATACCATCATTGTCTGAATCAAGTGGGCCTTTCGACTCTTTCAGTGCCGGCCATGCGGCTATGGTTTGCTCGTATGGCGTACCATGCGGATAGCCTCCCTGCACGTCGATCATTCCTCCTGTTCTGTTCTTTACATCATTGATGATCCGCGCGTCTACTGTATCTCTCACCGGGAAACTGGCGCCGGCACATTGCAGGATACATTCATAGGCTTCCTTAGCTGACTGCACCGGAATGGCTACGCTTTCAAATGCTGTTAACACGACCGCCTTTTTCTTTTCTTCTTCAAAACCTTTCCCCATATGTACACCAAGCAGATTATTTGCAGAAACATCTTTGGCACCATCGACATAGTTCCCGTTCACATAAAACTGTCCGAAATCAATGAAAGGCTTTTCCTGCCGGGATGGATTCACGATCCTGCTTTGAACTGATTTGCTCGTGGCGGGACCATACTTATAATAGTTATTGACGAGATTATACTGACCGCCTTCTCCACCATACACGTTATTATGTCCCCAGTTATAGATCACATTATTCCGGTAGTCGACCAGTTCTGCATCTTCCTTTGTGCGCACGCCATTAAAGCGAGGGTTTCTGCTTACGCAATGCGCCAGCAGGTTGTGATGGGCAGACAGATGTCGTCCGCCCCAGATCCCGCCATAGCCATGATGTTCAAAATCTTTGTCCCCTGCTTCGAAATGGTAAGAATAATTGAGTGGTTCGCTGATAATGTTCCATTGAAGGGTTGTGCTATCGCCGCCATAAACAGAAAACACTTCATCGGTACTCCAGCTGATACTGCAATGATCTATCACAATATTTTTTTTACGGTTACCCCCGAAGGCATCATCAGCTCCGGCTCCATCTATCATTCCCTTATTCTGGTAACGGTCTCCCATCCTGAAACGCAGATACCGGACGATAATATTATCTCCATTGAGGCTTACGGGATGATCGGCAATACAGATCCCATCTTCCGGAGCGGTTTGCCCGGCAATGGTTACATTCTTCGCGATCAGCAGCCGGGATTTCAAATGTATTGTTCCCGAGACGGCAAACACTACGATCCTCGGATGCTTTGCTTCCACCGCCTGCCGCAAACTACCTTCTCCATCATCTTCAAGGTTGCTCACCACATAAACCCGGCCACCTCTTCCACCAGTGGTATACTTTCCAAACCCTTCTGCTTCGGGAAAAGATATTACTTGCGCGCCTGCTTCCATCCCCATCATCAAAATAACAACCGAGGCAATTAATTTTCCTGCACGAAAAACAATCATACGTTCTTTTTTAAAGAATTACTGCTTATACGACAAAATAGACGTTCCCATAATGAAAGTAGTTGGCTGACCAGATGGAGCAGCCAACTACGAAGTATACAAGCAATCCCAGGGGAAATCGTTGACCGTTGCCCGTTATCCGTCGCCCGGAATTCAGCGAACAGGGCTTAAAAGTCAGCGACTATTAAAAAATCTACTCAAAAAATGAACTACTGTACTGCGATTCTCTTAACGGTCAACGGGCAACGGTCAACGGTCAACGAACCCTACCGCCACCTCGGGTCCCCCGCGCTCATCGCTCCCGCAAACGTATTATCCTTTATCTTGAAATCGCCATTCAGCGGATCCAGCCAGAGGGAAGTGGACAGGCCGGAGTAGGCGATCACTGTTGGAAGAGGATTGGATGCGTTTACATAGTCTGCTGTGGTATAGACGTTGCTGGAAGAAATGGTGGTCGTTGCGCTGGCGCGGGCACCTCTCGGGCTGGTATTGCCCGCATTGCTTTTACCTACACCCATGATCGTATTTCTGACAACGATACCATTGGTTACGTTATTGGTGCCGCTCGTGCTGTAATCTACAAGGTAGTTGCCGCCCCATGGCGCCTGGTTGATCGTACAGTTTTCTATCACACAGGATGTTGAGTTCTGACGGCTTGTTATCACCTTCTCAGCTCTGAAGATCGTACTGTTTTTGATAGAGATGTTCTCGATCTTGCAGTTCACGTTATCAACGTTCACAACGCCATAGTTCGAGATGCTATCAATAATAGAATTATCAACCACAAAGTCAGTAATATTGATCACGGCTGTCTGCAAACGCACCAGTCCGCGGAAGATACCGGTACGAACACCTTCAAAGCTCATCCTCCCGATCGTACATGCATTGCTTACATTGAACATATACCCACCGGAATAGCTGTTCCCTTTGATGAAGACGTCTTTAAAACTAAGCTGAGCGATATTGCTGCCCGCAGCAATATTAAAGTTGCTGACCATATCGATAATAGCGAGTTCATTGGAAAAGTCATACCCGCTTACGATCGTTACCGCTTTGCTTAGGCTCAGCGCAGTGCTGACAGGATAAGTAAATCCTCTTTTCAAGATAACGGTACTTCCGTCAGCGATCAGCGGAAGCGTGTCTGTCAGTACAGATGGACGGTCAGTGATTCCGCGAAGATCGATGATATTGGAACCTGTCAGGGATGGCTTTGTAGTGAAGTTCACGAGGCCTTTTGACAATGTTCCTTTGAAGATCTCCGCTATGTACTCTTTATTGCCTGTTAATCCGCTCACGATCTTTTGCGCTGCGGAAATGTCTCCAGCAACAAGATTCACGCTGATCGCTGTACCGCCGCTAACCGGAACGATGACGATCCGGGTAAGGTCAGCCTGTTGTTTCCACTTTAGCTGAACGGCAATGTCAGTGATATCATTGCTTGTCAGGGGTTGAAAGATCTGCTCGCCAAGGATGCCGAACTTTCCGCTTCGAAGCCAGTTTGAATTAAGCGTACTGTCTGGACCCTGTGTTTGTACACGTGCATAGTAAGTTGTACGGACAAGCAGGTCTGCATCGGTCAGCGTAATGCCGCTTGTATCCGTGGTATAAGTAAATTCAGGCCCGTTTGTAAATAATGTATCGCGGGAAACGATCACTTTATAGGTTGTCTTTGGAGCTGCATTGATCGCAGCCTTCCAGGTCAGTTTTACAGTAGATTCGCTGGAAGACGAGCTGATTTCACCTGAAGGCATGAACTGCCTCATCGGAGCAAGATTTTCATCTTTTTTACAGCTTGCGAACAGGATGCCTGTCAGCAAGATCCCGGTGATCGATTTATGAAGAAGTGTCTTTTTCATGAAATTCATTTTTGAGTGCAATCGTGATGGTTTAGTAGCCATAATCTTGTTTGAGCCTGTAATTCTCGTTGATAATATCCGAGTTCAACGGAAACAGCTCGCGGGAATTAGGCTTGAAGTAAGTGGCAAACCCACTTTGAAGACCGGTAATGCCATCTTCCGTCACGGATCGTCTCCAGTTTTTCACCGTATATCCGGAAGGCGCGGATGTACTTCCCAGGCCCGGTTCGAAGAATACTTTTGCAGGTGCGCCGCCATATACATCGAGTGTTGCCACTTCCTGCACACTGGCGATGATATTAAAATCAGCTGCTTTTGTGTAAACATAGAGGGGCAGATTTGCGTAACGCCCTTCGCCATTCATGAACTGGCGAAGTTTTACACGGGTCTCTTCAAATTTTGCGTTGATGATATTCCAGCGGATCAGGTCATACTTACGGATGCCTTCTCCCCCAAACTCGAGCAAACGTTCCTGTACGATCGCTTTGAAGAAACCATCTTTATCCGTAGGCGTTGTACCCATGCGTGTCTCATATCCTTTGAATGCACGTCTTCTTACTTCTTCAAAAGCGCTGATCGCTTCTGCAGAAGGAGCATTGTTCAGTTCGTTATCCGCTTCAGCAAACATCAGGAGTACATCGGCAAAACGGATCACCGGCCAGTTCACGCCATATGTCTGAGCAGTAGTTCCCCAGTTTGTTGTCCATGACCGGCGGTATTTACCATCAGTCATGTTATTCGCGGCATTCAGCAATTTTTTGCTGTTCGCATCGATCTCATAGCTGTTGATCGTTACGTCACGACGGCAATCACCGATCGAATCAAACTCATAGAAATAGGTTGCGATCGCATTGATACCGCCACCGCCTGCACCATAGCGTGAACTACCATTGTGACGAAGACCGTTGTAATATCCAAGCTTCGTATCTGTGCTGGCATTACTGCCGAAGGCGCCGATCTCAAACATCAGCTCATTAGCGGCATCTTTACGGTTACCGGAATTAAGGGTAAGGAACAGGTCCTCATATACAGGGTTCAACGTATGCTGTTCGCGGTGAGCCAGCAATTCCTTTGTTTCATCATAAGCGATCTGGTAGAATGTTTTGTAATCATCAGGTCTCGCCATGGTCTGCCCGTATTTGCTTTCCGCATTACGCAGGGAATAACCTCCGCGCGCCAGTGCGATCCTGGCACGAAGTGCTTTTACCGCGCCTTTGGTGATGCGCGCACCTTCGCTGAACTCTGTACGCCATGGAACAAGCTCACCCGCAATACGGAGATCTTCAATGATGCGATTATAGATAGTATCTCTGTCTGTTTTCGGCAGATAAGGATCCTGCAGATCAGCCGCCGGCACCTGGTGAAAAGGAAGATCTCCCCAGTTGCGGATCAGTTCATAATAGAATTGCGCCCGAAGCGTCAACGCTTCACCATACAGCCGGCGAAGTGTCTTCTGCTGTTCCGCTGATCCATTGCTATAAAGGTTCGATGCAGGAATATATTTGATACAGATGTTTGCACGCTCTATACCGCGGTAAAACTGGCGGAACGGATTCAGCAATTCTGTGTTACCGGGACTTGCTCCATACATGCTGATACCGCGCCTGTCGAGCGAACTATAACTTCCCGATGTTTTGAAATCGTCTGCAGTTTGAGGGTAAAGACAGGATATACGGTTTCCATATCCATTATCCCCCACCAGCATTGCATATACGCCTGTTACGGCTGAATTGGTATAAGATACACTATTGAAAACAGCTTCCTGTGAAATGGTGGAAGGTGTCTCCACCTCCAGGTATTTTTTACAGGATGAAAAACTGCCGCTCACTACAACAGCAGCTATGATTAATTGTGATGACTTCTTCATATAGCTTGAATTAGCAGTTTTTAAAAAGTAACATTGATACCACCCACATAGAAACGGCTGCGTGGGTAAGCGGAATAATCTACGGAAGGTGTTAACGGATTACGACGAGTATTGGCTTCCGGATCAAATCCTGTGTATTTCGTGAATGTATGCAGGTTGTTAACTGTTGCATACACGCGCACACGGGTGATGAATTTGGTGCTGCGCAGAAGGCGATCAGGCAGCGAATACCCGAGGGTGATGTTGCTGATACGGAGGAAAGAACCGTCTTCGATCGCAAACGAATGAGGAGCATACTGGCCCGCGGAAGGAGTCCAGAACTTCGTATCCTTATTCATTTCCGCAAGCTGCGCGGGGTCTTTTACAAGCTGACCGCTTTCGTTATACCATTTCCAACGATCGTTCATGATCGCCAGCATGTTGTTATCACGATAGAGATATTGCGTTGTATACTCCACCCGGTTTGCATTGTATACTTCACCGCCGATAGCCCAGTTCATAAATAAACTCAGATCAAAACTTTTATAAGTGAACTGCTGATTAAAACCACCGATCAGCTTTGGCTGTGCATTACCGATCACTGTTTTATCTTCTTCATCGATCAGCATGCTTGCTTTGGATGAAAGTTTTTTGAATTTCAGATCACCAGGCTGTGGTTCGCGGTTACCTAACGCGGTACGGTTGTTGGCGATACCCGCTTTCAGCGTATATGCCTGCGTGGTGGCGTTGTAATCAAAGTCTTCCAGCTTGTAGTAACCATCTGTTACGTATCCATAGAACTGACCAAGAGGTTTACCGGTTTCCACCAGGAAGTCCCAGGTAGAACCAGTGATCCAACCTGAAGAAACAGTGTACGCTTTCTTTGGCTGACCGGAAGGATCGAAACCAAGATCAACGATCTTATTGCGGTTCGCTGCCAGGTTCAGGTTTGCACTCCAGGTAAAGTTCTTGTTACTGATGATCGTACCTGCCAGCTGAACTTCGATACCTCTATTCTGTGTTTTGCCGATGTTCTGTTGCTGGATCGTATAACCGGTTGTTGAAGGAACAACTGCTTCAAGCAAAAGATCTTTTGTGTTATTGGAATAAAGATCAACTGAAGCTGTCAGACGATTGTTCAGGAAAGTAAGATCAAATCCAAGGTTGCGGGAGATCGTTGTTTCCCACTTGATGTTCGGATTTGCATAAGAAAGCGGGGCGAAACCAGGCGTTACCGCTTCGATAAAAGCGTAGCTGGACTGGTTGGTATTGAACATCGTTTTATACAGATCAGTTCCGATGCGGTTGTTACCAACAGTACCTATACTGAAACGGACTTTCATATCCGTGATCCCTGCTTTATCAAGGAACGGCTCGAGGAATTTCTCCTGCGAAGCTCTCCAGGCAAGTGCCATTGAAGGAAAGTTACCATACCTGTTCTCTGGGGAGAACAGCGTGGAACCGTCACGGCGGAAAGTAAATGTGGCAAGATATTTACCCTGGTAAGAATAGTTTGCGCGACCGAAGAAAGACAACAGGCGCTGAACAGTTTCTGATGATGTTGGAGGATCCTGGATGGCACCTGCTGGTGGTGTTGCTTTCTGGATACCGGCATATGCTTCTTTCGCCGTGATATCGACAGGCAACCATTTCACTGTCGCGCTCATGGCGGAAGATCTTGTCTGGTAGATCTCCTGGCCAGCAAGCAGATCCAGTTTATGATCTTTTGCAATGGTTTTGCTGTAAGCGATCGTATTTGAATTCGTGATCGCCATCGCCTCGCCTCTGCCGAGGGTTACTACAGGCATTCCGGCATTTTGACGCGCAACACCGGTAATGGAACTGCTGAATTGAGTGAGTTTGTTATTGGAAGGAGTAAAACCTGCAACTGATTTAATGGTCAATCCTTTGATCGGGTTATAACTTGCATATGCATTTAACAGCAGATCTTTTCGATAGTTAAACCGCTCTTCCGCGTAAGCCAGTAATACCGGGCTGGTCAGGTTGGTGAGCAATGCATATTCCGGATCAAATTCGTCAACGATATCTGAACCGCCGATAAAGGGTTTATAACGTACAGAGTTTCTCAAACGGTTATTGCCCTGTGTACCTGTATTGGAAGTACCTGCTCCTTGTGTACGCTGATCGCCATAACGCGCGTTGAAACCAAAGCGTACTTTTTCAGACAACTTGTGATCAAACTTAAAAGACACCATGGTACGGCGGAACCCTGATTCCAGCATTACACCGTTTTCACTGGTATTGCTGACGCTGAGATTAAAGGTTGTTGCTTTGGTACCGCCTGTTACATTGATGGACTGCGTGAATGTACCGGCATTACGGCCAAATACTTCTTCCTGCCAGTCAACAAAAGGCATGTTCTTATAGATATCCAGGTCTTCCCAGCGGCCATAGCGGTCACGGAAGCTGTTCTTTGTTTCCTGGTCAGTATTAAAATTATAGATCTGGTACTGGTATTGAACGAAGTCGTAAGGTTTCATTACATCCAGTTTGTTCGCGATGTTGCGGATCCCATAGAACATGTCATAGGAAACACGGGTTTTCATTTCACGGCCGCCTTTGGTAGTGATGATCACCACACCGTTTGCACCTCTCGCTCCATAGATCGCAGTGGAAGCTGCATCTTTCAATACGTCAACTGATTCGATCTCTGAAGGAGCAAGGAAGGAAAGCGCGTTCTCTACCTGGATCCCGTCCACGATATAGATCGGGGAGTTATCGCCGGAAATGGAACCACCACCGCGGATCTTGATCGTAACTTCGGCACCCGGACTACCTTCCGTGCTTTGCACCAGTACGCCGGCAAGGCGGCCGGTCAATGCTTCAGCAGCTGAGTTCAGCGGAATGTCCCTGATATCTTTTGCGCTTACTGAAGAAACCGCACCGGTCAGTTCTTTTCGTTTCATGGTCTGGTAACCCACTACCACGACGTCTTCCATCGAGCTCACCACTTTCTCGATCTTTGCATCGAGTACTTCGGCAGTAGCAGCAAGTGTGATGGTGGCATATCCGATAGCGGAAAATGTCAGGTCTTCTTTTGAACCCTGTGGTACCTGGATGGAATATTCGCCCGCGTTTCCTGTTTGAGTGGCAACCTTGGTGGATTTTACCGTCACATTCACTCCGGATACAGGCTGGCCGGTTTCATCAGTTACTCTTCCTTTTACGGTCCGGGTTTGCGCAAAGCCGGCAGCCCAACCCAGCAAAAGGATTAACATAACCAGTAGTCTTTTCATACTGCAATCGTTTTAATTTAAATAGGTTTTGTGTGATGAAAAGAAAAGCATCAGGCCTTCCGTAATGGCAGAGGAATGCCGGGAAATAGGAGGAAAACCGGTGGATTTACCCGGCCAGGAGGCAAGGGTAAAAAAGCAGTTTTTTTCAGGCATGACAAGCAATTCAGTTTGAGTTACCGGGCAAGTCTAAGCCGATTTTAAAGATTGCCGAAGTATTTGAAACTCTTTATTTACGCAATCGTTCCCGGTAACGATATCATTATGAATAATTTGAGAACAATTTATCATATATCTCATCCGATTGCATTGTTTATTCATCCATGTGATCCGGAAAATCATGGAAGTATGAATTAACAGATTGATCTATAAGTATTAAGATATATTTTAAGGCTCGAAAACTACTGGAATATTTTACTGCCCGGCTGGAGGATTTCGTTGCAGAATTCTGGCGAAATCGTTGATTTTATTGAGATAGTATTGGCGTCTCCGGCGGATTTCACCCTAATCCACTACCTTTAATTGTTAGTCGAAACACCCCTCTTCATGAGATTTGAAGCCGTCACCATTAAAGATATCGCCAAGGCATTGGGGCTGTCCACATCGACCGTCTCAAGAGCTCTTCGTGATAGCTATGAGATCAGCCCGGAAACCAAAAAGCTGGTGCTGGATTATGCCGAAAAGATCAATTATCAGCCAAACCCGATTGCCCTTAGCCTGAAAGAAAGAAGGACCCACTCGATTGGCGTGATCGTTTCCGAAATTGCGAACAGCTTCTTTTCACAAGCCATCGACGGGATCGAATCAGTGGCTTACCGGAATGGTTACAATGTCATCATTTCCCAAACCCGGGAATCAGCGGAAAGAGAGCAGGTCAATCTCAATTACCTTACTTCGCGTTCGATCGATGGTTTGATCGTTTCGGTCTCTGCCGAAACCAGCGATTTCAGCAATTTCCGGGAACTGTATGAACGCGGTATGCCGATCGTTTTCTTCGACCGGATCGCCGCAGACATCAATACCTACAAGATCACGGTAGACAGCTATCGTGGCGCTTATGATGCCACTGTTCATCTTATTCAGAATGGATATAAGAAGATCGCGGCACTGGCGAGCAACGTACTTCTCTCTATTACCCGCGACCGGCTGGCCGGATACCGCGCGGCGCTGGCAGATCACGGAATGGTCGAAAACGATGAATATATCAAGCACTGCCAGCACGGTGGTCTTGTACTGGAAGAAATAGAAACCGCGGTGAGTGAAATGCTGAATGCCTCCACCCGTCCCGATGCGATCCTTGCTCTTTCCGACAAGCTGACCACGGGCAGCCTTCGCGTATTGAAAGCCCACAAGATCAAAGTGCCGGATGATATTGCACTGATCGGATTCTCCAATTCGGATCTTACAGAGCTGATCGATCCTGCTTTATCTATTATCAAGCAGCCCGCCTTTGATATGGGAGAAATGGCAACAAACTCTTTGCTGCAGATGATCGAAAGTAAAAAGCCGATCACAGATTTTAATACAACAACACTGGCTCCGCAGCTGATCATACGGGATTCATCGCAGCCAGGCCGATAGGATTTTCCGTTCGACAGGCGTAGGAGTAACGCAGTGAGCGCGAAGGCCCGCAAAGGTCGCAATGAAATCAATCCTTAGTCAGGGAGACTTACCGTCCTCGCGGCCCTTTTCTCAAAATTCGCCGCCGCCAACGCCCCAACGCTTCGCCTGTCCAAAAGCACAGTTTATCTCTATTAAGCCCAATCTATCCTTTGCCATGCGGGATAAAGAGCCAGAAAGAATATCTTAGTGCTCACCGAGTTTAAAACATGACGATTTTCAACTATAGTAGCAAAGAACGATTGATCGGCGCCATCCTTATACCACCGATGGCATTGGCGCTCAACTGTATGATCTTTGGATCAGCGTATTTTCAAAGCTGGCAAAGTTTCTTATGGCCGACCCTGATCACCATGGCCATGGTGCTGGTGCTCTACACACTTTGTTCCATGATCACCGTTGTACTGTCAAACCATTTCCCACTCTATAGCCAAACATTCAAACGCATTGGGATCGCTATCATTTGTTATGTTATCATAACGATCATCGGCATTACGATTCTTTTCTTTGGATACGATTATATCAGGGTGATGGGCTTATCCGTAAAAATGACCAACTATCCCTGGATGGTCGTCGTCGGCATCACCGGGAACCTGCTTTTCACCAGTTTCAATGAAGGAGCTTCCTTTTATGAAAAATGGAGAAAGCTGGTAGACGAAGCGGATCAGTTAAAAAAGGAAAACCTGCAAAGCCAACTGGAGGGATTGAAAGGCCAGGTGAATCCGCACTTCCTGTTTAACAGCCTCAACTCACTCTCCTCCCTGATCAGTGACGAACCCGAAAAAGCAGAGAAGTTCCTGGATGAACTAAGCAAAGTATACCGCTATCTTCTTCGTACGAATGAAGATGGCCTTACCTCCCTCGATACGGAAATGCAATTCATCTACTCTTATTTCCACCTCCTGAAAACAAGGTATGGTGATGGGCTGGAAATGGAAGTACGCATCAACGAACGATATCTCGTGTATATGCTCCCGCCACTTACCCTGCAGATCCTGGTGGAAAATGCTGTAAAACATAACATGATCTTAAAAGATCAGCCTTTAAAGATCCTGATCATGACGACGAACAGCGGAAAGCTGCTGGTAAGTAACAATCTTCAACGAAAGGAAAGGATGGTCTCCTCTAATCGTGTCGGGCTGATCAATATCGTCAATAAATACCGGCTGATGAAGCAGGAGGAAATTACGGTGAGAGATGACGGGAAGGAGTTTGCAGTAGCAGTTCCATTAATACCATCTTGACACGAATGAAACAACGGAAAATTTTTATAAATGAGCGGTTCAGTCGTTGCAACTGGGCCTTTTCGCTTATATAAGGAATGTGTTTGCGTGCATTCGTGTTACTGTTCATACAAGGATTTCACAATTCATGCATGCAGAACACCAGCTTAACGTATCGCCATTCCCTCGCCGGTCTATCAGTACTATCTTGGATGT
>JBEVKW010000227.1:0-9615 GCA_040509495.1 Chitinophagaceae bacterium | reverse complement strand
AAGTATGGGGAAGCGAAAGTATTGTCGACACAAAGCATTGAACCGGCTTTCTTCGATATAGCTGCCACGCCCTCGATGTCTGTAATGTTCATCAGGGGATTTGTTGGTGTTTCAAGCCAGATCAACCTGGTTTTTGGAGAGACAGCTGCTTCAATTTTGGTAAGATCAGTTGTATCTACATAAATGAATTTTATTCCAAACTTCTCAAACACTTTTGTGAAGAGGCGGTAAGTGCCGCCATACATATCGGCAGCGGCTATTACTTCGTCACCAGGCTCAAGCAATTTGATCACTGCATCAGTTGCTGCCACTCCACTGGAGAATGCAAGGCCGAATTTTCCGTTCTCAATTTGCGCAAGTGCTTCTTCCAGCGCTTTCCTGGTGGGGTTTTGACTGCGGGCATATTCAAATCCCTGGTTTTTACCAGGCGCCTCCTGTACATAGGTAGAAGTTTGGAATATCGGTGTCATAATAGCACCGGTAGAAGGGTCAGGAGTGGCTCCTGCATGAATAAACTTTGTTGCAAGCTTCATATCAAAATGTTAAGATGATAAATGTTAAGCGTGGAAGGATAATCTGTATAGCGACGGAGTACCGTGTAACTACGAAGTATTTGCCCTTCCAGGAATACAGGATGCAAAGATGGGAAATAATTTCAGAATGCAATGTCAGTGTGTTGCTTGCCGCTCATCCACCACCACAGGCTTTTAACAATTACTTTAAACAGCAAAGCCGCATTACCAAATCACGTTTCGCCAACCAAAAAAGGGATTTCGATCAATTTATACAGCGTTTCAGTAATCACTATGCAGCACATGATGTTGCGGAAACATAAACTTCACTTACCAATAATACCTAAACGCTTGCCTTCTGCCCTTTCATGTCGGTACTTTGTATCAGCTAACGATTAATCATCAAAAACAGTAACCATGAAACAATTATTTTTAGCAGTAGCATTGATGGCGGGTGTGATCGCTTTTGCAGCTCCAACTCCAGAGCCAACAGAGAAAGTATTGAAAGCATTCAAAGAAACATTTGCCTTCGCAAAAGATATCACCTGGCACAATTACTCCGACTTTGTTCAGGCAAACTTCAATCAAAATAAGATCCAGGTAAGAGCACAGTTTTCGGACGACGGTACATTGATCAAAACGATCCGTTATTATGGCGAAACGGAACTGCAGCCAAACATCCTGGCCAAATTGAAAAAGAAACATACCGGGAAAGAGATCTTTGGCGTAACGGAGACAATGGCAGACAATGACGTGCAGTTTATTATCAATCTGCGTGACAATGATAACTGGTATACGGTAAGGTCTGACATCTATGGCAACCTCGAAACGATCACGAAATTTAAAAGGGCAGATAATAAGTAGAACATAGTTTTCTCGGCGTGTTTAAACGAAGGGAGTATGTCTGAAACGTACTCCTTTCTTCTTTTATAGCCTATGTCAGATCAAAGAGGGTACTGGCAGCACTAAGATACCGCCAGTCGTAATTGTCCTTATCATACGCATCTGAGGGTTGAAGCGGTTTTGATAAAACCCGGGTATCCAATACTTTTTCCGCCACAAGTTTTTCTCTTGCCGCGCGCACCATTTCCTGCATTGTTTTATGTTCAAGCCACTGTTTCTGTGGCGGTTCAAAACCGGTCTTATCTTTTCTCCAGGTAATTTCATCCGGCAGCTGGTGATCCATCCGTTGGCGAAGGATCCATTTCGTCCAGCCTTTCCTGATCTTGTATTCAGGCGGAAGTGAGAACACAAACTGCACCAGCTCGTGGTCGAGGAACGGGAGCCGTACTTCTCTTCCATGAGCCATCGAATTGCGGTCAGCGTATCTCAGTAATTCGTTCAATCCGTGAATACAGGTATTGAAATGCAGTATTCCGTTCAGACTACTTAACTCCGGCGTACTGTAATAGGCCTCTTTACTTTGCAGGCGAACAAAATCGCGGTCAAGGTCTTCCTGCGCCAGTGCATGGAAAAGGTATTGTTTTTCGAGGATCACAGACGCAAGGTCGGGCAGCAGGCTTGCCAGTACGTTCTTTATTCCAAACGGCTCCTGAACACCGAGTGCTCTGGCTGCGTTGATCTCATTACCACGGAAAAGCTTTCGCTGATGGAACAACTCCTGCCAGTACCATTTATAATACTTATGATATCCCGCGAGCGTTTCATCTGCGCCCTGACCATCCAGTAATACAGAGATATGATGATGCTTCGCCAGTTCAAATACCTTGAATTGGGCGAATGCGCTAGCAGAACTTACGGGCTCTTCCTGGTGATAACAAAACGCTTTCCATTTATCAAGAAGGTCATTTACTGTCACATCGGTAATATGCTGCTGCAAACCGAATTTGTCTGCCACCAGTTTTGCAAACGCGACCTCATCTTTTCCAAAATCCGGGAAACCCGCTGTGAAACAGTGTTGCGAGAAGGTCTGGCTGCCGGCAGCATTGATCAATGAGGAAATGGCAGAACTGTCCAGTCCTCCGCTTAATGATGTTCCAACCGGCATATCACTTCTGAGTCTTCGCTTTACGGATCCAGCAAGCATTTCTCCGAACTGTGCTATAGCATCCTGTTCAGCGGCGGGACGATGGATATCTGTTTGTAGTTCCCAGTACGTATCGATCACCAATTCGCCGGTGGATGGATAAAAGAACAGGGATGATGCCGGAGGGAGTTGTGAGATATTATCAAAGAATGTTTCTTCCGGGCGTTCCGGGTTGTCGACATAACCGATCGTGATGAAATTGAACAGCATTTTGAAGTTGACGTTTCTGCTGATTCCGGCAGCCCAAAGGGCTTTCATTTCAGATGCGAACAGGAAGGCATTTTTTTCCTGGCTGTAATAGAAAGGTTTTTCTCCGAAACGGTCGCGCGCCGCAAAAAGTTCTTTTTCCTTTTCATCCCAGATGGCAAAGGCAAACATTCCGTCAAACCGGAGAAGGCAATCTTCGTCCCAGCAATCATAAGCAGCGAGAATGACTTCGGTATCGGATGCTGTATGAAAACTGTAACCGAGCTTTCTGAGCTCGTCTTTCAATTCCCGGTAGTTGTATATTTCTCCGTTATAAACAATACTGTAGCGATGATCGAAGCCTGAGGGTGGAGTGTAATGAAGGGGCTGCGCAGCTGCGTCACTCGTATCAATGATGGCGAGCCTGAGATGACCCAACAGGCTTGTGTGGGCTTCATTTTGCCAAGAGCCTTCACCGTCCGGGCCGCGATGTGCCAGCGCGTGCATCATGTGTTGCACGTGTTGCTTGTTATATAGAGGCGCGTTTTGTATAATCCCGGCGATACCGCACATGATGTAAATATCTTAAATATTTCGGAGTGCGGCGGGTTTCCGGTAAGAATAGGGATGGAACTGAATGGGTAAGTGACGGAACGGTGGCAATGATCACAAAAGAGCTATCAAAAACTCATCGGCATCTTTACCAGGATGTCATCCCAGCCAATGATGAGATCGGCTCCCATACCCGTTTTCTCAAAAACAATGGTGAAATATTCCAGCGGAGGATTACCACTGGTTGCAGGCACCCTGAAACGCTCCACATCTTTTGCCGGATCCTGTTTCAGCCCCCATGTATCAATATTATTATTGAAGATGATAGTCCACGCATCCTGGTGAGGAATACAATACATGATATATCTGCCGGCTTTAACTTTTTTGCCCTGTATGGTAGCGTCTTTATACAGCTCGATCTCAGTCGATTCATTTGCTCCAAGCCGCCAGGGTTCATCATATTTCAGGATGCCGGCGAAAAGGCGGCGGCGCTGCAGATGCGGTCTGCTGTAAACCACCCTGGCAAGGGCCGGCGGTGCCGCACTATTGGCCATTTTGATCTTTGGATAGTCAACCGGGAAATAGCTCATGTCCATCGGGGAGATATCAACCTGTGCATAAGAATTGCCGCCGGGAACCTCCGGCACCAGGTTAGAAATGGTATCTGAGGAAACAGGTTTTTTCTCCGCGGCCTCTTCTTTTCTTTCCTCCTTGCAGTGGAAACTAATGAGCATGGTTAGAAAAAAAAGCAAGTGTTGAAGGGTCTTCATTGTATTGTTCGTTAGAGCGTAATCGGAAGTTCTGTCTTCACATTTTCCCAGGCTACCATCAGGTTTATGCCTGACGGACTTTTATCAAAGGTCATCGCTAATGATTCAACCTGGTCTTTCATTGTCTGAACAGGAACCTCCACTCTTACCACATCATTCGCCTGTTTATATTTAAAAGATCCCCAGATATCTACGTCTTTGTTAAGGATAAATGTCCAGCTTTTTTCGTTAACAATCGCATATAAGGTATAACGGCCTTTTGCTATTTTTTTCTGACCAATGACAACCGGTTTGAAAAATTCGATCTCCGTTGCTTCGTTTGCTCCAAGCCGCCACAGTTTTCCATATTCCACGAGATTACCAAATACCGGCCGGCCCTCTTTCTTCGGTCTGCTGTAGATCACCCTTGCAACAGCCGGCTCAATACTTTTCGCCTGCGTTTTTAACTGAGGATATTCGCTGGGGTAATAGCACATGTCCAATGGCGACTTATCGATCTCCGGAAGTGATGTTTGTGAACTGGCCGTATAGCCCAGCATGATCAACGCAGCGAAAACGATAGGGGCTTTTTTCATATATAAAAAATATTTACAAAAATATAGAACCACAATCAATTCACGTAAAGCCATAACGAATTAACGTATAGTTATATTTCAATCAAATCGGCAAACTATTCGCTGATCCCGTTCTTCAGTCGGGTGTATTGTTCAAAAGTATACGGCTTCATATCAACCCAGAACTGACGATAGCAATCCTGTAAAAGTTGGTAGTGCCTGTCAAGTAATTTCATTGCGGTATCACTTTCGGTGAGATAGGTGGCGCGCCGGATCAGGCCGTGAAGACTTTTCCCTATTCCCCATTTCGACTGGTAATTATACAACCAGTCTTCCTGTTGCATATAAGGAAGCATAGCCCGGAAACCGGGTGGCAGGTCATGCAGCCTTCCATTAAGAATAGTATATGTTTTTTGAGAAAAAGCGAGTAATGATTCACCCTGGAATTCGTTTACATCATTAGCCAGAAAATGATCATAGATCACATCAATGATAGCTCCGCTGTATAAGCGGTATGCCGGCCGGAACGGCTCTTTGGCAGCGCGTGTTGCCGGATGATCGTCTGTATAAGAATCGATAAGCCGGTGAAGTGTAATGCCCGCCTGCATATCTGCGGGATAATCCAGAAGTTGCCTGCCTTTAACAAAATCGCCGATCATGTTTCCTGCGAGCACTCCTGGTTCATCAAAGGATAGAAATGCATGTGCAAGAAAATTCATTTCTCAGAGTTTAATTATTTCCGGGTATTGTTCCGGGATTGAAATAGCAATCCGGCATGTTCAAAAAAACTGCCGGATTTTAAATTTTCCAAACTTTTTGAGCTTGTCGGCTCAATTTAAGGTCTAAACTTTTCGCTTTTTTCAGATAATGGTTATTTAACATTTTTATTCAACCAGTTATTGATCTCTTCGAGGGCTGCGGGAGCAAATGTTTCTTCGAGTTGACCATACTCGCTTAATGAACATGTACTGCAGGTTTGAAATAAATGATTCAATCCCGGCAACTCTTTTATCTCGTATTTTTTGCTTTTACTCTTTTTTAACGCGGCCTCAATTCCGGGCAAATTGCTCGAAGGCAGAACCTGTATGTCTTTACTGCCATTCAATGCAAGCACCTTGCAACGCAGGCTTTGAAGGTCGGCGGAAGGATCGTATGAATAAAAATAACGGAACCAGTTGTCACGCATGGCACTTGCAAAGGAGATCGCCATTTGTTGGTCTGATTCAGGCCCGTTCACCTTCAATTCTTTCAGCAATCCCGGATCTGTTTTCAGCCTCCAGTTTTTGATCAGCTCAATGCTTTTATTAACGGCCGTCAGTGAATCGGTAGCATTGACAATGTTCTTCGAAACGTTATTATAGATAGATATGTAGGAGGTGATTGCCGGCTCGCTTATGCCCGCCTGCCGGAAAATTGCAGCATTTTGTTCAGCCATTAACTGAGAAATGGGCACTCCCGGTCCGGCCAGCAAAACAATAAAATTGATATCACTCCTCTTTGCAGCGACCATCGGCGCGATCATCCCACCTTCACTATGACCGATCAGGCCCGTCCTTTTTTTATCAACTTCTGGCCTGGTTTGTAAATATTGCAGACTGATCCGGGCATCATCCGCGAAATCCGCTGTTGTTGCACCGCTGAAGGGACCGGTTGTTTTGCCAATACCTCTGTCGTCAACCCTGAGTACAACAAACCCGTTGCGGGTCAATGCATCTGCCAGTACGGCAAAGGGTTTATGGCCCAACATTTCTTCATCCCTGTTATGCGGCCCGCTTCCCGTGATCAGCAATGCAGCAGGGAAAGGACCTTCACCCTGTGGGACCGTGATCGTGGCGCCGTATTCACGGCTACCCTTTGGATCTTTATAAATGATGTCTTCACTTTTATAGGGAAAAGGAGGTTTAGGTTCCTGCGGCTTTTTTACGACCGCAGCAGTTGTAGCCGCTTTTACCAAAAGAAGAGGTATTGATGCACCTCCCTGGCTGAAATCACCCGCTATAGACGTATCGCTTACCAGCCGTCCTTTATAAACAGCGTTCACGCCCCGCATCTCAATCGTGATTTCTTTATCAGCAACCCAGGTAGAGTCACATTTAATACCGAAGGCGCCCTGGTCAGGGCTGTCAGCTGTTGTCACCAGGCCTCCATTACCATTGTCTTTTATGTGAAAGACCAATCGCAGTTCACCGCCACCGGCAGATATCTTTCCTCCCCAACTTCCATGAAAAAAATTGACGACTTGCGCATTTCCTTTGAATATTAACGCCTGTATCAGCAAAATAATCAGGATAGATTTCGTTTTCATGATTAATTTCTTTGTTTTTTCTCGTTAATAAATAATTTATAAGAATAAATAATAGGTATAATGGTAAGAAGAAAAACTCCGGTGAAGAGAACGATCATCCCCGGAATGGCCGGAAGTATCAGTGTAAGTATTGCCATCAGCAGCCCGGCAATAAACCAAATACGCGATGCGAAATGATGTGTCTTTCTCCAGTTCTCTTCACTTTCCAAAGTCCATGGTACACGGATGCCCACAAAATAGTTAGGCTTTATATTATACATGTAATTACCCATCACGGCAAATAATACAGACACAAGTGCGAAAATTATTGCGGGAGAAAAACTGATACGGCCGCTTGACGCACTGGTTATGACAAAAAAATGAATGATTGAAAGAAACAGTACGATTACCACCGCTATTTTATCGTATTTATCCTGCATTTCTTTTGCATATCGTTTGGGATCAATGCGATTGATGTTTGTGATCAGTAAATAAACGCCAGCACTTACACCCAACATAAGCAGTGCCGAAGCCCAGAGTTCTTTTTTACTTCCATAACGGTCAGGATTACCGCTTAAATCAAAGTGCAGGGCAACGGATTCAGGTAACTGCTTCCAGATAATAAACAGATAAACGATTGGCGCTAACATAAATAGCCAGACAATTTTCTTAAGAACCTTCATGCTATTTCTTTTTTAGTTTGAATTGCATAAACCATTTAACTATGTCGTCCACCACAGTGGTGTTCAATGAATAATAAACATATTGACCCTCTTTTTCTGATGAAACAAGATTAGCCTGCTTCAGCAGATCAAGGTGATGTGAAATACTGGGGCCGGAGATATCAAAATGCTCGACGATCTCACCGGCAGTCATGTCCCTCTCCTGCAGTAACTCCAGAATTCTTCTTCGGGTAGGATCGTTCAGCGCTTTAAAAACAGTATTCATTTCCCCAGTTGATTCATTAAATATTTAGATAAATATCTAAATACTATCGTAAACTTCCTAATATAAATTGTATCAATTGTGATATTCCGGTTTACAGATGGTAGTAGGAACGGATGTGCGGTTAACGGACGGTAACAGGCGTTAACAGTGTTTAACACAGGTTTCCATTAGTCACAATTGCCTTGCGAATGGATGTAACCTAATATACTTTTGCAACGTCTTAGATACACAACACGGTTAATAACCGGATATATTTAAAAGGAAATAAAAACCTGAAACCACAAAAAATAAAAAATTATGAAAAAGATCATCCTCACCCTCGCAATCGCCATCAGCAGTATGGTTGTATTTGCAAAAGACGTTAAAGTAAGCACAGTAGTATTGACAGCGTTCAATATTGAATTCGGCGAAGCAAAAGATGTACAATGGTCAGCTGGTACTGGCTTTTACAAAGCAGCATTCGTTTACAATGAGCAGTATGTAACAGCGTTCTATTCATTCGATGGTCAGATGCTCGGTTTGGCTCGTAATATCAGCTCACTGGATCTGCCGATGAACCTGCAGACTTCACTTAAAAAGGATTACGCTGACCGCTGGATCACAGAACTGTTCGAAGTTTCAAACGAAGAAGGCACGCATTATTATATCACGCTGGAGCAGGCTGATTCAAAGATCACCTTGAAATCAAGCAATGGCAGCAAATGGAGTGTATACAAAAAATCAACAAAAGCATAATCAACGCAGTTAGTTTTGGTGTGTGGTAAACAAAGCCCCGTTCTCTCTTCCAGGAGACGGGGTTTTCCTTTTTCAGGAGAAGTTTAAAGATGAAAGCGAATGAACGTGCTATCGAGGTGGAAGCTGATGAAGAGAGATTAGTAAATGGCAAATTTCTTTAGAGGTTAGTCAAGTGAATCAATCCTGAGTTGAATTTTTTTCAATAAGATCAAAAACGCTTTATTAAAGTACTATTATCTTTTTCCTCCTTCATTTCTTTAGCTCGTTCAATCGTTTCCATTCATTAAGAGCTCTTAGGTTAATCAAGGTTTATAATTGTTATTCTCATTAACATTCATTGCCATCAATCCCAATTTACTTTTTAATAGTTGTAACCTAAGCTACTTTTGATACGTCATAATAACAAACAAACACAATCTCAAAACCATTAACCAATTAAACCATTAGTCATGAAAAAGTTTTTTTTAGCAGCAGTAGTTCTTACAGCAAGTATTGTTTCTTCTTTTGCAAATCCAGTTGAGAAAGCTGATCCTAAAGCGGAGCAGGCATTTAACAAGCAGTTTGCCGGAGCGCAGAACATTATCTGGTCGCGCACTGAACAGGATGTGATGAAAGTATCTTTTGTATGGGGTGGCCACAGCACTGTTGCCTACTTCAACTCGAATGCAGAGTTTGTAGGCTCAGTACGCAATATGTTCTTTGATCAGCTGCCGATGATCGTGATCCGTGCTGTAGATCAGAAGTTCAAATCTCCTGTTGTAACGGAAGTAAGAGAAGTTTCTACAGATGAAGGCACCACGTATGCGTTGTCACTTGAAGAAGGGGTGAAAAAGTATACCGTTAAATTCAACAGCCTTGGTGAAGTGTTGAGCAAGGAGCGCGTGAAAAAGTAAGCACATGTTTTTAGGCTTGTTGTTTATAGCCCTGGTTCCCATCTACCTTATCCAATTGATCGTTCAGAAAAAACAGGAAGCCGCCTACCGGCAGTCGGATCTGTCAGGCCAGCACGGAATCAACGCATAAACGG
>JBEVKW010000226.1:0-7347 GCA_040509495.1 Chitinophagaceae bacterium | reverse complement strand
TCTTTGCGTGCTCTGCGATACTCTTTGTTACGCAAATATTAAAACATTCAGTCTTCCAGATCAAATGCTCTTGTGCCCAGATGCTCTTCCAGGTCGCCTTTCTCCACACCATTCTTCCACCAATCAGGCGCCGGAGCACCTTTCAGGTGATGATCGAAGAACTCCATCATACGAACCGCATAGTCTTTCCTGTTCTCAATTTTTACGATACCGTGGTTTTCTCCTTTGTAAGTGATCATCACCACTGGTTTTTTCAAACGGCGAAGTGCGTTGTAAAACTCGATACCCTGCGTGAAGTCGACCGCACCATCCTTATCATTATGCAATAACAGTATAGGCGTATTCACTTTCTTCACATGATAAATCGGTGAGTTACGAAGATAAGAATCCCAGTTCTCCCATGGAGCGCCTTTGAAACGTCCCTGTGAAGCTTCGAAGATCGCCATATTACCGCCACCAGAGTTCCAGTAGATCAGATCATACATGCTCACCATGTTGGTCAGTGCAGCTCCGGGAGCAGCGGCTTTGAACATATTAGTTTGCGTGGAAAGGAAGGCTGTCTGGTAGCCGCCCCAGCTATGCCCCTGTATACCGATGTTCTTCTCATCGATCACACCGGTTGCGATAGCAGCTTTTACGCCTGGTATTACACACCATACTGCGCTCATACCCGGGTCATCCATTTTGTAAACGATATCCGGCATGAACACTGCATAACCATTGCTGGTATACATGGCAGGCTGCCAACCGCCACCCGGAAAATCAGGATTGCTGTATGCATTCTTTCCCTGCGATGTTTTTTCGTAATAGTATACGATGGTAGGATATTTTTTTCCTTTCACGTATCCTGCGGGAAGGAACAATGCTCCCTGTAAGGTATCACCTTTATCAGAGACATAATCCACCAGTTGAGTTCCTGCGCTCCAGGTATATTTTGCGCGGTCTGGTGCATTCTCAGTTACCTGTTTCCCGTTCTCCAGCGAAGCATTTGCTACATAAAATTCCGTCGGTTGAGAGAATCCTTCTTTTGAGAACATATATACGTCGGCATTCTTTGCTTTCGCCAGGGCATTCACGGAGATATCATCCCAGATCAACGTCTTCACGCCAGGTTGTAAACCTTTTTTACCAGCATCGATGCGGCCAATACCAGCTTTCTTTGTCCATTCACCATACATGCGTACATACAAAGGTTTTTTCAGGTCGATCCCTTTCTCATCACGGTCCAGCATAAAGCGTCCCTGGAAACGCACCTTATCTTTACGTCCTGTTACGGTGAGGTTTGTTGCTGCTTCTTTTCCATTGGCAGCTACCTGCCAGATATCCCACAGGTCACGGATCAATATATACTTGTTGTCGCTGCTCCAGCCGATCACATTGGTGAGAGGCTTTACTACGTTGTGATCATCTTCTGTATTCACAAATGAAGCAGGGATATTTTCGGTTACGTTTATGTTTGTTTTAGCGACCAGATCGTACACATAATATTGTCCATCTTTTCCATAAATGAACTTTGTTCCATCAGGAGATGCCTGCGGCATTGCTGTAAACGAAGGCTGATAGAATTTTTCCTGGAACAATGTTTTAGCACCTGTTTTCAGATCAACGATGTACAGGTCTGAATAGGTCTGTCCGTCAAGATTCTGATCCAGTTCATAGGCGCGGTTATCTGTTGCGATCGCAAACTGCTGTTTCGGGAAGATCGCCAGCGTGCGAACTGAGCTATCATTTACCTGTTTGAATGAAGAGGTTGCCAATGTGTAAGAACCGAGATACGTAAAGTTCTTATCCTGCATTTCCATTACCTGCTGGCGGCTTTGCAGGCGTTTGTCCTGCCAGTTCCAGATGATCATATCTGGTTTGGCTGGTTCATCGCCGGGGGCAACAGCAGGTTTCACATCAGGTTTTGTTTCAAGTTTAGCCAATGCTTTTTTCAGATCAGCCAGTGACTTGATACTTGTATCTGTTTTCAGCTTATCGATCTTTTGTGTTTCTGTTTGCGCAGAAGCAGTAACAGGGGCTTTTTTCGCCGTATCCGCATTTTCTTTTTTAGCTGGTAATAGTGGGGCAACACCAAAGAACAGGCGGGAAAGATCTTCAGCCCAGTAAGGCCGGCGGTTGCTGCTGATGGTCATTCCTTTTGGAAAAGCCAGTGAATCCTTTGCCGGATCATAGATCGTTACAGCAGGAACAGCGGTTACATTCTTTACGCCAAGCACAACGCCTTTGTCAGATTTGAATTTCTCATCTTTAGTTGTTTTCAGCAACGCGAAGGCATCACCTTCTTCTGTCCATGACAAAGACTTATAAGAAGCCTTATCATTGTCCAGCACAGAAGTTCGCTTACCATTTATATTAAGCAGATACACGCCGTTACCGGTCTTATTGGTTGCATCAATGGTATATGCCAGCAGGTTTCCGGCTTTGTTGAAGTCAAATTCGCCCACGTTGCCAATGTTCTGCGTTTTACCGGAAGCAAGTTCAACCAGCAACAGATCGGCACCTCTCGGCGCATCGGCTCCGCCGCCACCCATTGCTCTTTCTTTAACGATAGATACAGCCAGGTGCGAAGAAACACGGCCATTGAATGAATACAATCCCGCTCTTTCGAATTCCGTTTTCTTACCTGTAGAAAGTTCTACCAGGATCAGTTTATCAAAAAGCTGTTTGCCCGGTGTTTTAGCGGCAGCTTTCGCTTCCTTGAACTTTGTAGTTTCTTTAAACGCCAGCCATTTTCCATCTTCGGAAAAAGTAAAACCGGCGGATGTTCCTCCGATCGGGTACTTCCTGAGTGTTGTATCATTTACTTTTTTCACGATCAGTTCTCCATCACCTTCGCGGGTGGTCAGCGGGTATGCAACCCAGTTGCCATCGGGAGAGAGTGAAACACTGAAGGTGCTGATCGAACGCCAGGAAGAGATATCCTTCCAGGCCATCGGCCGCGCTTTTTTAGATGAGTCTGTCTTTTCCTGTGCACTTGCCATCAACGAAGGCAACAGGAAAAGTGAAGCTACAATTCGGTTAAACATAACAGTTGTATAGGTAATAAAAATGGTTGTGCAGCGGAAGATAAGTGAAAATGACCGGTTTTCAGGGTCACATGTGAGAACCCCTTAAAGAAGTGTATGAATGGTGACAGAGATAGCAGAATTGTGTACATTTAAGTTACACCATAAATCACCATCATGAATAAGTATGATTATGAGCGCATCCTGCTGCTGATCTCCAAACGCCTTCGCGACACGATAACGCCGCAAGAGTTTGAAGAACTAAATAAATGGATCTACAGCGACGACGTTGACGCCCGTATCATGTATCAAGTGCTTATAGACACTAAATACCGCCCCGCGCTGCGTGAACTTGCCGGAGCCTGATCCTGCATTTGTATCCCTACTGACGGTCGGTGTTGCCGGTTGGGCATCGCCAGTGTTTGGATCCTGTTTTTAACAGGGAAGCCTTCTGATACAGAAGGCTTCCCTGTTATAATGATCTATCTTACCGCCAGGGCCCGTGAATGGCCAGAGTTGAGCGGTCATCGAGATTAAGCAAGACTCGCGTCCATCGAAATATTCGTGTTCAGCAACTTGCTGATCGGGCAGTTTGCTTTTGCGCCCGCTGCTACTTCTGCAAATTTTGCGTCGTCAATGTTTGGAATAGTTGCTTTCACTTCGAGATGGCTTTCAGTGATGGCGCCATTCTCCAGGGTGATCGTGCATTTTGTATCGATATTGTCTGCGGTAAAGCCGGCTGCATTCAGGTCGAAGCTGAGCTTCATGGTGAAGCAACCTGCATGAGCTGCTGCTACCAGTTCTTCAGGGTTCGTACCGATGCCTTCTTCAAAACGGCTGCTGAATGAATACTGGGTATCTTTCAAAACGCCTGACTGCGTAGTGTTGGTTCCTTTTCCTTCTTTTCCGGTGCCTTTCCAGTTGGCTGTAGCGTAACGTTTCATAATGTATAATGTTTATGGTTTTTACTGAGGCTGCTGATCTTCTTCGGCAGGAGGCTCAGGGTCGTCAAATGATGATTTGAAATCAGCATCTGTAAGCCCATCCTCTGCAAGTTCTGCCGCTCGCTCTTCGGGTTCTACGTATTCGATCAGGAAATTATTCCGGCCATCGCCGATCATGATCTTCATGAACTTCTGCTGTACCAGTTCGAGAAGCGACAGGAACAGGAAGATCGCATGGACCCGGTTCTCGGCCACTTCAAATATTTTTTCAAAGGAAACCGTTTTTTCCCTTGCTGCGACATCCATCATATTCCGGCGTGCGTTCTCCATCGTGTAGCGATACTGCACCACCGTGTGTACCGGTTTGTTCACGCGGTCCGAATATTTCTGCATTGCCTTTTCGAAGGCCTTCATCAGTTTGAACAAAGTGATATTCTGGATCTCTGTTCCTTCGCCGGCATCTTCGCCGATCTGCGACAGTTCTTTCTGAATATTTCCCCGCTTCACCATCAGCATCCGGATAGCTTCCATTTCAGCCATTTGAGCGGAGGCTTCCTTGAATTTCTTGTATTCAAGCAACTTACTTACCAGTTCTTCCCGTGGATCAATTTCATTACCCTGTGCATCCACTTCTTTACGGGGCAGCAGCATTTTCGCCTTGATCCTCATCAGGGTGGAAATGAACAGGATGAATTCGCTTGACATTTCGATGTTCAGCGATTCCTGTTGATGGATATATTCAAGGAAATCATTGGTAATCCGGGTGATAGGAATATTATAGATATCCAGCTCGTCCCGTTCGATAAAAAACAGGAGCAGGTCGAACGGACCCTCGAACTGGGGTAATTTGATCTGGTAAGACGCTGTATTAGCCATATAAAAAATTAAACCCCCGGAGCAGCCTGGGCCGTTCCGGGGGTCAAAAATAAGGGAAATATCGTTGGGGTTTATTTCTTTAAAGAGTCACGGATCTCACGCAAAAGGAGAATATCTTCGGGTGTTACCGCAGGCGTTGGCGCTTCCTCTTCTTTTTTCATCAATCCCTTCATCGATCTGATGATCAGGAACAGGATAAAGGCGATAATAATGAATTTTATCACAGCCGCCAGGAACTTACCATACTTCACATTCCCCCATACCAGCTTATCAAGATCCTGCGCATTCGCAGCTTCAAGTGCCGGTGTAAGCAGCAGTGGTGTTATCACATCATCTACGAGAGAAGAAACGATAGCGCCAAAAGCAGCACCGATAATAACGGCCACTGCCAGTTCTACTACATTTTTCTTGAGAGCAAATTCTTTAAATTCTTTAAAAAGTCCCATAACTGAAATTTTTAGTGTTGGTAAGAGGTTTTTTATTGTCCGTCCTTGTTTCAAAATTCAGGCCGAAGCGATTACAACTTTCGAACTTTCAAACAATTAAACTTTCAAACTTTCTCTATTGAAAAGTTTTCCAAAGTAACGGAAAACTCGCTATTCTTTCTTCAGGCCGGGAAACTGCATCTTCAATCCTTTCAGCAGATCACGCATGGCTTTGGCGATCACATATTCTTTATACCAGTTCTGATCAGCAGGTACGATCGTCCATTCCGGGTTATTACATCTTTCGAAACAATCTTCATACGCAGACTGGTAATTATCCCACAATTTCGCTTCTTCAAAATCCTGCTTATTGTATTTCCACATTTTGGCGGGGTTGTTCAACCGTTCCTGCAGCCGTTGTGTCTGTTCTTCGCGGGAGATATGCAGATAGAATTTCAGGATATGTGTTTGGTTATGCTCTTCCAGCAATTGTTCGAATGCGTTGATGGCCTGAACCCTTTTCTTAGCCAGGTCATCATCGATCCAGCGATGGACGCGTGTGATCAGGATATCTTCGTAATGTGAGCGATTGAATACCTGTATCATTCCTTTTGCCGGGGTATGATTATGTATTCTCCAGAGAAAGTCATGGCTCAGTTCCTCCGTTGTCGGCGCCTTGAATGATTTCACCATTACGCCCTGAGGATTCATGTGGCCCATTACGTTGCGGATCACGCCGTCTTTTCCGCTGGCATCCATTCCCTGTATCACGATGAGGAGGGAATGGCGGTTTTCCGCATATAATAGATTCTGAAGGTCATTCAGTTCTTCGAGTATCGCTGCCGTTCTTTCTTTGGTTTCTGCTTTCTCAAATTCTTTCGGGGCCCGGGTACTGATCTTGCTTAGATTGATTCTGCTCATGTTTAAAGTTATTGATTTTTCATGTACTTCGACTGGCGTTTGCTGCCCGCAGATCTTGCAGATCTCATTCATCTGATCATCTAACTGCGCGAAGGCCGCCGGTCATTCCTGGTTCACTATGCCAGATACGCAGATAAGTCACTCTTATCGGACATTTATCTGCGCATCTTCGCATACTACTAAATACTTCCTACTGTAAAATAATGTCAGGAACTGGGTCAATAAAAATCTTTGTAATCTGCGGGAACCCAACGCCAGTCAAACTAAAAACTGCAACTTTGCTGTTCCATTATGAACAACAAACTGCTCAGCTGGCTGCTCTTCATCCTCCTTTGTTTTATCTGGGGAAGCTCTTTCATTTTGATGAAGGAAGGCAAAACAGCACTTACTGCTACTCAGATCGCTTCGCTGCGCATCTTTTCTGCAGGTATAGTTTTCCTTCCTTTTGCGCTCTACCATATACGCTTTATTCCCCGCAAAAAAATGGGCCTGATGGTGGTGACCGGCTTATTCGGCAACCTGTTTCCCGCATTTCTTTTTGCTGCGGCCATTATAAAGCTTGACAGTTCGCTTGAAGGGATTCTGAATTCGCTGACACCAATCTGCATGGTGATCATCGGCATTGTTTTTTTCAAAGACAAAATAGAATGGCAGAAGATCCTTGGGGTGATCGTTGGCTTTGCAGGGCTTTGCCTGCTGGCCATGTCAAGGCAGGACATTAACCTGGACAACCTGGGCTATGCGGGACTGGTAGTACTGGCGACCATTTTTTATGGATTGAATGTAAACATCGTGGGCCATTTTTTAAAAGATATTAAGCCGGTCCACATGGCATCTGTATCACTGGCGTTCATGTCTGTACCTGCGGGCATCGTGCTTTGGTCCCAGGATTTCTTCTCGCTCGATTTCTCTGTCCGCGATGTGCAATGGTCTGTAATGAATGTTATCGTACTGGGGATTGTAGGCAGTGCTTTTGCCACCGTACTGTTTTATGCACTGGTGCAAAAAGCAGGTCCGTTATTCGCCTCACTCGTTACATACGGGATTCCTTTCGTTGCACTTTTCTGGGGGGCGCTGGTGGGAGAAACGATCACTGTTAAAGACATTGCCTGTTTGTTACTGATCCTGCTGGGAGTGTTTCTGGCGAAACTCCAGGTGAGGAAGAAGGCTGAT
>JBEVKW010000225.1:0-3242 GCA_040509495.1 Chitinophagaceae bacterium | reverse complement strand
ATTTTTAGCCATTAGCGCGTAGCCTTGATCTTTTTTTGTTACTTTTTTTGCATCAAGGCAAAAAAAGTAAACGGAGTCTCCGAGGGCAATCCCTCGAAAAAAAAGCGCCTTGCCCGCCGGCAAAACAGCTGGCGCCATTAACGCGTACCCTTAATCTTTTTTGCATCAACGCAAAAAAAGTAAAACAAAGACTCCGAGGTTCTCACCTCGAAAAACAAAACCACACTTCCCCACTCAACCCCTTAACAGAGATTTCGTTGCAATCCGGCAACCCAGTACCTTTACCCTGAAACAGAACACTATGTACACACAGGATGCAACAAAGCAATTGCAGCAACAAACCGTCGCCCTATTAAAAAGCAGTGCAAAGCACCAGGTATCACCGATGGAGATCCGCGAATTGCGGGATGTGCTCAGGTTCCACGAATATCGCTATTACGTTATGAACGATCCGCTGATCGCGGATGGCGAATACGATCTGCTTTTTAAAGAACTGGAGCGCCTGGAGAAAGATGATCCCGCTATTGTTACAGCAGATTCTCCTACGCAACGCGTTGCACGCGGCCTTACCAAAGATTTCCCTGCCGCACAACACCTCGTACCTATGTTATCACTCGATAACTCGTATAACGCAGAGGATCTGACTGATTTTGACCGTAAAGCGAGAGAACTGAGCGGTCTGCAGGAAATTGAATACTGCGTGGAACCAAAGTTCGATGGGGGAAGCATCTCTATCATTTATGAAGACGATCTCCTCGTTCGCGGTGCAACCCGTGGCAACGGCGTTGAAGGAGATGAGATCACTACCAACATCAAACAGATCCGATCAATCCCGCTATCCGCACAGTTTTCCAAGTATGGTATTCAAACCATAGAGATCAGGGGGGAAGTGCTGATCAATAAGAATAATTTTGCGAAATATAATCAGCAATTGGTTGACCAGGGATTGGCGCCACTCGCTAATCCGCGGAATGCAGCAGCGGGTACATTGCGGATCAAAGACCCATCGGAAGTGGCTAAGCGGGGACTGGAAGCTTTTGTATATCACATCAGTTATTATACCTCTCCCGCAACCAAACAGCTTCCGTTCACTACACACTCCCAATCACTGGACTTGCTGTGGGATCTTGGCTTCCGCAGCCCCAAAAAAGAGAAACGTGTGTTCAGTTCCATTCAGCAAGTGATCGATTATTGCAATGAATATGAACAGGGCCGCGATGATCTTCCCTATGAGATCGATGGAATGGTCGTAAAAGTGAATGACCTTGACCTGCAGGATAAGCTCGGAATGACTTCCCATCACCCCCGCTGGGCGATCGCATTTAAATTCAAAGCACGACAGGCAACCAGCAAGTTGCTAGGTGTCGAATTCCAGGTTGGGCGAACAGGTTCCATTACGCCCGTGGCCAAGATACAACCGGTACCGATAGGGGGCGTGACAGTCTCGTCCATTTCGTTATTTAATGAGGAGGTGATCAAAGAAAAAGACCTGATGATCGGCGATACAGTACTGGTAGAGCGCGCAGGCGATGTAATTCCCTATATCGTTAAGTCGCAGGCAGAACTCAGGACAGGTGACGAAAAGCAGATTGAATTTCCAAAGAATTGTCCTGTTTGTGAAAGCAAGTTGTTCAAAGAAGAAGGCGAAGCCGTTTGGCGTTGTATCAATATCGAATGTCCCGCACAGGTTGTTGAACGGATCATTCACTTCAACAGCAAAGATGCAATGGATATACGCGGATTTGGCGACGCCAACGTCCGGAAATTTTTTGAACTTGGAATACTGAAAGATATTCCGGGAATTTACCGGCTGGATTTTGAGAAGATCGGAACACTGGAGGGCTTTGGTAAAAAGTCAATGGATAACCTGCAGGCCGCTGTGGAAAAATCAAAAGCACAACCGCTGCACCGGCTGATCTTCGGACTGGGAATCCGCTTTGTTGGAGAAACAACAGCGAAAACACTGGCACATGCAGTAGAATATCTGATGGACTTCCGTAAGTTCTCCAAAGAAGATCTGCTAAACCTGGAAGATGTAGGACCGAAAGTAGCCGGCAGTATTCATCACTTCTTCAGCAACGAAAGCAATATTCATATGCTGGAAGAACTGGAAACACTGGGATTATCCCTGAAGAATGAAAAGAAAGGTCAACCCGCCGGCGATGGCAGCTTCGCGGGACAAACATTCCTTTTCACCGGCACACTGCCTACGCTTAAGCGCGATGAAGCAGAAGCAATGGCAGAAGCATTAGGAGGAAAGATCGTTAGTGGCGTAAGTGCAAAGCTCAATTACCTGATCGTCGGTGAAGCGGCGGGGAGTAAGCTGGAAAAAGCAAAGAAGATCAATACGATCAAGATCATTTCCGAAGCGGAATTCTTACAACTCATTGGTAAAAGATAATTTTTCTTTTCTTCCCGCCCTGTCTGTCTTTGGTTTACACGATAGCGATGCAAGACAAAAAGGGAAGGAATACATGTTCATATTTTTACTGAATTATTTTATGTTACAGGCAACAACACTTCAATTCCTGAAAGGTCTCAAGAAAAACAATAACAAACCCTGGTTTGATGCAAATCGTCCAAAGTATGATGAAGCAAAATCAGATTTTATAAGATTCGTACAGCAGCTAATTGATACGCATGCAAAAAAAGATCCGTCTATAAGCCATCTTGCAGCGAAGGATTGTTTATTCCGCATCAATCGCGATATCCGTTTTTCAAAAGATAAATCACCATACAAAACCAACTTTGGCGCTTCGATCAATAAGGGTGGAAAGCAATCAATGAATACAGCGGGCTATTATTTTCATCTGGAGCCTGGGCAATCATTCACCGGAGGTGGCATCTGGATGCCTGCGGCAGAGGATCTTAAAAAAGTAAGACAGGAGATCGATTATAATTTTGATGCGTTCAAAAAGATCATCGGTTCCAAAAAGTTCAAGTCGGTCTATGGAGATCTTTCTCATGATGCAGAATACAAACTCACGCGTTTGCCCAAAGGGTACGAAGCAGATAATCCTGCCGGAGAATATTTGAAATTGAAGAGCTTTATTGCGCAGATCGGGATCAAAGATGCAGAGCTGACAGGCAAAGACGCGATGAAGAGAACGCTGGCTGCTTTTGAAGCATTACAGCCCTTAGTAGAGTTTATTAATGAGAGTATGCAAGGGTGATCCAAAGTATCGCGAAGAGCGTGAAGTAAACGCAGAGGGCGCAAAGAGAGATCCACCTTTCTTTGCGCC
>JBEVKW010000224.1:0-8666 GCA_040509495.1 Chitinophagaceae bacterium | reverse complement strand
CTATCTCACCGGTTCTGTTATGAGACCCTTTATTAAGTGTGTAATGATATGCGATGCGGATATTGATCTTTTCTTTAGAGGCGAGGGCCTGGCGGGAAAGAATGCCGTTGGTGGCGTTGATCGAGATACGATTGGCTGGCGTTGCAGCGCCATTGATCCATAAAGAATCAATACTTAGGCCATCACTTTCATCATTTGGAGAAATGGCAAAGGACCGCGGGGCGCCTTTTTTATAAACGTTCGGATATAACTTCAGCCAGATCTGCTTCAATGTATCCGGGCTGTTATTATAATAAGCAATATCCACCACGCCATTCAGTATACGCGTTGCCGGATCAAAACGAATGTCCAGGTTATAATCTGCTGTATTCTGCCAGTAGTTCGTTCCCGGACGCCCGGTTTCAGCACGCGTACCTCTGGTGTAAGTGGCCTGGATATTTCTGGGCGTTGGTAACGATTGTGCCGTTACCAATGTTCCAAGAAATAAGGTGGCGAGAAGAAATTGTAAACGCATGATGTTGAGCTTGACTTATTAAAAACCTTTCTTGTCTTCCGCAGGGAAATTATTGTTTATTGTATTTGCATCCATAAAGATGCCGCCATCAAGCTTTACGCTTTTGATCTGTTTTTTTGTTGCAACTGCGATTGTGGCCTGCTTCAGATCTTTTTCCCACACTGATGAATTGAAGTGTTTTGTTTCGGTACTGCCGTCTGCATAGGTGATCAGCAGATCAGCCGGTGCGGGGAAGCCACCGATATTCTTTACTACGATCGAATAACCGCTGCCTGCTTTTTTTACTTCCGAAACAGAAAGATCTATGTACCCGGGCTGGAAGAACCAACTGTTCCAGAACCAATCGAGGTTTTTGCCTGTTGCAGTATTGATCGTATTAAAATAATCCCATGGAGTTGGGTGTTTACCATTCCATCGGTTTATATACTCGTGCAATGATTTTTTAAACAACTGATCTCCCAGCATATCTTTTAGCGCGAGATAGCCAAGAGCGGGCTTGCCATAAATGTTATTGCCAAAGCCTGCACCTGATACCACATTTCCGGGTGTGATGATCGGCATATCCTGCTCTGCCGATGGATCGCTGATCCAGCCTTCCACTCGGAATTGTTTAAAGAATCCATCTGCTTTTTCTTTACCCATGTCTTCAGTGGCCATCAGGTATTCAAATGTTGTAGCCCATCCTTCATCCATAAAGCCATACCTGTTCTCGTTTATCCCCATGTAGAAAGGCATGTAAGTGTGCGCGAGTTCATGCTCCGCAACAAACCGGGAGAATACCGGATCTTCATAGGTCTCATCATTGGCCATCATTGGATATTCCATGCCTGCATATCCCTGGAAGATGGTTGTTTTCTCGTAGGGATAAGGAATTCCTGGCCATTTGAAAGAAAGCAGTTTTAAGGCATGCTGGCCATGCGCTACCATGTCATGATAATCTTTTGCCGTATCGTTGAATGCGGCCTGCACGCTTGCGCGGCGGTTTGTTGTACTGTCTACCACGACACTGGCCGCATCCCATACAAAATGATCGCTGAGTCCAAATGCCATGTCCGGAATATTGCTTGCTGTGAACTGCCAGGTATTGCTGCTGTTCAGTGTTACCTTTTTGCTTTCCAGGTCTTCTCTGGTAGCTACATTGATCGTTTTGTCACTGGTAAGGGATTGTTGAAAACGTTTCAGGTATTCCGGCTGCAACACCGTTTCCGGCTTTTGCAGTGTACCGGTGCCCCAAACGATATAGTTGTTCGGCACGGTAATATTCACTTTGTAATCATTGAAGTCGCTATAGAACTCATGATCTTCGAGAAAACCGTTTCTGTCCCATCCATAGTAATCGTCATACACTGCAACGCGAGGATAGAAATATGCGAGGAAGAAAGTTGTTGAATCGATCATTCCTTCACGGTTGCTTTGGAGAGACATATCATAATGCCAGTCGAATGACAGCTGTATCGAATCTTTTGGAGCCAACGGCTTAGCCAGTCTTACGGGCACTACCGTAAATGAATAGGGGCTTTGCTGCCATTGTCTTTTCTGTCCGTTCACCGCGAATCCGTCGATATGCACACCAGAGGTAAGATATTCCTGCGGAGCAGGAACATTGCTTGGCGCTCCGGGCTTATGGATATTCATGAACAACTTGATGTAGATGCCGCGTAATGTATCCGGACTATTATTTATATAACTGACCTGTTCCGAACCGCGAATCGTTCTGTCTGGTGGCAATGCTGTAATATTGATCTCGTACCGTGCTTTATTCTGCCAGTAGTTTTTACCCGGTTTACCGTCGGCAGAACGGGTGTTTTTGTCAAATGCACGTTGAATATCGCGGGGCTTATACAGTCCCTGTGAATAGCTGTTGACCGAAAGACTGGCAAGCGCCAGTACCACCAAAAATCTTTGCATAAAAATCATTTTAAAAGAAAGCTGAACGGTCTTCCATGACGCGTCCGCCGTCTAATATCAAACTATTTCGTTTGCAGCAAAGGATTTTTTTATGAATGGAGAGAGGAAGGTTTGGAGGGTTTGGAAGATTTAGTACGTTTGGAAGGTTTGGGAGGTTCCACAGGTTTAAGAGCTTTCAACGGTTCCAAACCTACTAAACCTGTGGAGCCTCTCAAACCTTACCCCACCACTTCCCCTTCCAGGTCATAATCGTATGCTTTCACGATCTTCGCCTGAACGAATTCTCCGATCGCGAGTTTTTTATCGCTTTGGATGATCACTTCATTGTCAACCTCGACGCTGTCAAATTCTGTACGGCCGAGATAACGGCCTGATTCCTTTTTATCAATGAGGACTTTGAAGGTCTGCCCTACTTTCTCCTGGTTCTTTTCGTAAGAGATCTCCTGTTGTACTTCCATCACGTCCTGTGCACGGCGTTCTTTTTCCTCTGCCGGAATATCGTCCACAAGATCATGAGCAGAAGTTCCTTCCTCGTGAGAATAAGAAAAGATCCCTACCCTGTCAAAGCGCTGGCGTTGCAGAAAAAGTTTTAATTCTTCAATATCGTCAAGCGTTTCGCCCGGGAAGCCTGCGATGAGTGTAGTACGCAGACAGATGCCAGGCACTTTTTCGCGGATCGCGGCCGTCAGGTCTTCCATTTCTTCGCGGGTGATCTGGCGCTTCATTGCCTTCAGCATGTTATTCGCAGCATGTTGAAGCGGCATGTCGAGATAGTTACAAATGTTGTCACGCTCACGCATCACATCCAGGATCTCCAGTGGGAATTTGGATGGATAGGCGTAATGCAAACGGATCCATTCCAGCCCTTTTATATCAGCCAGCCTGTTCAACAGATCAGGCAACATTCTTTTCTTATAGATATCCAACCCGTAATAGGTCAGTTCCTGCGCGATCAGCATGACCTCTTTCACGCCCATCTTCACCAGTCGCTCGGCTTCAATTACCAGGTCATCAATGCTCCTGCTGGTATGCTTTCCTCTCATTAACGGAATTGCGCAGAATGAACAGGTGCGGTTGCAACCTTCAGAGATCTTCAGGTAAGCATAGTGCTTTGGCGTGGCCAGCAGGCGCTCACCTACCAGTTCCATCTTGTAATCAGCCTCGAACTGTTTCAGGATCAGGGGAAGTTCCATGGTACCGAAATAAGCATCTACTTCCGGGATTTCTGTTTCCAGGTTGTTCTTATAACGTTCGCTCAGACAGCCCGTAACATATACTTTGTCAAGCTTTCCCCTCCGTTTGAGATCCACCTGGTCAAGGATCGTATTGATGCTTTCCTCTTTTGCTTTATCGATGAAACCGCAGGTATTCACCACTACAATATTATGGTCAAGCTTCTTGTTTTCATGCACCACCGCAATATCATTCGCCAGCAGCTGGCCGCTGAGTACTTCACTGTCGACCATATTCTTGCTACAGCCGAGCGTAATGATATTTACCTTGTCCTTCTTGAGCGTTCTTGTTTTCAATGTTTCTGTTTTGAGGCCTTAACTGAATGGCTGAAGCTTATGGAACCAGCACTAGCGAACCTGCCGGTATCAACCATTTTAAAGATTTGCAAAGGTAATTCAACTCTTCAAATTTTCTTTAATATTGTCTTGTTAATCAATTCATTATTTTCCCCATAGCTAACATGTTGGAATTAACCTCAATACAAAAATCTTTCAACGATAAACCGGTGCTGGAGATCCCGTCACTGCGGTTGGATCGGGGTATCTACTGGTTAAAAGGCGCAAATGGCTCGGGCAAATCAACCCTGTTCAAGATGCTGGCAGGTCTGCTTCCGGGTAAGGGCGAGATCAGTATCGGCGGGATCTCCCAGCGTACTCACCCGGTGCCCTACCGGCAACTGATCAATCATTCGCCTGCGGAACCGGTATTTCCTGCTTTCATTACGGGCGATGAAATGATCGGCTTTGTGATGTCTGTGAAAAAAGGCGGAGCGCAACAGGTCAACGAGCTCAGGCAAAAACTCGAGATCGGCAATTATACGGCGAACCCAACTGGCAGTTATTCCAGCGGCATGCTGAAAAAACTTTCCCTCCTGCTGGCATTCATCGGTCAACCGGAATGGATCCTGCTCGACGAACCTTTTACTACGCTGGACATCCAGGCGCAGCAGCGTTTGCACACACTGATCAGTGACAAGCGTAAAGCCGGCACATCTTTTATGATCACCTCGCACCATGATCTTGATACACCGGATTTGAAATTTGACCGCATTTTCAGGATTACAGACACACAATTAAAAGAAGAATTGCCCTTATGAATGTGATCGCACAGCTATTGCATCGCAGTATCGTAGAGCCGTTTTTTAAACAGCATGCCGGGTTATTTTTATTTTCCTTTTTCATCCTCTTCGGTATTCAACCCAGCGCAGTGGATGTGATTCAGTTCCATTATTCACTCATATTGTCTATACTGGATTCGGTTTCCTTTTTCTTTATCGCCTTTGGCATTTGGATGATCTACGCGATTAAAGTGAATCTGTTCATACGTGCCTGTCTCCGGAAAGAAGCATATGATTTTATTTACCTGTTGAATGGAATCAATGAGGCAACGCATATCCGGTCATTAATATGGATGCTGGTGAAGATGATGGCACCGGTACTGCTGTATGGCGGTGTAGTGTTATTCATCGGAATATTGCAGCAGCACTGGCTGTCTTCGCTCGCCGTTGTTACCGCCATTTTATTGCTGATGGTCATATCCGTTATCATCGTCCGGGGAATGATCCGAAATGGCAAGGCAAATCAGCTGATGCGAAAAAGCAGGTGGAAAAGTTTCCGGCCGGGTCTTTTCAGTTTCCTGCTTCAGTTTGTTTTCCGCAAACAATTCATCACACTGCTGATCCTTAAAACGGTCTCTTTTACTGTTCTTTACTTTTTCGCGAAAACGGACAGTCAGTTATTTGAAGGCCGCATGCTGTGGTTGCTGTTCATTACCGTACTTAGCGGGCATGGGATCATCATTCACCGGAACTTTCATTTTATGGAAAATGAACTGGTCTTCCATCGGAATCTTCCGCTGAGCAGGTTGCATATTTTATTATCGCTGCTGGGTATCTATTGTGTGCTCCTGATACCGGAATGGTGGGCCTTAAAAGGTGTTATTATCATACAACATGATGCGGCACAGTACGGCTGGCTGATCCTGACGGGGCCGGCGGTTTTACTATTGATCCATAGTTTGCTGTATTCAGACGATCTTAAGATGGAAGATTTTTTAGCATTGCTTTTTGGGATATGGATCGTGTTTATCTTTTTCAGTTTGTCGACCATGAAATGGCTGATGCCATTGATTGCTGGTGGGATGGGTGGAATGATATTTTTTCTGTCGTATTACCGGTTTGAAAAAAAGATCGATATCGAGAAGAAAAATACGCCGGCTGATACTGGTTCACCTTAACGAAAGGAAAAAAGACATTCGATCTTCATAAAAATGAAAATGGCAACATTCCAGTCATTACTAATTGTGTTTCGGATGCCGATTTGATCAATTCGTCGGCTTATCTAACGGTTCGTCCTTGTTTCCAGGTAAAAGTCCATACACCCCGTAGCTTTGTGCACCGGTTTATCCCGGCTAATCAACATGAGAGATCGGCGATTCTGGCAAATAAAACTGGTATGGAATATAACCGTGGCTGAATTTTCAGCCTGGATCTTTTATAATTTATTCTGGGGAGCATTCTTTTTTGTTGTAATGCTCCTGTCTTATCAGATCAAACATCCGTTGGGCCAGGTCAGGGTCATTGCGATCGATGTAGCGCTTAAAATGCTGTGCACGTTACCCGCCTGGTGGTTCCTTCTGAGAGTTTGGAAAAAAAAGACATTCAGCCTGACGCTGATATTCCACTTACTCTATATTCCCTTTTTTTCATTTGCCTGGGTTTACAGTTTTGGACATATATTAAATGACTACGGGTTGGGAAAGTTTGACTTCTCAACAATGATGTACGATGTGTATATCGGCGCATTTTTTTACAGCCTTCAGTTTGCGCTATATCATGCATACCGTTTTTATCTCCGAACAAGGGAACAGTTGATCCGTGAGCAGGCGTTGAAAGACCTGGCATATCAAAGTGAGATCAAGGCATTGAAAGCGCAGATCGAGCCCCATTTCCTTTTTAATACACTCAATTCGATCAGCGCATCGGTGCCGCCGAGCCTGGAGAAAACGCGTGTACTGATCGCCCAGCTTGCAGATACATTCCGGTATGCACTGAAAGTAAGCGAATGTCAGTCTGTTCGATTGGAAGAGGAGCTGAACTTTGTAAAAACATGGCTTGAACTGGAGCATTACCGGTTTGGTAACAGGCTGCAGGTTGATTTCAGGATCGACCCTGCGGTACTACAAACAAATGTTCCCCCGATGATATTACAGCCGCTCGTTGAAAATGCACTGAATCATGGGATATCTCCTCTGGTGGATGGCGGAACCGTAACGATCATTTGCCAGCGCGAAGAAGAATTCATTCATATAACGATCAGTGATACCGGCATTGGTTATAACGGTGATCTCCCTATGCTTTTCACGAAAGGAATTGGTTTAAAAAGCACGGCGGAACGGATTGATCGTTTGTACAATGAAAAACTGACCGCAAAAAGAAATTTACAGGGATTGGCATTCATGTTCAGGATTCCACTCAACGGTTTCCAGGTATCTTAGTCATTCTTAAGAATGGATGGTTTATAGAGCGAGCTGAAAATTTCGAAATTGCTTTTGTACGGCAGAAAAGATCCTGGTTGGTATGACTCTTCCTCGCGCATGAATCTTTTTACTTCAGCCCAGTCATTAATGATGTCCTGCGCTTTCATGGCCATAAATACGGCCCCCATCGAAGAAGCGTCTGCCGTTAAAGACACGCGGACAGGTTTCTGTAAAATGTCCGTTACGATCTGCAACCATTCCGGGGATTCGACAAAACCTCCACCTGCAAAAAGCGTATGGATCACCACACCGTTTTCCTCCAGCGCTTCCAGCACCTGCTTCATTCCAAACCCAACTCCTTCCAGTACGGCGCGGAAATAGTGTGCCCGGGTATGTATCGCTTTGATGCCTGTAAACATTCCGCTGGCGCCCGCATCCCAGACCGGAGCCCGTTCGCCGTATACATAAGGGAGAAAGACCAGTCCTTCAGCGCCCGCCGGGATCTTGTCCGCCTGCGGCATAAGTTCTGACAGGTACTGATCAAATGTTTTATTGTTATCTGTAAAGGTTTTTATGAACCATTCCAGCAGGACGCCTCCATTATTGATTGCCCCGCCGGGCAGATAAACGTTTTTATCGAGCCGGTAATTGAACAACCGGTTTTGCGTGTCTGCAATGGGGTGATCGTGGAGGATCCTGATCGCACCGCTGGTGCCGATGGTCAGGGCTGCTTCACCAGGCAATACAGCGCCTGCGCCTGTATTGGCGAGACTGCCATCACTTCCGCCATGGAGGAATGGTACCGATAAGGGCAGCTTCAGCTTTTCTGGAAACGCTGGCAGCAACACCGGCAAGCGATCGGTCGGTTGAACGAGTGATGAAAGATGTGCTGGTGTGATCCCTGCGAAAGCCAGTGCCTCAGTGCTCCACTGAAGGGTTTCTACATCCAGCAGACCGGTGGCAGATGCCATGGCGATGTCTACCTCATAAACGCCTGTGAGTTGATGAACGATGTATTCTTTTCCTGAAATGAATTTATACGTAGCGCTGAAGATATCGGGCATTTCCCGTTTCATCCAGGCGATCTTACATAAAGGAGACATGGGATGAACAGGTGTTCCCGTTTGCTGGTGGATCCGTCTTCCTTCTGGTGTATCTTTTAATTCGGCGGCCACTGCAATGCTTCGCGTGTCTGCCCAGGTCCACAACCTGGTCAAAGGCTTTCCCGCTTGATCAACTGCGATCAGGCTGTGCATCGCTGCACTGAAGCTCACTGCAAGAATGTTTTCCTTATCAGCAACAGTGTTCACTGCGTCGCTCAACACTTCTATCACAGCAGCAAAGATCTGCTCAGGATCCTGCTCATGATAACCTGCCTGGGGTTGAAGAGAAGGATAGCCTGCTTTCACTTCAAACAAGACTTCTGCAGCATCTGTGGTCACAAGGGCTTTACAGTGTGTTGTTCCGATATCTATGGCGATAAAGTAAGGCAAATAAAGAAGGTTTTAATGTTTAAAGGTTTAATAGTTTAAGG
>JBEVKW010000223.1:0-63859 GCA_040509495.1 Chitinophagaceae bacterium | reverse complement strand
TACACTCGACTATGATTTGCTGATCATCGATCACCCCTGGGTAGGTTGCGCCGCAGCTACCAATTGCGTACTGCCTCTTGATAAATATCTGGATGAGCAATACCTGAAAGACCAGGCGGACAATTCAGTGGGTGACTCTCACTTAAGCTATAACTATGAAGGTGGTCAATGGGCGCTCGCAATTGATGCTGCAACACCCGTTGCAAGCTATCGCCGCGACCTGCTAACAGACCACAATAAAAGCATTCCGCAGACCTGGGAGGAAGTGTTGGCATTAGCAAAAATGGGAAAGGTAGCTGTTCCGGCAATTCCCATTGATCTACTGATGAATTTTTATACCTTCTGTATCGCTCATGGTAAAGAGCCTTTTCAAACACAGGAAGAAGTGATCGGCGAAGTAACCGGTTTGGCCGCGCTGGAGTCTATGAAAGAGCTTTATTCCCTTGTGGATAAACGTTTCTTCAAATGCAACCCTATCGCAGTGGCGGAGTTGATGAGCAACACCAATGATTACTGGTATTGCCCGTTCGCTTATTGTTATTCCAATTATTCAAGAAGCGGCTATTCAAAGTATCTATTGAAATATACAGATGTGGTAAGATTTGGTAATGCACGTTTGCGTACAACGATCGGAGGAACAGGTTTGTCTGTTTCTGCTTCAAGTAAACATCCCGAAATAGCGGTGGATTTTGCAGCGAAAGCGGTTTCGAATGAATGGCAGCAAACGTTGTATGTGCAGAATGGTGGTCAGCCGGGCCATAAAGCTGCCTGGCTTAACACTGATGCAAATCGCATTTCCAATGATTTCTTCAGGCAGTGTTTGCCGGTAATGGAAAATGGTTACCTGCGTCCGAGATACAATGGATATCTGCATTTCCAGGATCATGGCGGTGACCCGGTTCAGCAGTTTCTTTTAGGAGAACTGACCGCAAAGAAAACCTTGCAGCAATTAAATGAAATATACAGAAAGAGCTTTGTAACCAACGATTCAAAAATTATTGCATGATGATGGGATTACCTTTACAGGGTTTATTAGTGCTGGAGTTCAGTCAGTACCTCTCGGCTCCATCGGCTGGGTTGAGGTTGGCGGATCTTGGTGCGCGGGTTATTAAGATCGAGCGCCCCGGCACGGGAGATGCGGGAAGAAAACTGGCCATCAAGAATCTTTGGGTGGATGATAGCTCCCTGCTTTTTCATACCATCAATCGAAATAAAGAAAGTATTACCGCGGATCTCAATAATGAAGAAGATCGGGCACTGTTGCTGAAACTCATTGCAAAGTCGGATGTGGTGTTACACAACTACCGGCCCGGCGTAATGGAAAAGAAGGGATTTGGTTATGAAGCCTTGCAGACCGTTAATCCGCGTCTTATTTATGCAGAGATCTCAGGTTATGGAAAGAAAGGGCCATGGAAGAATAAGCCCGGCCAGGATCTGTTATTGCAGTCCATCACAGGATTAACGCATACTACAGGCAACGGACAACAGGCGCCTGTTCCCTTTGGTATCGCCATCGCAGATATACTGTGCGGAGCTCAGTTGGTGCAGGGAGTACTGGCAGCATTGATCCGCCGGCAGAAGACAGGCAAAGGCGCATTGATCGAGCTAAGCCTGATGGAATCGTTGCTCGATTTCCAATTTGAATTACTGACAACCTATTATACCAATGGGCAACAGCCATCACGAAGTGACCGCAATAATGGTCACCCCTTACTTGGTGCGCCTTATGGATTGTATGCAACAGCTGACGGGCACATCGCACTTGCAATGATGGACATTAGCGCATTGGCAAAAGCGATCAGTTGCGAACCATTGAAGCAATACGCAAAGGATCTTGTCTTTTCTTCGCGTGATGAGATCAAAGCCACCCTGGCTAAACACCTCGTTACTCAGCCTTCTGCATATTGGTTGCAGCATCTGCATACTGCCGGTCTTTGGGCAATGGAAGTACTGGATTGGAAACAAATGCGTGATCATGCAGGCTATAAAAGCCTCCGCATGGAACAGCAGATCAAGACAGCGAATGGAAGCATTACGACCACACGTTGCCCTATCCGGATCAACGGACAGCGGCTGTTTGCATCTGCTGCGGCACCTCAGTTGGGAGAGCATAATGAAAAAGTGAAGAATGAATTATTAAATCACTAAGCACGTATGAACTTATTGCAGGATATAGTAGTAGTGGATTTCAGCCAGTTTTTATCTGGCCCGTCTGCGGCGTTACGGCTTGCCGATCTTGGTGCGCAGGTGATCAAAATCGAAAAACCTGGTACTGGCGATATCTGTCGCCAACTATATGTGTCAGACGTTTTGCTGGAAGGGGAATCAACCATCTTCCATGCCATCAATCGCAACAAGCAAAGCTATGCGGCTGATCTGAAAAACCCGGATGACCTTGAAAGGGTCAAACAGTTACTGGCGCAAGCCGATGTGATGATCCATAACTTCAGACCCGGCGTAATGGAACGGATCGGTTTGAGCTATGAAGTAGTTAAACAGATCAACCCCGGTATCATTTATGCTGAAGTAAGTGGCTATGGCAATGAAGGTCCCTGGAAGGATCTTCCCGGACAGGACCTGTTACTGCAGGCTGTTTCAGGTCTGAGCTGGTTGAGTAATAACGACAATGAAGGCCCGACTCCAATGGGAGTGGCTGTTGTAGATATTATGGCGGGCACGCATATCGCGCAGGGAATTCTTGCAACGCTTTATCAGCGCGGAATCACCGGTGAAGGCGCAATGGTGCAGGTGAGCATGATGGAAAGTATTCTCGATTTTCAGTTTGAAGTACTGACCTGTTATTACAACGATGGTAATGAACTACCGGTCAGGAGTGCCGTAAATAGCGCGCATGCGTATATTGCGGCGCCATACGGTATTTACCGTACAAAAGATGGGTATATTGCATTGGCAATGGGCAATATCCTGCTGCTGGGTAACCTGCTTGGATGCGAACCATTATTGCAGTTTACCGAAAGCCAGGACTGGTTCAATAAACGCGATACGATCAAAGCCATTCTTGCTGATCACCTGGTTCACCAAACAACCGCACACTGGCTCGGGATACTGGAAAAAGCCGATATCTGGTGCGCAGCCGTACTGAACTATGATGAGCTGCTCCAGCAAGAGGGATATAAGGTCCTGGATATGGAAATAACAGTAAAAACCGGCAACGGCATTTCCGTTACAACTACCCGCTGCCCGATCCGTGTTGATGGTGAAATATTATTATCAGGAACTGGTGCGCCTTTGCTCGGAGAGCATAACGAGCAGATTGAAGAACAATTCGGATTGCTCAAGGAGATGTCGCCGCGGGGGTAGGGGGGAAGGTTTAAGAGTTTAAAAGTTTAATAGTTTAATAGTTTAATGTTGAACTACTACGATGTTGAAAACTTTTAAACATTAAAACATAAAACCTTTTTCTGTTCTCATGCTATCAAAAAAGGTAGATACGTCGGGCATAGGTAGGGAGTTTAATAGTTCAATAGTTTAATGTTGAACTACTACGAGTCTGTAAACTCTTGAACTTTTAAACTTTTAAACTCTTAAATTTTTAAACTTTTAAACTTTCTTCTCCTCTCATGCCATTGAAAACAATAGACACTCACGTTCACGTTTGGGATCTCACTAAAGCAGATTATCCGTGGTTGAAAGGCGATACTTCATTGCTGAATCAAACCTGGGAGATCGGAACATTGGAGACGGAACGTGTTGCTGCGGGTGTAACGGAAGGGATATTGGTTCAGGCGGCAGGTAATGAAGAAGATACTGATCATATGCTGCACGTGGCGGCAAACACTTCCTGGATCAGTGGGGTGGTGGCCTGGTTGCCATTACTTGATCCGGATGCGGTGCAACGTCAGCTGGAGGAAAAGCATCTATCCAATCCGTACTTCTGCGGAGTCCGGCATCAGATACATGATGAACCAAACAGTGAATGGCTATTGCAGGATAAGGTGATCGAAAGTTTGAAGATACTGGCGGGTTATTCCATTCCGTTTGATATCGTTGCGGTAAAAACAGCACATATCAGAACGGCGTTGGAAGTGGCTGACAGGGTGCCCGCGCTGAATATGGTGTTTGATCACTTAAGTCAGCCACCCATATCTTCTCAGCAACGGTTTGGGGAATGGGGTGAACTGATGAGTACAGCTGCAAAACATAAAGCATGTTCAGCAAAGATCTCCGGGTTGGGAACGGCTTCCGGCCATTTTGAAGGACGAACCAGGAAGGAGATTCAGCCATATATAGAGTTTGCAATAAAGCATTTTGGAGTGGAACGATGTTTTTGTGGCGGAGATTGGCCCGTGTCTTTACTGGCAGGCGAATACAGTTCTATCTGGAAAATATATCGTGAAGTACTGGAAGAAATACTTTCCACGGACGAACAGGAGCAAGTGCTTTATCATTCAGCGAAAAAATTTTATACAATAAAAACTCCGGTTAAAGCAGGCAATACATGGAAGTGATCAATGGTGTTTTATTGCATGCTGTCGGTGCGTCCAGTGCAGCTCTTTGTTATACTCCACAGAAAAAAGTGAGGGGATGGGCCTGGCAAACATATTGGCTGGCGCAGGCATTTGTGTGCTGGTTGTTGTTGCCTGTGATCGTCGCATTCATTACCATCCCTGAGTTGATGGATGTATTGCGCGAAGCGCCTTCTGCCTCCATGCAAAAATCTTTTTTCCTTGGAATGGCTTACGGAATAGGCGGCACAGCGTTTGGCATCGCGATCAGGTATGTCGGTTTTTCACTGACCTATGCGATCTCCGTTGGTATCAGCTGCGTCTTGGGAACCTTGCTTCCTCCGATGATGAACGGAACACTGGGTGAAGTATTTCAACGTCCCGGTGCTTTCCTGATGGGAACCGGCATCTTTCTCGGTGCATTCGGCATTGCCTTATGCGGCGTTGCCGGAAGAAAGAAAGAGAAAGATCTGGAAGCGCTCACTGAAACAAAAACACAGTTCTCCCTGGCCAAAGGTCTGCCGCTTTGTTTGCTGGCTGGCGTGCTTTCTGCGCTGTATGGGTTTTCTATCGATCAGGGACAACCAATTGCTGAAGTTGCCGCTGCTCACGGTGCAGGACATTTCCAGGGAAACGTGATCTATCTCTTCTCGAACACCGGTGCGTTCGTTACAACAGCTTTGTATTGTTTGTACCTGCATATGAAGAACAAAACGTTCGGTGAGTATAGCAATATAAAAGAAGGAAACAGTTTTCTGCCGGCTAACTATCTCATGGCATCATTAACCGGACTATTGTGGTATGGACAATTCTTCTTTTATGGGTTGGGACATGTGCGGATGGGAAATTTCAAATTCACCAGTTGGACCATTCATATGATCATGCTTGTACTGTTCAGTTCACTGGCAGGTCTCTGGATGAAAGAATGGAAACAATGTAAAAGACCAACAATGGTAATGCTTGGGCTTGCGCTTGCCGTATTGATATTGGCAGTAATGGCATTGACCGTTGCAAATTATATCGGATCAGCAGAATAATGATGACGAATCAAACGATATCATATAAACCACTACCGATACTGTTGATCGGCGCGGGCGGGATCGTAACAACCTCGCACCTGCCGGCTTATCGTTTAGCGGGTTATGCAGTGAATGGGATCTACGACCTTGATCCGAAAAAAGCGGAAAGTGTAGCAAAAGAGTTTGCAATTCCTTCGGTGTATGCCAGCATCAGTGAAATGGTAGTTGCGGTACGGGAACCGGTGGTGTTTGATGTCGCAGTTCCGGCCAGTGCAATTCCTGCCATTCTGGAACAACTACCGGATAATGCCAGTGTGCTGATCCAAAAACCAATGGGTGACGATCTTGAAATGGCCAAACAGATCCTTGAGATCACCCGGCGTAAAAAGATGAATGCCGCGGTCAACTTCCAGCTTCGTTATGCACCCTATATACTGGAAGCAAAAAAGATGATCGCTGAAGGAACGATCGGAGAACTGGTAGATATTGAAGTGAACGTGAACGTATACACGCCCTGGCATTTATGGGATTTTCTCTTCCAGTCACCACGCGTGGAGATCTTATATCACAGCATTCATTACATAGACCTTGTAAGGAATCTGTTGGGCAATCCCAAAACTGTTTATGCAAAAACAGTTGGCCATCCTGCGATGAAAGAACTGGCTTCTGTACGTTCCGCGATCATCCTGGACTACGGACAGTACGAACGGGCAACGATCCTTACCAACCATTGTCATCAGTTTGGAAATGACAAACAACACTCTTATATAAAACTGGAAGGAACTGCCGGCGCGATCAGGATAGGAATGGGTGTATTACAAAATTATCCAACCGGCATACCAGATACTTTCGAATATATTTCGCTCAGGGATAAAGATCCTGAATGGAAGAATAAAACCATTAACGGCAGTTGGTTCCCGCACGCATTTGCAGGAAGCATGGAACAGGTGATGCTGACCGCTAATGGAAAGATCAATCAACCCGACAACTCTGTAGAAGACGCTATTCATACCATGGCCTGCGTGGAGGCCGCGTACCGGTCGAGTGATAAGGGAGGGGAATGGCCGGTAATAAAGTAAAAAGTAAAAATTCAAAAGTAAAAAGTAAAAAGTCAAAATAGGCTTTACTATAGTTTCAAATGTTCTGTTTTGACGAGAGATTTTTTTACTTTTTACTTAAAATTTTCATTCATATAGCAGTTTGACAGGCAAGTCAAATTCACAAGCAATCCCGGGGGAACGGCTCTCCGATCCCCCCTTTTATTTTTAAACGATTAGCATGTTGTTTTCTATGAAAAAGGTTTGGGCATTTTTATTACTGGTTATTTGCGGAGCAGAACTGCGTGCTTCGGGAGGTGAACCTGTTTTGCTTGTGTATAGCAGCGAGATTTCTGCACGGGCGAAATTTGGGATAGAAAAACTGGAATCATCACTGAAAACAGCGGGCTTCACCGTAACATCTTCACATCAATTGAAGAAAATTAAAAATGGCTGGACGATCACGATCGCCGGTCTTCAATCTCCATTATACAAAGCAGCCTTTTCTGGTAAACTAGTTACTTCACTTCAGGATCCCGGGAAGGAAGGTTTCTCGATCCAATCTTCAGGGAAATCGATCTTTATTGGCGCGTCTGACGCATCAGGTTTGTTGTACGGCTGTCTTGAACTGACAGATCGTATAAACGATAAAAGGAACATCCCTGCTGAACTTTCCATTCAGGACAAGCCCGAAATGGTTCTTCGCGGTGCGTGCATCGGTGTGCAGAAGCCTTACTACCTTCCTGGCAGGACCGTGTATGAATATCCTTACACCCCTGAAACATTTCCCTGGTTTTATGATAAGCAACATTGGATCCAGTACCTGGATTCGATGGTAGCAAACCGGATGAATTCTCTCTATCTCTGGAATGGCCATCCCTTCGCATCACTGGTTCGGGTAAAAGATTATCCTTATGCCGTGGAAGTAGATGACGCAACGTTTAAAAAGAACGAAGAGATCTATCGATTCCTCACTACTGAAGCTGATAAGCGAGGCATCTGGGTGATCCAGATGTTCTATAATATTATCGTATCAAAACCTTTTGCCGAGAAACATAATATCAAAACGCAGGAGCGTGAAAGACCGATCGTTTCACTGATCGCTGATTACACCCGCAAATCCATTGCTGCATTCGTTGAGAAATATCCAAATGTGGGCCTGATGGTTTGCCTCGGTGAAGCTATGGAAGGAACCGGTCCTGACGATATCGAATGGTTTACCAAAACGATCATCCCCGGCGTACAGGACGGATTAAAAGCATTGGGTAAAAAAGAAGAACCGCCGATCGTTTTACGTGCGCATGATACGGATGCCCCTTCTGTGATGAAGGCGGCATTACCTTTATATAAGAACCTCTATACAGAAGCGAAGTTCAATGGCGAAGCACTAACAACACCGGAACCACGTGGTCAGTGGGCGGAGCTTCATCAGACCCTCAGCCGTCTCGGGTCTGTGCAGATCGAAAATGTACACATCCTTGCGAACCTTGAACCATTCCGTTATGGATCGGCCGATTTCATTCAGCGGTCTGTACAGGGAATGCATCGGATCATGGGCGGGAACGGCCTGCATTTATATCCACAGGCTTCTTATTGGGATTGGCCCTATAGCGCCGACAGCGTAAAAGGACAACGTCTCCTGCAGATCGAAAGAGACTGGATCTGGTATGCCGCATGGAGCCGGTATGCGTGGAAAGCTGATCGTTCGCGTGAACAGGAGATCATCTTCTGGAGTGATCGTCTTGCGCAGCATTTTGGTTGCAGTCCTGAGCAGGGGCGACTGATCCTTCAGGCCTATGAAGAGTCCGGGGAAATTGCTCCAAAGCTTCTTCGCCGTTTCGGGATCACTGACGGAAACCGGCAAACACTGACCTTGGGCATGCTGATGACACAATTGATCAATCCATTCCGCTATGGATTGTTTACGTTGCTTTACGAAGGCGAAAGCCCCGAAGGAGAAATGCTGATCCAGTATGCCGAGAAAGAATGGAAGAAACAACCGCATATCGGCGAAACACCTGTGCAGATCATTCGCGAAGTGCAGGAACATGGGCAGAGGTCAGTATCTGCAATTGATCTTGCAGCCATTGGTGTTACAAAGAACAAAGAAGAGTTTAAGCGTCTCAAAAATGATATGTACTGCTATCGTGCATTGGCCAAACATTTTGCACAAAAAGCTGATGCGGCATTACATGCATTAAGGTATAAGTATTCAAATGATATTGCAGACCTGGAAAGGTCACTGCCTCTATTGCAGCAAAGTGTCAACAGTTATAAAGAACTCGTTGATCTTACAAAAGGAACTTACCTGTATGCAAACAGCATGCAGACGCAGCAAAGAAAGATCCCGATCCGTGGCGTCAACGGTACATTTAAAACATGGGCGGAAGTGTTGGTTCCATTTGAGCAGGAGCTGGCTCATTTCACCAGGTCGATTGATTCATTAAAGAAAAGTGCAGTGCTCACACCTGTTAAAGTGCAGCCGCTGCGGAATGAAGAAGTAAAGATCGCCGGCTCGCCACGCTTTTACGTGATCGACAGCCTGTCGCAGGTTTTCCCGGATACCGCTTCCCCCATTATTGATATAGCACCCGCATTAAAAGGGTTGAAAGCGATTCAGCTTTCTTCTGCTATTCAATTTGAAAACGGAACATCTGTTCAGTTTACCAATAACAAGCCGGTCAAAGTTCTTGTGGGTTATTTCAAATTCAAACAGGCTGCTTATTCCGGGCGCTCAAAATTTTTGAAAGCACCGGAACTTGAAACCAATGCAACCGCAAATGAATACGGCCAATCGGAAGCGAAGATCACCAATGCACTTGTGGTAAAGGGCTTTCCACCGGTCAATGTTCATAGTTACAGTTTTAAACCCGGAACCAATACATTAAAACTCGAAAAAGGAGCTTGCCTGATACTCGGCTTCATCAGCGATGATCAGTTGATCAAACCTTATGATGCGGGTATCACACCGGATGGAGTGAAGACGGAGATTGACTGGCTATTCGAATAACGCGAAGAACGCGAATGAAACACGAATGATCGCGAATGGCCGCGAATTACGCGAATAACGCTAATGGTCGGGAAGCAATATGATATTTCGAATTAGGAAGGATATTGAACGCATATAAATATGAAGAAATTATTTTTTTTAGGATTAGTGTTTTCTACGTTACTGGTAAATGGGCAGTCGTGGTATGATGTGACGAAATTTGGGGCGAAGAAAGACAGTAGCAAGAAAGCAACGACTGCTATTTCGAATGCGATTGCAGCTGCGGTAAAAGCTGGTGGAGGTACGGTTTATTTTCCTGCGGGAAAGTATCTGACTGGTCCTATTCATTTGAAAAGTAACATTACGGTTTATATTGATGCCGGGGCTGAGTTGCATTTCAGTGATGATTTTGATGATTATCTGCCGATGGTTGAAAGTCGTTATGAAGGTGTTGATGTGATAAGTTTTTCTCCTTTGTTCTATGCATATAAAGCGGAGAACATCGCGATAAAAGGCCGTGGACTGATCAATGGCCATGGGAAAAAATGGTGGGACTTTGTAGAAGGATATAAATCCAGTCAGCCAAGATCCAAATGGCAGATCATGTTTGATAGTTTGAATAAGAACATTCTTCTTCCAGATGATCCAAAACAAATGAAACGGGGTTTTCTCCGCCCGCCATTTATTCAACCTATGTATTGCAAGAACGTTTTGGTAGAAGGGATCACTATCATCAATTCTCCTTTCTGGACCGTTAACCCGGAGTTTTGTGAGAATGTAACGGTGAAGGGAGTTACGATCAATAATCCTCCATCACCGAATACGGATGGCATCAATCCGGAATCTTGCAAATACGTTCATATCTCCGACTGTCATATCAGCGTGGGTGATGATTGCATCACGATCAAATCGGGAAAGGATGGACCCGGTCGCGCGAAAGCAGCGCCTGCACAGAATTATACGATCACGAACTGCACCATGCTTTCCGGTCATGGCGGTGTGGTGATCGGCAGTGAAATGAGCGGCGGTGTAAAGAATATAGTGATCTCGAATTGCGTGTTTGATGGAACAGACCGTGGTATCCGGATCAAAACAACCAGAGGTCGTGGTGGCGCTGTTGAAGATATCCGGGTGGATAATATCATCATGAAGAATATCCGTGAACAGGCATTTGTATTGGATATGGCTTATTCGAAAACAGAGCTGGAACCTGTTTCTGAACGAACGCCACAGATCAAAAATATCAGCTACAGTAATATCACAGCCTACACTAATGAAGCGTGTTTTATAAATGGTCTGGAAGAAATGGCGGTCGAGAATATCCGCTTTTCAGATGTGGTGATTTATGCGCAAAGTGGATTCGTGATACAAAAAGCAAAAGATATCTTCCTGGATAACGTAAGCATACAGGTGCAGCGCGGACCAGCTGTTTCTGCAAAACAGACAACTGGTCTTGAATTGAATGCTTTGCGAAATCCGCGGCCGGTAGATGGAACACCGGTTATTTCGTTACAGAATGTGCAGAATGCCTGGATCAGGAATACGCGTCCGACTACCGGCACATCAACTTTCCTTCAATTACAGGGAGCAGATTCGAAAGGAATCATTTTGCAGGGAAATCAATTAACGGGAATCACTGAAATTGTTAAAAAGACGGCGGATGTAAACGAACAGGCTGTTCAGATCATCAATCAATGATATGTTACGAAAGATAAAACTTTTCCTTTCCCTGATCTTTGTTGCTGGCGTCTTAACCGTAAGCGGCCAGGTGAGACCGTTGTCTTTATGGTACACCAAACCGGCGGAGAAATGGACAGACGCACTTCCATTAGGAAACGGACGCCTGGGTGCGATGGTTTTTGGTGGAGTGGAAAAAGAAAGGATCCAGTTCAATGAAGAAACATTGTGGACAGGCGAACCCCGCGACTATACACGCCCGGGCGCTGCAAAGTATCTTGACACCATCCGGCAACTGATTTTCGCAGGTAAACAAAAGGAAGCGGAACAATTAGCCGGCGAAAAATTCATGGGCATGCGTTCCGATGAAGGCAACCGTGATGCGTGGATCAAAACCGTAACGTCAACGAAATTACCGGGAGGTGATCCAGCCGCATCGGGATTTAATGATGCATCATGGAAGACAATGGCCGTGCCTTCCTATGAAGGTTGGGAAGCTGTTGGCTTCGAAGGTTTCGATGGCGCCATCTGGATGAGAAGAACCATTGACCTTCCTGCTGATTGGCAAAACAAAGAAGCGGTGCTTGATCTGAACAGGATCCGGGATCTTGATTACACTTATGTAAATGGAAAACTGATCGGAACAACTAACAGTACCGATCCAAGAAAATATACCATTCCCGCCGGTGTGCTGAGAGCCGGCGGAAATACAATAGCTGTGCTCGTACTGAATTTCTTTGATAAAGGCGGCATTGCCGGCTATAAGGATACTACACGACATATAGGGATCTACACAAAAGAGGCAGGAGAGAGGGCAAAGCTTTCTCTCAATGGAAACTGGAAATATTACATGGTGAATGATGATCCGCCACCGGTGCCCCGTTATCAGGCCGACTACCAGCCATTCGGTGATCTCTGGCTCGAGTTTTCGCATAAGCCTGATGAAGGAACTTACCGGCGAAGTCTTAACATAAGCAATGCAGAAGCCGTAACGAGCTATACATCCAATGGCGTTGCCTACACAAGAAAGTATTTGGTGAGCCAGCCTGATCAGGCAATGTTCATTCAACTGGAAACAAATTCTCCTGGACAGTTGAGTTTTAGTGCATCGTTATCAAGTCCGCATAAATTGTCTTCTGTAAAAACGAAAGACGGCCACACTTTATCGCTTTCGCTGAAAGTAAAGAATGGCGCTTTAATGGGAGAGGCATTGCTTCATGTAGAATTGAAAGGCGGAACAGTACAGATAAAAGACAACAAGATAGAGGTGAAGAATGCAGATGAGGCGGTACTTTCATTGGTTGCCGCAACTAATTATAAGAACTATAAGGATGTTTCCGGAAATCCTGTTGCCATTACAAACGCACAACTCAATGCGATCAAAGCAAAGAAGTTTGAACAGGTACGCGAAGCGCATGTAAAAGAATATCAGAAGTATTTCGATACATTCAGCATCCTTTTTCAAGGTTCCTCACGTGAAGATCTTCCGACGGACGAACGGTTGGCGAAGTTTTCGTCAGGTGGCGATCCATCTTTCGCTGCGCTTTATCTGCAATACGGAAGATACCTGCTGATCTCCAGTTCGCGCCCCGGTACACGTCCCGCAAACCTGCAGGGTATCTGGAATGATCTTCTTGCGCCACCATGGGGGAGCAAATACACAACGAATATCAATGCGGAAATGAATTACTGGCCGGCTGAGCTGCTGAATCTTTCACCCATGCATCAGCCTCTGTTTGATATGATCGGTGATCTGTCGCAAACCGGAAAGCAAACTGCAAAAGCGCATTACAATGCACCAGGTTGGGTATTGCATCATAATACGGATCTGTGGAGAGGAACGGCGCCGATCAATGCGTCCAATCACGGGATTTGGGTAACAGGTGCGGCATGGCTTTGCCAGCATCTTTGGGAACATTACCAGTTCAGCCAGGATGTATTTTTCCTCCGGAACAAGGCCTACCCGATCATGAAGGAAGCAGCATTGTTCTTCAATAGTTTTCTTATTAAAGACCCTGTTTCCGGCTATCTTATCAGTACGCCATCGAATTCTCCTGAGCAGGGAGGTTTGGTTGCCGGGCCAACAATGGATCACCAGTTGATCCGTGATCTGTTCAGCAATGTTATTGCCGCCAGTGAGATTCTCAATGTTGATAAAGCATTTCATGATACACTAAAGATCAAATACACTCAGATCGCTCCGAATAAGATCGGCAAATATGGTCAGTTGCAGGAGTGGTTGCAGGATAAGGATGATACCTCCAACAAGCATCGTCATCTTTCTCATCTTTGGGGCGTTCATCCCGGATCGGAGATCAATTGGGTGCAAACCCCCGAGCTGATGAATGCGGCACGTCAGTCGCTCATGTATCGTGGTGATGAAGCCACCGGCTGGAGCCTCGGCTGGAAGATCAACCTGTGGGCAAGATTCAAAGATGGCGATCATTCATTTAAATTATTGCAAATGCTGCTCAGTCCTGTGAAAGGCGGTGCGGGAAGTTACCTTAACCTGTTTGATGCTCATCCTCCTTTCCAGATCGACGGGAACTTTGGTGGCGCGGCGGGAATAGGCGAGATGCTGCTTCAAAGTCATACAGGTTTTATCGATCTTCTGCCCGCATTACCACTCGCTTTATTCAATGGCGAAGTAAATGGGATCCGTGCGCGTGGTGGATTTGAATTGAACATGAAGTGGAAAAATGGAAAGCTTCAGCAGGTCGAACTGAGATCAACTGCAGGTAAGACCTGCAAGCTTCGCTATGGAAGTAAAGAAATATCCTTCCCTACTGAAGCCGGAGGTATCTATCGTTTTGACGGAAATCTTGAAAAGAAATAATGTTGTTCTACAAAAGAAGATCATACGGGAAAGTGAGTGCCTGCACGCGTGCATGGACATTGCTGCTAATGTTGTGTTTCGTTTTGGATCAGAACCTTTATGCTCAGTCTTCAGTCAGGCAGGACATATCATTAAATGAAGACTGGCTTACCACCGCCACTTCAAACGATGAAGTTCTTCCTGTTGATCATTTCAAAAAGGAACTTGATACAAAGAACTGGAAAAGGATAGACGTTCCGCACAACTGGGATGGATATGAAGGGTATCGGAGACTGCTGCACGGTAATCGGCATGGTGATGCATGGTATCGTAAAACCATAAAGATCCGGAAGTCAAAAACAGGGAAACGTTTCTTCCTGTATTTCGAAGGTGTCGGGTCTTATGCTACTGTTTATCTGAATGATCAGAGAGTAGGAGATCATGCTGGCGGCCGCACAACATTTACCATTGATGTTACAGATTTTATACGGACAGATGGTTCTGCCAATCTGCTTGCCGTTCGTTCCTGGCATCCTTCCAATATCAAAGATCTTCCCTGGGTTTGTGGCGGATGCAGTGATGAACGTGGATTTTCCGAAGGCTCGCAACCAATGGGGATCTTCCGACCCGTTCATTTGCTGATCACTAATGAAACGCGCGTTGTTCCCTTTGGCGTTCATGCCTGGGCCAAGGTAGAGAAGAATGCGGCGGTGTTGAATCTGTCTGCAACCCTGAAGAATTACGGTACAGCATTGAAAAAGTATCAGCTTGTCTTTACTGTGAAGGATGCGAAAGGAAAAACTGTTTACAATAATCAACAAACAATAACGCTCAAACCAGGTGATTCACTTGTTTTTAAAAATGACCTGGCTAAGATCAACCAACCGGTTTTATGGTCAGTTGAAAATCCTTACCTGTATAATATTGTTACAGCGGTAAAAGAAGGAAATTCTATCATCGATGAATTGGCTACGCCATTCGGATTCCGCACTGTCAACTGGAGAAATCCGACCAATCAGTTTATTTTGAATGGAAAGCCGGTATTCATCAATGGCGTGGCGGAATATGAACACCTGATCGGGCAAAGCCATGCATTCAGCAAAGGACAGATCATTGCAAGAATGAAGTGGCTGCAGTTTGCCGGGTTCAATGCGTTCCGCGACGGACATCAGCCGCATAATCTTTTATATGGACAATTATGTGATGAGAAAGGAATTCTCTGGTGGACGCAATTGTCTGCGCACGTATGGTATGACTCACCGGAGTTCCGCTCAAATTTTAAAAAGCTGCTGACGGAATGGGTGATCGAACGAAGGAACAATCCTTCCGTTATTCTCTGGGGTTTACAGAATGAAAGTAAATTGCCGGAAGACTTTGCCCGCGAGTGTACGGAACTGATCCGTCAACTCGATCCGACTGCTTCAGCTGAAAGACTGGTCACCACCTGTAATGGAGGCGCCGGCACGGATTGGGATGTGCCACAGAACTGGACAGGCACTTATGGCGGCGATCCGAACACTTATGGGGAAGATGTAAAGAAGCAGGTGTTGATCGGCGAGTACGGAGCCTGGAGAACGTTGGGTTTGCATACAGAAGGTCCATTTGTACAGAATGGTGTTTTAAGCGAAGACAGGATGACTTTGCTGATGGAACAGAAGATCCGGCTGGCTGAATCGGTAAAAGATAGTAGTGCAGGACAGTTCTTCTGGCTGCTTACATCGCACGATAATCCCGGCCGTGTGCAGGGTGGGGAAGGATATCGCGAACTGGATAGGATCGGTCCGGTTAACTATAAAGGTTTATTAACTCCCTGGGAAGAGCCGACGGATGCGTTCTATATGTTCCGTTCTAATTATGCACCGAAGGAAACGCAGCCGATGGTGTATATCGTTTCACATACATGGCCCGGCCGGTGGACTAAGCCTGGCGTGAAAGACAGCCTGATCGTTTATTCCAATTGTGATGAAGTAGAGTTGTTCAATGACCTGGGAAAATATTCATTGGGAAAGCGAACGCGCAAAGGAATAGGAACGCACTTTGAATGGCGGAACGTAGATATTAAGTACAATGTTCTGTATGCAATTGGTTATGTAAATGGGAAGGCTGTCGCGAGGGACACTATTACCCTGCATCATTTACCGTACGCTGAAGGAATAGAAGATCGCATGTATAACAGCGATATTTTTAAACCCGCTCCAAATTATCATTACTTATACAAGATCAACTGTGGCGGCCCCGCCTATTCAGAAGGCCATGGCAGTTACTGGTCTGCTGATACCTACTTACCTGATACTGTCAAGGATTCAATGTTTGGTTCCCGTTCATGGTCCAACGAATTTGAAAATATCCCGCCATTCTTTGCAAGCCAGCGCACAACAACAGCTGCTGTTACCGGCGATTGGATCTTAATGCAAAGTTTCCGCTATGGGCGCGATAAGCTTTCTTATCATTTCCCAGTTCCCGATGGGGAGTATCTTGTTGAACTATATTTCATAGAACCCTGGCTTGGGATCGGTGGAGGAATGGATGCAACAGGTATGCGTCTGTTCGACGTTGCGATCAATGGAAAAACAGTCTTAAAAGATCTTGATATCTGGAAAGAAGCGGGTACGAATAAACCGTTGAAGAAAATGATAAAGGCAAAGATACAGGGAGGAAAACTCGTTGTGTCTTTTCCAAATTGCAAAGTTGGACAGGCGATCATCTCAGGGATTGCCATCGCATCATTAAAACCCGACCTTGAGATAGCCCCATCTTACGATCTTACAAGTAATACCGTAGGCGCTGCGGGCTGGCGGGATTGGGTAGATGAAGGTTACGAAACGGCGTTCGGCAGCAAACCCGGCATTGCTGAGCTCCCATCAGGACTTTTTGGAAGTTCGCAACTGATCTATACAAACAAAGATAAACCGGGACCTGTTTCATTTGGCCTCGCAGATACAGCAGACGTATTTGCGGCAATCAGCGATTCGGTAAAGTATGATTGGATGAATGGCTATGAAAATACGGGTAAGTATCTTCGTCTGTCTGATGGGAAAAATTATTCTGTTTGGAGAAAGCGCTTTCCTGCAGGCAGGGCACACGTGAACACCGAAAAATATCCATTGATCTTTGTTAAACCCGCTGTTGATATGCAACCGGCTTACGATCTGAAGCCTGTCACTGCTTATAAAACAAACGTGGCAAAGCTGACCGGTAACGTAGCGAAAGAACAATTCGAGAAGCGCGAAGTGGCAATGGTGAAAGCTGAAGATAATGCCATTGTAGAATGGCCGGTATTGACCGGCGTGGCCGATATCTATTCCATCACCCTGAAATATTACTGGCCCGGCGAAAAATCGGTAAATGCTACACTCGAACTCATCGGACCGGGTAACAGCAGGATGATGACACAACCCGTAACCCTTACATTTACCCGCCAGGGTAAATGGAACCAGGTCACTGTTAATACGGGAAGTCAGATCAATGCCGGGAATTATATTGTGAGACTGATCACAGAAAAAGCCAAAGGACTCGCTATCTCGGGGATAGACGTTCAATAAATGATTATGAAACGATTGCTGTTTTTTTTATTCTTCTTATCTGCTTCGGCCTGTTCCATTGCGCAAGAACTGCATGTAGACAATCCCCGGTGTAATTACCGGACCAATCCACTAGGTGTTGACCTCACTCCATCGCTTAGCTGGGAATTGCGTTCCGGCGGAAAAAATATTTCCCAGAAAGCGTATCGCCTTATTGTAGCAGACGATTCTGCTCTGCTGAAAAATGATAAGGGAAATGTATGGGATTCAAAAAAGATCTCTTCCAGTAATACGCTGCAGGTAATCTATCAAGGAAAGCAACTTGTTCCCGGTAAGCTTTATTACTGGAAAGTGATGGTTTGGGATAACAAAGGGAAAGCTGCGTGGAGTGTTATCTCCCATTGGCAAATCGGGTTATTGAAACAGGATGACTGGGCAAATGCAAAATGGATCGGGTATGAGGAATTGCCTGATACTTCCATCTTTCTCCCTTTGGCACATGGTCGCGGCAAGAAAGAGTGGGGCTCCAGAAAGAACATTCTTCCTTTATTACGTAAGGAATTCAACGTCAGCAAAACAGTCAAACGCGCCACCGCTTTTATCTCAGGACTTGGTCATTTCGAACTAACCATCAACGGCAAAAAAACCGGGGATCATTTTCTTGATCCCGGATGGACACAGTATTCAAAACATGCATTGTATGTAACTTTTGATATAACAAAAGATCTTCAGAAAGGCGCCAACGCACTAGGTGTGATGCTTGGCAATGGATTTTACTATATTCCTGGTGAACGTTACCGTAAACTCACAGGTGCATACGGTTATCCAAAGATGATCGCGCGTGTGATGATCGAGTACACTGATGGCTCAACTGATAATATCATCAGCGATAAGACCTGGAAAACTTCACCTTCTCCCATCACGTTCTCCAGTATATACGGCGGGGAGGATTATGATGCGACAAAAGAGCAGCCGGGATGGGATAAAGCCGGTTTTAATGATCAGGCTTGGAAGAATGTTGTCGTGACAAGCGGCCCTTCTTTGCTGCAATCGCAAATGGCAGAACCTGTAAAAGTAATGCAGGAGTTTTCACCAGTGAAGTCAACTCAGTTAAGCAACGGTCAATGGATCTTTGATCTTGGACAAAACTTTTCTGGTATAACAGCTATTGAGCTATCCGGAAAGAAAGGTGATACTGTAAGAGTCATCCCGGCGGAATTACTGAATGATGACGGCTCAGCCAATCAAAAAGGAACCGGCGGGCCATTCACTTTTACTTATGTATTGAAAGGAAATGGCGTGGAGAAATGGCAGCCAAGGTTCACTTATTATGGCTTTCGTTATTTACAGGTGCAGGGTGCTGCGCCTGAAACAGCTACAGGTTCTATTGCAAAGATCAATCTAATCAACGGTCTTCATATCCGTAATGCCGCCGCTACTGCCGGAGATTTCAACACGTCGGACACATTGTTCGGGAAGATCTATAAATTGATCGACTGGGCAATCCGCAGTAACACGGTCAGCCTATTCACCGATTGTCCGCATCGCGAGAAGCTGGGCTGGCTTGAGCAAACTCATCTGATGGGAAGTTCTGTGCAATACAATTATGATGTGGCAGCACTGAACCGCAAAGTTATCCGGGATATGATCCAGTCGCAGACTGATGATGGCCTGATCCCGGAGATCGCTCCCGAATACGTACACTTCGAAGATCCCTTCCGCGATTCACCCGAATGGGGAAGCGCTTCTATCATATTGCCCTGGTATACGTATAAATGGTATGGCGATAAACAGGCACTGGAAGAAGCTTACCCCATGATGAAAAGATACATCACGTATCTCGAAAAGAAATCGGATAATTATATACTGATGCAGGGCTTGGGCGATTGGTATGATATCGGACCCAATAAACCTGGCTTTGCCCAAATGACACCACAAGGTGTAACTGCAACAGCGACGTTCTATCACGACCTGTCTCTTATGAAGGAAATTGCAACTCTGCTCGGCAAAAAGGATGACGCGAATATGTATGCTGATTTAAGTCTGAAAGTGAAGAAGGCCTTCAATGACAAATTCTTTAATGTTTCCACTAAACAATATGCCACCGGAAGCCAGGCTGCCAACGCCATGGCATTGCACATGGGATTGGTTGAACCTGGAGACAGGGAAGCTGTTGTTGCTAATCTGGTGAAAGATATACGCAACCGGAATAACGCATTGACGGCTGGTGATATTGGTTATCGTTATGTATTGCGCGCCCTTGAAGACGCTGGCCGGTCAGACGTGATCTTTGAGATGAATAACCGCAGCGATGTTCCAGGTTATGGATATCAACTGGCACATGGAGCTACTGCATTAACAGAATCCTGGCAGGCTTTACCTGCTGTTTCCAATAACCATTTTATGCTCGGGCATTTAATGGAATGGCTTTACGCCGGATTGGTTGGGATCAAAATGGCTGATGATGCGGTTGCTTTTGATAAGATCGAATTGCATCCGCAACCTGTCGGTAAGATGAAATCTGCCGAAGCGAGCTATCATTCCGTTCGCGGGCTGATCAAAGCAGGATGGAAACGCGATGGCAATACGTTCGAATTGAAAGCCAGTATACCGGCCAATACAACCGCAAAGATCTTTTTCCCGGCGAATACAACTTATACAACACCTTTGAGTGTAGGATCGGGTGAACATACTTTTACTGTAAAATTGAAATAGATGATGCGTTCTTTTTTAACGATACTTTTTCCAGGAAGATCAATTCTTTTAGCTGCGGCATTAATGCTGTCGTCACTATTATTTGCACAAAAGCCAAGAACTGTTGTTGATTTCAACGGCGGATGGAAGTTTGCTTTGCAAAAAGATACATCCTCTGCTAAGCCATCAATTCCTGAAGCATCATGGCGTGTGCTTGATCTTCCGCATGACTGGAGTATTGAAGGCGAATTCCGGAAAGACAATCCCGCAACAACGCAGGGAGGCGCCTTGCCCGGTGGAATAGGGTGGTATAAAAAAACATTTGTTGTTCCGGCTGATCTTAAGGACAAGAATCTGTCAATAGAGTTTGATGGTGTTTACCGTAACAGTGAGGTTTGGATCAATGGGAGGGCTTTAGGAAAACGACCTTACGGTTATATCTCGTTTCAATATGATCTTACGCCCTATCTCAAACCCGCTCCCGCAAGTAATTTGATAGAGGTGAGAGTGGATAATGGTCAGCAACCCAATTCACGCTGGTACACTGGTTCGGGTATTTACAGAAATGTAAGATTAGTGTCTACCAGCAAACTTGCTGTAAAGCACTGGGGCAGCTTCGTTACCGCAGCTCCCCTCAATGCAAAACAGGCGACCGTGAATGTTGAAACAAATGTGAAGAATACAGGAGCTCTCAACAGAAAAGCGCAGATCTCTTATCAGGTGTTTGATCAGTCCGGCAAACTCATTTCTTCTTCTAAAATAAAAGTATTGGATCTGTCTGGGGAAGAGATCAGCAGTAAAGAACAATTGCTTGTTAATAATCCTGTTTTATGGTCAACAGATAAGCCGTTTCTTTATAAACTGGTAACGACGATCACACAAAATGGAAAACTGAGTGATCAGTTCGAAACGACCTTCGGTATCCGTTCTTTTTATTTTGATGCGGATAAAGGATTTTTCCTGAATGGAAGGTCAATGAAGATCAAAGGTGTTTGCATGCACCATGATCTGGGTGCACTAGGCGCGGCGGTTAACACGCGTGCTATTGAGCGCCAGCTGGAGATCCTCAAAGCGATGGGTTGCAATGCCATCCGCACTGCCCATAATCCATCTGCACCGGAGTTATTGGAACTTTGCGATAAAATGGGTTTCCTGGTAATGGTGGAAGCATTTGACATGTGGAAGAAAAAGAAGAACAAGTTTGATTATTTCGCAGATTTTGAAGACTGGCATGTACGTGATCTGCAGGATATGGTTTTGCGTGACCGCAATCATCCTTCCGTATTTATGTGGAGTATCGGCAATGAGATCCGTGAGCAGTTTGACAGCACGGGAATTACCATTACGAAAGAGCTTGTTGATATCGTGAAAGCGATCGATACCACCAGACCCGTGATCGCTGCATTAAGCGAATGGAACCCGGAGAAGAATTTCATGTATAAGTCGCATGCATTGGATATTGTTGGATTGAATTATCATCACGAAGTATATGAAGATTTCCAAAAGCATTATCCGGGTGAAAAGTTTTTAGGCGCAGAGAATATGTCTGCATTAGCAACGCGCGGTCATTACGAAGAATGGCCATCGGATAGTACTTATTTATGGCCGGCGAAGTCGCCGTTGAAATACGTGGAGAATGGAAATGCCGATTATACTGTTTCTGCCTATGACCAGGTAGCTGCTTATTGGGGAAGTACGCACGAGCAAACATGGAAGCTGATCAAAAAGCATCCCTTCCTGTCTGGCTTGTTTGTGTGGACGGGATTTGATTATCTGGGTGAACCAACCCCATATCCGTGGCCGGCCAGAAGTTCTTATTTCGGAATTGTTGACCTTGCCGGTTTTCCGAAAGATGTTTATTATATGTATCAATCCGAATGGTCGGATAAGAACGTGTTGCATATTTTGCCGCACTGGAATCATGAAGCAAGAAAATCAGACAAGCCTGTTGACGTCTGGGTATATTACAATAATGCGGATGAGGTGGAGCTATTTCTGAACGGCCGGTCTTTAGGCACGAAACGGAAAGAAGGAGAGGAGTTGCATTTGATGTGGCGCGTTCCTTATCAACGGGGTGAATTGAAAGCCGTATCACGTAAAAATGGCCGTTTGGTGAAAGAAGCAAAAGTGGAGACGGCGGGTGAGCCGGCAAAGATCGAGCTGACAGCCGACCGCTCCGTCTTACATGCCGATGGAAAAGATCTGGCATTTGTAACAGCGCGTATCCTCGATAAAAACGGTCGCTTTGTAGCACTGGCTTCTACACAACTGGAATTTGAAGTAATGGGAGACGGCCAATTGGCCGCAACGGATAACGGTTACCAGGCAGATACTACTTCCTTTCAAAGTAAAACGCGCCAGTGCTGGAAAGGTATGGCACTCGGCATCATCCGCGCAGGCAAAAAACAGGGAAATATTACATTAACCGTTAAAGCTCCCGGATTGGCGCCTGCCGTATTGCGCCTTCGTACGTCTGACCATTCAAAAATGGTATTACGTAAATTTTAAATAAGAGAATACTGAAAATAGTAAAATCTTCCATCTTTTTAGTCAAACCTTACATTGTTGTCCGCAGCTTGCACAAGTACCTTTAATTGTGTGAATGACATTAATTGCCTGTAACCTTTCATTTCACTGCTAACGATTAAAATGCATTTCTCGATGAAAAGAGCAACGCTTGCCATGTTTATGCTGCAATCTTCTTCAGCTACTAAACGATCTTTCCCTATTACTTTATATGTAACTACCATTATCATAGCCTGCTTGTGCAGTGGTGTCCTTTGTGCGCAACCAAGCAGTGCGTCCCCAACTGCCGAATACCAAAACGTGATCAGGGAGCGTGTGAAGAAGATCGTTGATGTTCTCGATATCACAGATAGCAAAAAATATAATAACACACTGGAAACGATCTCCTCGCAGTATTTCGCCCTCAACGATATTCATGAGAAAAGCAAAGAAAAAGTGGGCCAGATCAAGAAAGATGTACAGGCTGATAAGCAGGCTGAAGAAATAAAAAAGGAAGAAGAAATAAAAAGTGGGATCCTGAAGCAGCAACATGATAAATTTATTGCTCAATTAAAGAAAGACCTTAACGATGCGCAGGTGGAGAAGGTTAAGAACGGCATGACCTATAATGTGCTGAACGTGACCTACACTGCGTACCAGGATATGATCCCGTCGCTCACAGCCGACCAGAAAGAAAAGATCTATGCCTGGTTACTCGAAGCGAGGGAGCTTGCAATGGACGCTGAATCTTCAGATAAGAAACACGCTGTGTTTGGAAAATACAAAGGACGGATCAACAACTATCTCTCTCAGGCCGGCTATGACATGAAGAAGGAAGAAAAAGCGTGGCAGGCACGGATCCGTGAAAAAAAGGAAAAGCAGGCGGAAGCCAACAACTAATCATCGCTCAACTAAGTACACATAAAACAAAGCCATATGAACTTGCGACTGCCAAAACTGCTGCTGTTGTTATTTATGCTGTGTAGCACTTTCATTTCCTGGGCACAGGAAAGAAAGCTTACCGGTAAAGTAACAGACAAATCGGCTAACAATGCACCTCTTCCCGGTGTTTCCATCAAGGTGAAGAATGGTACTCAAACTGCCACTACTGACGCTGATGGTAATTTCTCCATCACCATTCCATCCAGCGAATCTGTTATCACTTTTACACACGTAGGATTTGGCGTGGTTGAAACCAAAGCCGGTCCGGGTACGCTCTCCATTCAAATGGAAAGCCTTACCTCCGATCTGAATGAAGTGATCGTCGTAGGATATGGCAATCAAAAGAAGGCACACCTTACCGGGTCTGTCGAAACCATCAAAGCAAAAGAAATTGAAGATCTGCCGGTCGGTAACCTCGGCGTTGCCCTCGCCGGTCGCGTATTGGGTGTGAATGTGAGTGGTGGTGCAAGCCGTCCGGGAAGTACAGCAACGCTGACGATCCGTAATCCATTATCTCTTGCAAAAGATGGAGGAAACAATTCTCCGTTGATCGTGATCGATGGAGTGATCCAGGTGACGTCCCAGGGTGGTAATGATATGACCCTCTTTAACAGCCTTGACCCTTCAGAGGTGGAGAGCATTTCATTTCTGAAAGACGGCGCTGCCGCGATCTATGGCTCACGCGCTTCTAACGGTGCGATCATCGTAACTACTAAAAGAGGTTCTTCCGGCAAACCCCGGATCAGCTATAGCGGCTCTGTTGCCACAAACAACGAAGCATACAGAACTAAAATGATGAGCCCATCTGAACTGGCTAAATATATTAATATCATCAACGGACCGAATGGTGCGAATGTGCTTGATCCTAATGACAGGACAAGATTTTTTAGTCCGGATGAGATCGCTCATTTCAGCTCAAACGGATATGATTGGTTGAATGAAGCATGGCAGTCATCTTACAACACGCGCCATGCAGTGAATGTAAGCGGAGGCTCAGATAAAGCTACCTATTTCGCTAACGTGTCATATTATGCACAGAATGGTAACCTGGGTAAACTTGATTATTCGAAATGGACCTACCGCGCAGGCTCGGATGTTTCCGTGGCAACTGGTTTGAAAGTAGGTCTCCAGGTAGCGGGCGTCTATACATCATCCCTTGAAATGAACAGCAAGATTGGTGGAGAGAACGCAGAGAACGACTATCGTAACCTGCTGAGAACGCCTGGTTATGTGCCTCCTTATATCAATGGCCGCCCTGTAAGACCTCCAGGTGGAAGCGGTGCAAGCAATCTTTCTGCCTACCATTTCTTTGAGTTAGACAGGCTGGAGAACTACATGGATAAGGATGATAATGTTTCAACCGTAAATCTCTATGCAGAATATGAAGCTCCCTTCCTGAAAGGACTTAAGGCAAGAGTGACCTACGCGCGTAATACAGGCTCAGGCCATGACGCACGGATCGGTTCCCGTTATATGCTCTATCGTTTTAATCAAACCGGACAAAATCAGCATATCTATGACGGCGCGACCGTACGTGACTCTGCTTTTTATACTAACGATAATGCTGTTCGTTTCTTTAATAAATCCAGCAAGCTGACGCAAACCAACTTCACACTGTCTTATAATAAAACCTGGGGCAAGCATACCATTGGCGGATTGTTCAGTGTTGAACGTTCTGAAACGGAATCAACGCAGGAAGATATCTCCAAAGAAAACCCTTCGATCTTTACCAACGGCCAGTTCAATACAGCCTTTGGTGCGATCGATGGCCGTACGTTTGCTTACGAAAGCGGTAACCTCGGCTATATCGGTCGCGTAAACTATGCTTACAGCGGTAAGTACCTGGCGGAAGTCCTGTTCCGCTCAGATGCCTCTAACAAATTTGCACCGGAGAACTACTGGGGTAAATTTTATTCCCTTAGCGCAGGTTGGGTAATATCTGCCGAAGACTGGTTCAAATCATCTACTGTCAATTTCCTGAAAATACGTTACTCGATCGGTATGTTGGGTAAAGATGATACAAGGCCATGGCAGTGGAGACAACGCTTTACCTTCCAGAATGGTAAAGGTGGACAGTTTGGCGCGGACAATGCTCCTGCTGAGATCGGTATGAAGATGGAGGTTTCGCCAAATCCTGATGTTACCTGGAGTGATGACCTCAAACAGAATATCGGTATTGATGCGCGTTTCCTCCGAAACAGACTTTCTACTACTGTTGAATTATTTTATAACAAAGGAACGAACCTGCTGATCGAGCGTACCGGTATTGTTCCGATCACTGTTGGTGGATCGATCGCTTCTCAAAACTATGGTGCTGTTAATTTCTTCGGTACAGAATTATCCATCGGCTGGGAAGATAATGTCGGAAAAGATTTCACTTACGGCATCAGCGCCCGCCTTTCCTGGAATGATAACAAAGTGCTGCAGGGAAACTTCAACGCATTTGATACAAGGTTCCCATGGAATGCACAGCCAAATCAGTCGACCGATATCGGCAAGTGGGGCTTTGATTACATCGGTATGTTCCGTAACCAGGCAGATATCGATGCATATGTAGCCAAGTACAATATTACTTCCGTATTTGGAACACCAACCGCACAACTGAGGCCAGGTATGTTGTCCTATCGCGATGTTCGCGGACCCATTCAGCCAGACGGTTCATTTGCAGCGCCAGATGGGATCATTGATGTTAATGACCAGGTAAAGCTTGCAAACAGGGCTTCTTCTCATTGGGGACTTGGAACAACGCTCAGAGCCGGCTACAAAGGAATTTCATTTGAAGCAGTGATCGTAGGATCATGGGGTGGCTGGAGCGAAATAGATGCTCGTAATGCGCTCGAAAGAAATATCGATAACCTCTATCAGAATGGTCCTAAATACTGGAACAATATTTATGACCCGACACTGAATCCGGAAGGCACAATGCCTAATCCATTCTTTGGTGATATCAGCCTCGCGCCGACATCAACATTCTGGAGAAACAGCGCCTTCCGCCTCAGGATCAGAAACGCCAACCTGAACTATTCTATTCCTAAATCGATCACTGACAGATTAAAGATCTCGAGTGCCCGTGTAATACTTACAGCACTGAACCCACTTAACCTTTACAATCCATTTAACTACAAAGATTCTGAAGGCGCATGGGATATATACCCTGTATTGAGAACCTTCTCAGTCGGTGTAAATGTTACGCTTTAATCGAAATAATTAATTTTTTATCCCGGCTATTCCCGGGACTTAAATAAAGCCAGATGAAAAAGACATTAACTATATCTCTCTTAGCGCTCGCGGCTCTTGGAAGCTGTAAAAAAGACTTCCTTGAAGAGAAGCGGGATCTGACAGGTATGAACGAAGAAGTATATAAAGATCCGTTGATGGCCAAAGCATACACCGGATATATCTACGGGTTATTTCAGCCTGCTGATAATGCCGCGGCAATGACCGTTTACCAGACCAATAATAACGGCGGATTTTCTGATCTGTATACAAAAACAACAGATGAGATGGCCGGACAAACAGATCTCAACCGTGAATGGCCTGTGATTGCCATCAACCAGACTCATGCAGTGCAATATTTCGGACAACCAATGTCCAGCTCTATTGCCAACAATGTGTGGACACGTATGAGACAGATCAACCTATTTCTCGATGAGATCGATAAACATGGTCTTGCTACCGAAGTAACCGCGCCGCTGAAAGGTGAAATGTATTTTTGGAGAGCATACCAGTATTTCGAACTGCTGAAATTATATGGCGGTGTTCCATTGATACTTACTGCACAAAACCCAAGTCCGCCCGATGGTGATAATTCCAACCAGGTTCAGCGCTCAACTTCTGCAGCAACTGTTGCGCAGATAGAAGCTGATCTCGATCTGGCAGCTTCATTGCTTCCTGGCCGACGTCCTGACGTTGATTGGGGAAGATTGACCAGCGGTGCTGCATTAGCATTAAAGGGTCGTGTGCTGTTAACCTGGGCAAGCCCGCTTTTTAATCGCAATGATGACCGCGCGCGCTGGCAGAAAGCTTACGATGCAAATCTTGCCGCAAAAACTTTGCTGGAAGCAAATGGTTTCGGCCTTTACACCAACGGTGGCACTGCAAATGCTCAGGCATGGGAAAATATGTGGACGCATGCTGTTAACAATCCCGAAGGAGTTTTTATTGTCGGTTTCAACAGCATCCAGACAGAGAATGTAAAACGTAATAATGGTCACGAGCAGGCTGCCCGCTCTAAACAAATACTCGGTTCAGGTTCTCTCTCTCCAACCAAACAAATAGTGGATGCATTTCCAATGAAAGATGGAAAACTGCCTGGTGATCCAACTTCTGCATACACTTATGACGCAAAGAAATTTTATAAGAACCGGGATCCGCGTTTTTATAAAACATTTGCTTACAACGGATCATTGTGGCCTTATTCCGGCGCGGCAAACTTCCGTCAGTGGACCTATTACTGGAGTACAACTGCTACTGCCACTGCTCCTAACAAGAGCACAGAGGTTGCGGGTGCAAATGGTACCGGTATCTACCTGAGAAAAGCAACTAACCCGAATGCAAGCAATGCTCCCGGAACGTTCGCGTTCAGCGGCACCGATTATATGGATCTTCGGTTTGCAGAAGTGATCCTTAACCTGGCTGAATCGGCTATTGGTGCAGATAAACTGGGAGAAGGCCTGACAAATATCGGCCTGGTAAGACAGCGCGCAGGAGTGGAGAATTTGGATGGAGCTTATGGACTGAATGCAGCTGCAGGTAACCGCGACCGTTTATTTGAAGCGGTCATCAACGAAAGAAAAGTGGAATTCGCTTATGAGAACAAACGTTTCTGGGATCTGAGACGCTGGTTGTTATTTAATAACGACTTCGGCACCTGCACAAGACTTAATCAAAAGCCCATTAATGGAACACGGAGAACTGGCTACTGGATCTATGTTAAGAATACTAACGGAACAAAATACGTAGGTAATGATGATCCGTTGATGCGCAGAACAAATGGCACTATCCCAATCGTAGAACGTGAACCAGGAACTTTCCCTCCGGGAGTTTCCAACATGGAACAGTATGTAGACTATCTTTATGATAACCATTTTGAAATACTCGAGAGAGATAATGTTGATCCAACAAACCCTGTGAACTGGAAATTTACCTGGTATAACCAGTATTATTTCTTCGGACTTCACCAGGCTATTCTTGGAGCATCGCCTTATCTGCAGCAAACAAAATTGTGGCCGGATCTGAACGGCGTTCAGGGAACATTTGATCCTTTACAATAAACGATCAATGATCTGTAAATAATAAAGAGAAGATCTATTCTTCTCTTTATTATTTATACAAAGTGAAGAATGTTATTTTTTTGAATTCTTTGTCCATGCATGCAATTTTTTAAAAGAACCTATCGTCAAAGAACTATACAATTATGATCATGAATTTAAACTATAAGAAAATCTCTGCGGCGATCGCTGGCTCTTTCTTAATGATGAATGTGCATGCACAGTATCCTAAGATCCCATCTGATGTACAGAAATCGGCAGACTCATTAATGAAAGCAGCAGAAGCGCATTCAGAAGCCGCCTGGGCGATCGCTCATCCCATCATTAAAGAAGAAGCAAAGAACGGAAGGCCATTCATTCCCTGGGCTGCAAAACCAGATGATCTTCCGCAGGCAGACATTCCAGCATTTCCCGGTGCTGAAGGCGGAGGTAAATTCACTTTTGGCGGAAGGGGCGGTCGCGTGATCGTTGTGACAAACCTGAACGACGATGGACCGGGTAGTTTCCGCTGGGCTTGCGAGCAGGGTGGTGCACGTGTTATCGTGTTCAATGTTGCAGGGATCATTCGGATCAAAACGCCCGTGATCATTCGTGCGCCGTATGTTACGATCGCCGGTCAAACCGCTCCCGGTGATGGCGTTTGTATCGCCGGCGAATCCGTTTGGATCAATACACACGATGTGATCGTTCGGTTCATGCGGTTCCGTCGCGGTGAAACCTGGGTCGGCCGTCGTGATGATGCGATCGGTGGTAATCCCATCGGCAATATCATGATCGATCACGTTTCTGCAAGCTGGGGACTTGACGAGAACATGAGCATGTACCGTCATATGTATAACGACAGCACTGGTAAGGCCGCTGAAGATAAATTGCCTACTGTGAACATTACCATCCAGAATTCCATTTTCGCAGAAGCGCTCGATACCTGGAATCACGCTTTCGGCAGCACGCTTGGTGGGGAGAACTGTACCTTCATGCGGAATCTTTGGGCAAACAATGCCGGACGGAATCCGTCTATCGGATGGTATGGTATTTTTAACTTCGTAAATAATGTGGTGTATAACTGGGTTCATCGTTCCATTGACGGCGGTGATTACCGTGCGCAGTACAACATCATCAATAACTACTTTAAACCGGGTCCTGCAACACCAAAAAATAATAATGTTGGTCACAGGATCCTGAAACCTGAATCTGGCCGCAGTAAATTAAAATACCATGTTTATGGCCGCGCGTATGTAAATGGCAATATCATGGAAGGTTTCCCGGAGATCACGAAAGACAACTGGAAAGGCGGCGTGCAGGTGGAAGAATTGCCCGATACTGGTCCGCATACAGACGACATGAAATGGCATAAGCCATTGCCAATGGCGCCACTCACGATCCTCCCTGCAGAACAGGCAAGAACGTATGTATTGGCAAATGCGGGTGCAACACTACCGAAGCGTGACGCTGTAGATATCCGCGTTACCGAAGAAGCAAGAACAGGAAAGGTCAATCCCCTGCCGAATGTAAAATTGCCGGAAACGCAATTCGAACATCGTCGCGCCCCGATCGATTCTTATAAACAAGGCGTGATCACCGATATTTCCCAGGTGGGTGGATATCCTGAATATAAAGGAACACCTTATAAGGATAGCGATAATGATGGTATCCCGGATGATTGGGAAAAGAAAAATGGTCTCAATCCGAATGATGCAAGCGATGCAGCGGCTTATGCAAAAAATAAAAGCGGCTATACTAACATAGAAGTATACCTGAACAGCGTGGTGCCGGTGCAGAACGTGAAACCTGCTGGAGGTAAATGATAAATGAACTTCGTTAGGGTTTTTAAATCGACTGGCGTAGGGTTCCCGCAGATTGCGCAGATCAATGTGCAGATACGCAGATCAGCTTCCGATTGAAGGTGGATATCTGCGTATCTGCGCTTTTATTCCCGAAATCAACGGGACCTACGCCTTACGATCATCCTGACCAGCTACAAATAGTTTTTTAACTTGTGCCAAACAATTTCAACTGGCGTGAACAGATCAATCAGCAATAGAAGGCTCAGCAGAAAAAGTATTCTCATCTTGACAGCATTTTTTGCCGTTCAGGGCTGCTTGCTGGCACAAAAAACTGTCAAACCCAAACCTCCCTTATACGTCGAGTCAGGAAAGCTCGCCTATACACCAGATTCACTCGGCAATCGTATTCCGGATTTTTCTTACTGTGGATATAAAGCCGGTGAACAGGCAATCCCAACTGTTGCCGTGAAGATCGTTGTTCCTGCAAAACCCGGTGATGCGACAGCCCGTATACAACTCGCCATTGATCACGTAAGTAAACTGCCCATTGGCGCCGATGGATTCAGAGGAGCTGTACTACTTGCCAAAGGGACACACCATATAGAAGGTTCCCTGCGGATAAAAACGGATGGTGTTGTGATCCGTGGCGCTGGTATGGGAGATGACGGAACAATTCTTTCAGGAGCAGGCAAAGACAGGTCAACCCTGATCATTATCGAGGGAAAGAACGATCTCGCCGCTTCAACTGATACTGCAAGAATTTCAGATAAATATGTTCCGGTTAACTCAAATAGCTTTACAGTTAATTCGGCAAAAGGAGTTGTAAAAGGCGACCGGATCATTGTAAGCCGCCCTTCTACCCGCGAATGGATTGCAACACTCGGTACAGAACATTTCGGCGGTGGAATAACTTCATTGGGATGGAAACCCGGACAACGCGTAGTGAACTGGAAAAGAACAGTAACAAACGTTTCAGGAAACACTATCACTGTTGATGCGCCATTGACCACTGCGCTTGATGCAACCTATGGCGGCGGAACTGTGGTGAAGTTTCAAGGGAATGGCCAGTTAAATAACACAGGCGTCGAGAATCTTCAACTCGTATCAACCTACGATGCAACAAACCCCAAAGATGAAGCGCATCGCTGGATGGCCATCTCTATTGATAATGCAAGGGATGCCTGGGTGCGCCGCGTCAGCTTCAAATATTTTGCGGGATCCGCAGTGGCTTTGTTGGATAATACAGAGCGCATCACGGTGGAAGATTGTATCTCCACTAATCCTGTTTCAGAGATCGGTGGCGAACGAAGAAATACATTCTTTACATCCGGGCAGCAAACCTTGTTTCAACGGTGTTATGCCGCCAATGGAGTGCATGATTTCGCAACAGGTTTCTGTGCTCCCGGTCCGAACGCATTTGTTCAATGCGAATCAAACCGCCCTTTTGGATTCAGTGGCGGTATAGATAGCTGGGCTTCCGGTGTGCTGTTTGATATCGTGAATGTGGATGGACATGCGATCAGTTTGCTTAACCGTGGACAGGATGGACAGGGCGCCGGTTGGAATATCGCCAACGGCGTTTTATGGAATTGCACCGCCGCGCGTATCGATTGCTATCAACCACCCACAGCGCAGAACTGGGCATTTGGCTCCTGGAGCCAGTTTGCCGGAGACGGCTATTGGGGTGAATCGAATAACAGCGTTCAACCGCGCAGCCTTTATTATGCACAGTTGAAAGAACGGATAGGCAAATCAGTTGACACCCGAGCCGTGATCATGGATATTGGAGGAGAAGCAAGCAGCAGTCCAAGTGTTGCACAGGCAACTCTGATGACCAATGCTGCAAAAGATCCGATGATGACGTTGCCGCAGTTTATTGAAGCATATGTAAAACAAACACCCCTGGATCTTGATCCCCGCGGCAGTAAGAATATAGATGATGTAGCGAAAGTGAACTTGCTCACATCGCCGAAAGCACCGGCATTGCAGGTGAAGAATGGATGGTTGCTCAGAGGTGATCAGGTCATGACCGGTAAAAGATTAAGCGTTCCCTGGTGGAATGGATCTGCCAAGCCCTACGCATTGAACAAGGCCAGTAATGCCATTACCCGTTTTGTACCCGGAAGAACCGGCAAAGGACTGACAGATGATCTGGACTCCGTAGTGAATGAAATGGCACAAACAAATACAGTTGCTGTTGAACAGAACTATGCACTCTGGTATGAACGCCGCCGTGACGATCATGAACGTATCCGCCGGATGGATGGCGAAGTGTGGGCTCCTTTCTATGAACTTCCTTTCGCACGCAGTGGTAAAGACACCGCCTGGGATGGATTAAGTAAATACGATCTTACCAAATACAATCACTGGTATTGGGATCGTCTGAAAAAGTTTGCTGATCTCGCAGATCAGAATGGATTATTGCTTGTTCATCAGAATTATTTCCAGCATAATATTATCGAAGCTGGCGCACACTACGCCGATTTTCCCTGGCGCCCTGCCAACAATATTAATAATACCGGTTTTCCCGAACCTGTTCCATATGCAGGTGATAAACGCATCTTCATGGCTGAACAGTTTTATGATACAACACACGCTGTAAGACGGGACCTGCATAAAAAATACATTCGTCAATGCCTGGATAATTTTGTTGATAACAATGGTGTGATCCAATTTATCGGTGAAGAGTTCACAGGCCCATTACCATTTGTTCAGTTCTGGATCAATACGATCAAAGAGTGGGAACGGGAAACGGGTCGTAAAGCGCTAATAGGGTTGAGCGTGACCAAAGATGTACAGGATGCCATTCTCCAGGATCCTGCCTATGCTTCGGTGGTCAACATTATTGATATCCGCTACTGGCATTACCAGGCAGATTGTTCGGCATATGCTCCGAAAGGTGGAGAGAATCTTGCACCCCGCCAACATGCCCGCTTACTGAAACCCAAAAGCACTTCACCTGCGCAGGTTTATCGCGCCGTAAAAGAATACAGAACAAAGTATCCGGAAAAAGCGGTCATCTACTCGGGCGATAGCTATGATCGTAATGGCTGGGCTGCTTTGATGGCCGGCGGATCATTACCCAATTTATTTGTAGAGGATAAGCAATTCCTGAATGCCGCGGCTGCAATGCAACCTGCCGGAAAGGATGCTACAGACGAATGGATACTGCAGGATAAGTCCGCAGGTATGATCGTCTACAATAAAACGCCAACTGTAAAAGTAGATCTTGCTGGCTCTCCCGGAAATTTCGAAGTGATCTGGGTCAGTACAACAACAGGTAAATTGCAAAAAGAAAAGAAGACTGTAAAAGGAGGCGAAAGCACTACCGTTCAGAAACCCGGTTCCGCAGATTGGGTATTGTGGTTGAAAAAGAAATAAACACCGATTGAAATAAACGCATGATAAAAAAAGCATTTTATACACTCGTTGGATTGTTGTTAGCTGTTGTAATGAATGCGCAATCCAATATGTCTCCGATGAAGATCTCCTCTTCCAAACGCGGTTTTACAGTGGATGGTAAGCCGTTCTTCTGGCTGGGAGATACAGGTTGGCTTTTGTTTGTAAAGTTGAACCGAGCAGAAACAATTCAATACCTGGATACACGAAAACAGCAGGGATATAATGTTATTCAGGTGATGGTGGTGCATGATGTGAAGAAAGCAGCGAATCAATATGGCGATTCTGCATTGATCAATAATGATGTTTCCAAACCGTTGGTTACACCAGGCAATAACCCAGATAACGCAGCCGAATATGATTTCTGGGATCATGTCGATTTTGTAGTAGATGAAGCTGCAAAGCGTGGCATCTATATGGCCATGGTTCCTGTCTGGGGCGCAAACGTAAAAGCAAAATGGGTGAATGAAACGCAGGCCAAAGCTTACGCCACTTTTCTTGCAGAAAGATATAAGAACAGGGCAAATATAGTCTGGTTGAACGGTGGCGATATTCACGGTACAGTTTTCCCTCCTGTCTGGAATACGATCGGTACGGTGTTGAAGGAAAAGGATCCTGGTCACCTTGTTACCTTCCATCCTTTCGGAAGACATACTTCTTCAAGATGGTTCCATAATGCATCATGGCTTGATTTCAATATGTTCCAGTCGGGACATCGTACTTACGCGCAGGATACCAGCAAAGGCGAATCTCATTATGCAGAAGACAGTTGGAAATATGTTGTGGAAGATCTTGCCAAGAAACCCCTGAAACCAACTATGGATGGTGAGCCCTCTTATGAAGGAATTCCTTACGGTCTTCATGATACCACGCAACCTTACTGGAATGCAAACGAAGTCCGCCGGTTTGCTTACTGGGGTGTATTGGCCGGTGGTGCCGGATTTACTTATGGACATAATGCCGTCATGCAATTCTATCGTCCGGGAGATAAAGACCGGGCATACGGTGCACGAAAATACTGGACGGAAGCGATCAATGATACGGCTGCTCTTCAAATGCAATACCTCCGTTCTTTAATGGAAACCGTCGCTGTCGCTGATTGGAAAGAAGCGCAGGCAATGGTAGTGAATAACGGGATCCGTTATGACCGCGTTGCCGCTGCAGCAGGGACGAACTATTTGTTGTTTTATACTTACACCGGCAAAGACTTCAAATTACAATTAGGTAAATTGAAAGCAGCGTCTCTTTTAGCTTCCTGGTTTGATCCAAAAAACGGGAAGTATTTGGAATGGCGGAAAATTCCAAACAAGGGGATCCACACCTTTGATCCCCCGGGTGAACCGCGTGATGGCAACGATTGGGTACTTGTGTTAAAAACAACTGATGCAAAAAAGTAAAAATATTTTACTGCGTATTTCTTTCACCGGATTAGTGTTCGTGCTTTTCCTGGCTGGTTGTACTTCGTCTAAAAAGGCCTATCTCTTCACCTCTTTCCATGAGCCAGCAAATGAAGGTCTGCGGATGTTGTACAGCGAAGATGGGTATAAATGGAATGATCTTGATACGGTCCTTCTTCATCCAACGATAGGTCACCAGAAAGTAATGCGTGATCCCTCAATGGTGCAGGGGCCGGACGGCGTTTTTCATTTGGTATGGACAAGCAGCTGGCAGGGTGACAAAGGCTTTGGATACAGTTCGTCCAGAGATCTGATCAATTGGACTCCGCAACAATTCATCCCCGTAATGGAAAAGGAACCATCCACGGTGAATGTTTGGGCGCCTGAATTGTTCTATGATGCCGATACAAAGAAATTCCTGATCATCTGGGCATCCTGTATTCCCGGTCGCTTCGGAAAAGGAATTGAAGCGGATAGCAATAATCACCGGGTGTATATTACCACAACTACAGATTTCAAAACATTTTCACCTACACGTTTATTCCTTGATCCGGAATTCAGTGTAATAGATGCGGTGATCGTAAAACGCGGAGTGAATGATTTTGTATTGGTCTTGAAAGACAATACACGGCCAAACAGGAATATGAAAGTGGCCTTTGCCGGTAAAGCAGAAGGACCCTATACAAATGTATCCGCCGCGTTTACCCCGAATTTTACCGAAGGACCTTCCGTTGTAAAAGTGAAAGATAGCTGGCTTATCTACTATGATGCCTATCAGAAGAAAACCTATGATGCGGTTAGCACAAAAGACTTCACGCATTTTACTGATGCAAGCAGTTTGATAAGTGTTCCGGCGGGACATAAACACGGAACGATCCTTCCTGTGAAGAAAAAAGTGTTACAACAATTACTGAAGAATTTAAAGAAGCAATGAAAACAGCAAGACAGATAATGATCGTCGCAGGAATTTGTGCAATGAATGTTTCATTGGCACAGGACACGATCCGTTATACCGGTGATGTATTGTCTAATGTAGATTATCACCATGGCCAGTTGCCGCTTGCAATGGGTGTGCACAATATTCAGGTGATGCGGGCGAACCGTGACCTGAAAACAGCGGAGTATGGATTCGGATGGACCTATAACCACGCTCCGGATATGGCTTACTGGAATAATACGTTCTATCTTGAATATCTCAGTAATCCTGTCGGCGAACATATTCCGCCCGGGCAAACCTTGCTAGTGACTTCCAAAGACGGCTACAAATGGACGGCTCCTGTTGTGATCTTCCCCCCTTATAAAGTGCCGGACGGGTTTAAGAAAGAAGGAGTAGCAACGGTTGCGAAAAATTTGGAGGCTGTCATGCACCAGCGTATGGGTTTTTATACGGCGTCAAATAAGAAATTGCTCGCCCTGGCTTATTACGGGATCGCTCTTGATGCGAAGGACGATCCGAATGATGGAAATGGTATCGGTCGTGTTGTGAGGGAGATCAATGCCGATGGAACATTCGGACCGATCTATTTTATCCGTTACAATCATTCTTTTACGGAAAAGAATAGTGACTATCCTTTCTATAAAAAAAGTAAAGACAAAGCCTTTGTTGCAGCGTGCGATGAACTGCTCAGTAAACCGCTGATGATGCAACACTGGAATGAAGAAGCTGATCGGAATGATCCGCTGATCCCGCTGAAAAAAGATTTCAAGGCATTTAATTATTACCGTTTACCGGATAACAGGGTGGTGGGTTTGTGGAAGCACGCTGTCACCTCTATCAGCGCAGACGAAGGCAAGACTTGGCAGTATAATCCAACACGCGCTATCAGATTCGTGAACAGTAATGCAAAGATCTGGGGGCAGCGCACCAGTGATGGGAAATTCGTAACGGTGTACAATCCCTCGGAATACAGGTGGCCGCTTGGGTTATCCGTGAGTGATGACGGACTGAACTTTAAAAACCTCTTGCTCGTTACCGGTGAGATCCCTCCAATGAGATATGGCGGCAACTATAAATCATACGGGCCACAATACGTTCGTGGCATGCTGGAGAACAATGGCACGCCTCCGGACGGAAAGGTATGGGTTGGGTATAGTATCAATAAGGAAGATATCTGGGTGGCCAGTATTCCCGTTCCAGTTCGTTCTGCAGAAACAAACCATGTGAATGAGACGTTCAGCATAATGCGGGATGGCGCTGAACTGAATTCGTGGAATACGCATAGTGCTGTTTGGGCTCCGGTTTCAATCGGAAAAATGGCTGATGGCAAAAAAGCATTGGTCCTGAAAGATAGTGACTCATTCGATTATGCAAAAGCGGAGAGATTACTCCCTTCATCCAAACAGATCACGATCGAATTCGGCGTTGTTGCTGCGCAAAACAATCAAGGTGTTTTACACATAGAAGTACAGGATGCAAAAGGCCAGCCCGGCATGAGATTGGTACTCGGTGCAGATAGCCTGATCATGGCGAAAACCGGTGCTCGTTTTAAAAAGATCACCGCCTATGCACCCGGACAGTTGTACAACGTACGCCTGGAACTCAACACTGAAACCCGTATGTACAAAGTGTATGTAAATGGCAAACCCGAAAACGGAAATCTCACGCTCTTTTTCGCACCACTGGCTTCCATCGACAGGATCATGTTCCGTACTGGCGAACCGAGAAACTTTCCGACACCTGAAACCCCGGCCGACAATTTTACCGACCTTCCCAACGCGGGAAAACGTGATCAGGAATCTACTTTCTATATCACCTATTTAAAAACAAACAGTAAGTGAATCGCATCCGTACCATATCTCTTTGTGTTATTTTGGGGATCTTTGCGTTCAGTAACGGGATCGCCCAATCTCCCGCCATCCTCAAATCTGAATCATTCAAACATTATGTTGACTACTTCAACAAAATGGAAGATGAGAACATCAAACAAGCCATCTCCAATGATAGCTCCTGGTGGTGGATGAAAAAGAATATTCCCTTGTTCGAATGCCCCCAGCAGAACTTTGAAGAAATGTTCTATTACCGCTGGTGGACATTGAGAAAGCACATTAAGAAAACGGAGAAAGGCTACGCAATGACGGAGTTCCTGGTGCAACGCAGCTATGCCGACAAATACAATCTCATCAGCAGCGGTCTTGGGCATCATATTTATGAATCACGCTGGTTGCACGATAAAAAATACCAGGATGAGAATCTGCTGATCTGGTATCGTGGCAACGATGGCAAACCTTTAAAACGTCTTCGTTTTTATAGCAGCTGGAATATTGATGCGATCTATAACCGATACCTGATCAATAAAGACACGAAATTCATACTTGATCTTCTCCCGGATCTCGAGGCAGATTATGCAGCATGGGAAGCTGAGAAACGTTTGCCCGGTGGACTTTACTGGCAATACGATGTCCGCGATGCAATGGAAGAAACCATCAGTGGTGGCCGCAAAGAAAAGAATGCAAGACCCTCTATTAATAGTTATATGTTCGGTAACGCAAAAGCGCTGGCTGCCATTGAAGCCTTAGCCGGAAATACCGACAAACAAAAACTGTATACTGCAAAAGCTGATTCCATCAGGCAATTGCTTCAATCAAAACTATGGAGTAGTAAGGATACATTTTTTGAAGTGTTGAAAGAAACAGATACGCTCGCAAACGTAAAAGAAGCGATCGGTTTTATTCCCTGGTATTTCAACTTACCCGATACCAGATTTGACAATGCCTGGAAAGCGGCCAATGATACGACCGACTTCTCTGCACCGTTCGGATTAACGACAGCAGACAGAAGTCATCCGCAATTCCGCACACATGGCTGTTGCAATTGCGAATGGGACGGTGCTGTATGGCCATTTGCAACCGCGCAAACGCTTACCGCAATGGCGAACCTGTTGAATACGCGCCAGTCTGCGCCGGTTAACAGGGCCAACTATTTCGATCATCTGGAAACCTATGTAGAGTCTCAATATTATCGTGGCCGTCCATACATTGGAGAATATCTTGATGAGAAAACCGGTTACTGGTTGAAAGGTGACCAGGAGAGAAGCCGGTATTATAATCACTCTACATTCAATGATCTGATCATCACTGGTCTTGTTGGCTTACGCCCGCGGGAAGACAACAAGATCGAAGTGAATCCATTATTGCCTGCGGATAAATGGGACTGGTTCTGCTTGGATAATGTGTCATATCATGGAAAGATCATCACGATTCTATGGGATAAGACAGGTGGCAAATACAAAAAAGGAAAGGGCTTCAGTGTATGGGCGAACGGAAAAAAACTTACCTCAAGCGAATCATTGCAAAAGCTTGAAGCAAACCTTTAATGAAAAGGATGAAATATATATCATTGATTGTTTTTTCATTGTTGATCTGCCATACCGCCTTTCTGCAGCAAACAGAAAAGTTGTATCTCTCCGGCAAAGGAAAGGACGATGGTGTCAAATGGGATTTCTTTTGTACAGCCGGGATGAACGCCGGTAAATGGACAACCATTTCGGTGCCTTCCTGCTGGGAGTTGCAGGGCTTTGGAAAATATGATTACGGCTTTGCAAAAGACAGCATTCGCGGAAAGGAGAGTGGCTTATACAAGTATAAGTTCAGCGTTCCCTCCGGCTGGCGCGGTAAAAAGATCAACATCGTATTCGAAGGTTCGATGACGGATACTGAAGTAAAGATCAATGGAAAGCTTGCAGGTGAAAAACACCAGGGGGCGTTCTATGCGTTTAAATATGACGTAACGGACTTGCTAAATCAGGTGGGGGAAAATCTGCTGGAAGTGAAAGTCGACAAGCATTCCGCCAACGCCTCGGTTAATGAAGCGGAGCGTAAGGCAGACTTCTGGATCTTTGGCGGCATCTTCCGGCCTGTTTTCCTGGAAGCACTGCCTGTTCAATTTCTTGACGAACTCGCCATCGATGCAAAAGCAAATGGCTTGCTTCAGGCAAACCTGAAAGTGAACGGAGCAAAAGAAGGGCAGTTGAATGCGAGAGTGTACGCCGGCGATGGGAAGAAATTGCTCTCCTCGTTTACGCAAAGTTTCGCTTCATCTCCATCTCCAATATCAATTAATAAGAAGATCGGTGGAGTAAAGAACTGGTCACCGGAATTCCCTGAATTGTATTTCCTGGAAATTGACCTTATTGCCGGAGGAAAAAAAGTACATACGATTCGTCAACGTTTCGGTTTCCGAACCGTTGAACTCAAACAACGGGATGGTATCTATGTAAATGGTGTGAAAGTAAAAATGAAAGGTGTCAACCGCCATTCCTTCTGGCCGACAAGTGGACGCACCACCAGCAAAGAGATCAGCATTAAGGATGTGCTATTGATGAAGGAAATGAACATGAACGCAGTGAGGATGGCACACTATCCGCCAGACGACCATTTTCTTGATGTTTGTGATTCACTCGGTTTGTTCGTAATGGATGAACTCGCTGGCTGGCATGGTAACTATGATACGCCCACCGGAGCGAAATTATTGAGAGAAATGATCAGTCATGATCAGAACCATCCTTCGATCATCTTTTGGGCAAATGGAAATGAAGGTGGTCACAATTTTGACCTCGACAAATTCTTCACTGAATTCGATCTGCAGAAAAGACCGGTGGTTCATCCATGGCAATTGTTCAATGGTATCGAAACCCAACACTACCGCGAATATAACTATGGTATTGGAAGCTATGATAACGGCCGTGAGATCGTCATGCCCACTGAATTCCTGCATGGACAGTTTGATGGAGGTCACGGCGCCGGTCTCGAAGATTACTGGGAATCCATGTGGCATCGTCCACGCGCTGCCGGCGGGTTCCTGTGGGATTTCGCAGATCAGGGCGTTGTTCGCCGTGATCTGAATGACTCGATCGATACTGATAAGCATCGCGGCGCAGATGGCATCGTAGGGCCTTATCACGAAAAAGAAGGAAGCTTTTTTGCCATCAAAGAGATCTGGAGCCCGGTCTATATTTTTCCCAAAGAGATCACTTCCGGATTCGATGGAAAAATTGAGTTAGAGAACAGGTTCCATTTCACCAATATCAATCAGTGCAAATTCAGTTTTGTACTGAAGAAGTTACAATCCGGACAGTCCGGAACCGGGACGGTCATTGTTCCTTCGATAAAACCATTGGAGAAGGGAGCTTTGCAATTACAGCTTCCGGCCGATTGGAAAGATTTTGATGTATTATATTTAACGGCCAAAGGTGCTGATGGCAGGGAGATCTTCACATGGAGTTTTCCAATCATTCAGCCGCAGATGGTGATCAACAGGATGATCCCGAAAACAGGATCGGAAAAGTTAAGTGTTGAGCTGAGAGATTCTGTCTACCATGTTTCATCAGGTGAAATGCAGGTCGGCATTCACGAACGAACAGGTTTGCTGACAAAAGTAACTGTCAAAGGCAAAGACCTTCCTTTTAACAATGGACCGGTGATCCAGCAGGGCATTAATAACTTTGGAAAATTCAATTTCAGACAACAGGGCGATACGTTGGTGATAGAATCGGCATTCGACAGGAAACTTCATTATAATACACTGCAATGGACATTCTATCCCTCAGGATGGATCAAAATGAAAGTGAATTATTTTCCGGCGGAATACTTCACGGATTTCGTTGGGGTGAATTTTTCGTTTCCGGAAAGCCAAATGAAGAGTGTTGACTATATGGGCAAAGGACCATACCGTGTGTGGAAGAACAGGATGAGGGGAAATCAGTTCGGCATCTGGAATAAAACTTACAACGGTACGGAAACGGGCGAAACCTGGATCTATCCCGAGTTTAAAGGGTATCATGCGAATATGTACTGGTGCCGTTTTAATACATCGGGGCAATCATTTACTGTCGCAACCGAGGATGAAGATCTCTTCTTCCGTTTATTTACGCCGGCATTTAAAGACGATGCCTGGCATAACTATATGCTGGTATTCCCGGAAGGAGATATTTCCTTTATGCAGGGTATTGCTGGTATTGGAACAAAGACGCAACGAAGAGAAACAACAGGCCCAATGGGGATGAAGAATATTTTTTACGATTACGAGAAAGATCCGACGAGATATAAAACTATTACGCTTTACTTTAATTTTTCAGGGAATGAAACCCGTTATTAGAACATTCATTGCTTTGCTGCTTCTCTGCTCTGTTGCGCAGGCGAAGGTGGAAATAAGAAATCTCCAATGCGAATTGCAGGTTGATCCGGTTGCGATCGACCAGAAGCAACCGCGTTTCAGTTGGCAATTGCAAAGCAGCTCACGTGGCGTTCAGCAAACGGCGTATCAGATCTGGGTGGCCAGCAGCGAAAAAGCATTGAATGAACAAAAAGCGGATATCTGGAATTCCGGAAAGGTTTCTTCCGCTGATGCAATACTGGTCCCATTCAAAGGCGCAACCCTGCAATCAAATAAAACCTATTACTGGAAAGTGAAAGTGTTCACTAGTAAAGGCGAAACGGAGCTGAGCAAAACGGCGCGCTTCGGGACTGCCTTTCTTTCGGGAAAAGAATGGAAAGCCCAGTGGATCGGTATTGACAGCGCTTTCGCATGGGATAGCGTAACGCAATGGTCGCGACTCTCCGCAAGATATCTTCGTAAAGATTTTAATGCTGTATCTAAAGTCAAAAATGCACGTGTTTATATTTCGGGTGTTGGTAACTATGAGTTGTATATAAACGGAAAGAAGATCGGAGACCAGGTGCTTGCTCCTAACCCGACTGATTACAGGAAGAAAGTTTTGTACAACGCATTCGATGTTTCCGCTGATATAAAGAACGGCAATAACCTTGTGAAGGTGGTTTTAGGCAACGGTCGCTACTTTACCATGCGCCAGAATTTCAAACCGCAAAAGATCAACACCTTTGGCTTCCCAAAACTTTTGTTTCAACTGGAGCTTGAATACGAGAACGGAAAGAAACAAACTATCATCAGCGACAAGTCATGGAAACTTACAACTGACGGACCCATCAGAACGAACAATGAGTACGATGGTGAAGAATATGATGCACGAAAGGAATCGGTTCTCGCGGAAATGTATAAAAACGCCAGTCACAAGAACTGGTTTAACGCTCGTGTTGTTGCCGCGCCTGCCGGAATACTTTCCTTGCAGCCGAACGAGCCCATGAAAGTAATGCAAATCATCAAACCTGTAGCGATCAGGAAAATGAATGCGGATCGCTATATCCTTGATATGGGACAGAACTTTTCCGGTTGGCTACAGATCAAAGTGAAGGGAAATGCAGGCAATAAAGTAACGCTTCGTTTTGCGGAGAGCCTGCAGTCAAACGGCGATCTTTATACGGCGAACCTGCGTGATGCGAAAGTAACGGATGTTTACACGTTCAAAGGTGGCTCCGAAGAAACCTGGAGGCCGTCATTCGTCTATCATGGTTTTCGCTATGTAGAAGTAACGGGTTTCCCCGGCGAGCCGACAGCAAATAATTTCGAAGGTCAGCTTGTATTTGATGATCTTTCTACGATCGGGACATTTACATCTTCTAATGCCACCATCAACACTATCGTGAAGAATGCGTGGTGGGGAATTGCATCCAATTATAAAGGAATGCCGGTTGATTGTCCGCAACGGAATGAGCGCCAACCTTGGCTGGGTGATCGTGCAACCGGATCAAAAGGGGAGAGCTTCCTCTTCAATAACGCCAGGCTGTATGGCAAATGGCTGGATGATATCGAAGAATCACAAACCGCAGAAGGTGCGATCCCCGACGTTGCCCCCGCGTTCTGGAATTACTACAGCGATAATATGACCTGGCCCGGAACCTATCTGCTCGTTGCTGATATGCTCTATCGCCAGTTCGGTGATAAAGGATCAATCGTGAAGCATTATCCATCCATGAAGAAATGGATGAACTATATGCAGACGAAGTATATGAAGAACTATATCGTTGGGAAAGATAAATACGGTGACTGGTGTGTGCCTCCTGAATCTTTGGAGATGATCAAGTCGCAGGATAGCACGCGTACAACAAAAGGTGATCTTATTGCAACGGCTTACTTCTATAAGTTTTTGGAAATGATGCAGGAGTTTGCCGTGCTATCCGGACAATCGGCTGATGTAAAATCATATCAGGATCTTGCCTTGCAGGTGAAGCAGGCATTCAATACGCGTTTTTATAACAGGCAGAAGAAGTGCTACGATAATAATACGGTAACAGCGAATTTGCTGCCGCTTCATTTCGGGATCACTCCGGACAGCCTGCAGGATGGCGTGTTCAATAATATCTACGCCAGGATCCGGATTGAAAATAAAATGCATATCAGCACCGGCGTGATCGGAACGCAGTGGCTGATGCGTGGCCTTTCTGAATTCCAGCGTTCGGACATCGCTTATACACTTGCCTCGAATAAAACCTATCCGAGCTGGGGTTATATGGCAGAGAATGGTGCTACTACCATTTGGGAACTGTGGAATGGAAATACAGCTAACCCGCAAATGAATTCACAGAATCACGTGATGCTGCTTGGCGACTACCTGATCTGGTTGTATGAAAACGTAGCAGGTATCAAATCTGATGATAAAGAAATTGGGTTCAGGAAGATCATCATGAAACCGGAGATCATTGATGGACTTGATCATGCTTCTGCTTCTTATGAATCGCCATATGGTACGATCCGGAGCGAATGGAAGAAAGATAACGAACAGAATAAATTCAGCTGGAAGATCAGTGTTCCTGCGGGCGCTACTGCTGAGATCTACATTCCTGCTAACGCTGCTGAAGCGGTCACAGAGTCAAACCGTTCTTTGGATAAAGCGGAGGGCGTGAAACTGATCCGTATGCAGGTTGGCTATGCAGTATTGGAAATTGGATCTGGCGATTATTCTTTTGAAGTAAATAACCTGTTTCGCAAAGGGATTGTAAAAGATGAATTCATATTCGAAAGAGCATCCTTTCCCGAAAGTCATGCGTCAACGATTGCCGAAACGCCCGAAGGCCTGATCGCTTCATGGTTCGGCGGAACAAAAGAGGGTACAAAAGATGTTTGCATCTGGGTAAGCCACCTGAAAGGTGGTCAATGGTCTGAGCCAATGAAAGTCGCCGATGGCGTGCTGAATGACAGTACGCGTTACGCTTGTTATAATCCTGTATTGTACCAGGTACCTAATGGAGAACTGCTGTTGTTTTATAAAATTGGACCGAATGTAGCAGGCTGGACTGGCTGGATGATCCGTTCTAAAGATAACGGTCATACATGGTCGCCACGGGAAGCCCTGCCTGCGGGTTATCTCGGGCCGATCAAGAACAAACCTGTACTGGTAGGCAATCGCCTGATCTGTCCTTCCAGTACAGAGAAGAATGGATGGAAAGTTCATTTTGAAGTAACGACAGATTGGGGAAAGACCTGGACAAAAACAGATTCGATCAATGATGGGAAAACTTTCAGCGCGATCCAGCCAAGCATCCTTGCTTATCCCGATGGAAGCCTGCAGGTGCTTTGCCGCAGTCGCAACATGACCGTGAACGAATCATGGAGCCGGGATGGTGGTAAAACCTGGAGCCCGATGCGCGCTTCTTCATTGCCGAATAATAATTCAGGTACAGATGCAGTGACATTGAAAGACGGTCGTCAACTGATCGTCTATAATCACGCTGTTCCCAATTCAACCTGGGTAAACAATAAAGGGCCGCGCACTCCTTTGAATGTAGCAGTATCAAAAGATGGTAAGAACTGGGAAGCAGCACTGATCCTCGAAGATTCGCCGGTAAGCCAGTATTCTTATCCTTCAGTAATCCAAACATCAGATGGATTGGTTCATTTTGTATACACATGGAGACGTGAGCGCATTAAGCATGTTGTATTGGATCCTTCCAAACTTGAGTTGAAACCGATCGTGGATATCAACTGGCCGATGAAAACAGTTTCGGGTGGGAAAACCTATGATGATTAACCTGCGATCTCTTTGGCATACAGTTTTAATTATGCTTGCGTAAGGTTCCCGCAGATTACGCAGATTGACACGCAGATACGCAGATATCTGTGTGTTATCAGAAATTAATCTGCGTATCTGCGCCTTGATCTGCGTAAATCAGCGGGAAACTTACGCAAGTGCATACAAAGACACTTGATAAAAATGAATGTGACATCGATTATACGAAGGCTTCTTTTGCTTTTTTGTGGCTTCGCCTGGTACACGGGCAATGCACAAAACTCAGATGATCGCTATGCAAAGCCCCTTAAGCAGGTCATCAAAGAGGTAGAGCAACGATTTCATATCCGCATAAAATATGCTGATACGATGATCGCCAACAAACAGGTGACGTATGCTGATTGGCGTTACCGCCAGGATGCAGAAACAACGCTGGAGAAGATCCTTTCTCCCTTTGACCTGATCGCCAAGAAAGAATCTGATTCTGTATACAAACTTGGCACATTCGAATATCACCGCTGGAAAGTAGAAGACGGTTGGGCCGAACTGGATCGGATAGCGGGGCAATATAATAACAAGACCGAATGGGAAACGAGGAAGGCAGACTTAAGATCCTGTATGATCAAAGCGCTTCAATTGGATCTTGCGCCGATCGCTTTATCGAAGCCAATTACAACAGAAGTTAGAAAGTATGACGGATATACCGTTCAGAATATCGCGATTGAAATTTTACCCGGTATTTATGTAAATGGTTCTTTATACAAGCCGGCAAAATATAAAGGCCGCATTCCTGTAATCCTTAGCCCGGATGGGCATTGGGCGAAGCAACGTTATCGGGCAGATTGCCAGCTGCGTTGTGCTTCTTTGGCTAAGATGGGCGCGATGGCATTCAGTTTTGATCTTTTTGCGTGGGGAGAATCTTTGCTGCAATTCAAATCAGAAGATCATCGCCGTAGTTTGTCGATGAGTTTCCAGGTGCTGGGTGCTATCCGGATCCTAGATTATCTTCTTGCCTTGAAAGATGCAGACACTACTCGCGTAGGGATAAGTGGTGGTTCCGGTGGAGGAACGCATACAGCTTTACTTACTGCACTGGATGATCGTATCAAATGCAGCGCACCGGTTGCTTCCGTTTCATCCTACTTCTATGGTGGCTGTCCTTGCGAAAGCGGTATGCCCATTCATGCATGCGTTGGTGGAACGGATAATGTCGAGATCGCGGCGATGGCGGCACCAAGACCTCAGTTGGTTGTTAGTGATGGAAAGGACTGGACTGACCGTATGCCGGAACATGATCTTTCTTATTTAAAGAAGATCTATAGCTGGTATGATAAGCCTGAGGCGATATCAAATGTGCATCTGAAAGAAGAAGGACATGATTTCGGGATCAACAAGCGGACTGCAGTGTATGAATTCATGGCAAGACAGTTATCACTTGATTTGAATTTAATTAAGAATACAACCGGAAAAATAGATGAGTCTTTTGTTACGATTGAAAAAGAACCGATGATGTATGTATTCGGTGCAAATGGAGAACGTTTGCCGGCAAATGCGGTGAAGGGTTTTGAAAATGCGGAACGCTTATTTTACCGGTTAAAAAGAAACTGATCATGTCTGCAAAGCGATTGTTACTTGGTTTAATGCTGTTTGCTATGTTTGTTCCGGCGATTTCGATGGCACAATCAAAGGATCGTTATAAGATCGGTTTGATCGACCTGATGTTGTTGAAGCGGCAAAAGTTAGGAGCGATCACTCTCACTAACGAACTTGGCGCTGATGGCGTAGAAGTAGATATGGGTGGATTAGGAAACCGTCCCACTTTCGACAATCAGTTGCTGGTAGATTCCGTACGCGCACAATTTTTGGCGAAAGCAAAGGAGCTTAACGTTGAGATTTTTTCCCTGGCGATGACGGGTTACTATGCACAGTCATTCTGCAGTCGTGATGAATATAAAAAGTCGATCGAAGACTGTATCAAGACGATGAAGCTGATGAATGTGAGAACGGCCTTTCTGCCGCTAGGCGTGCAGTGCGACCTGGTGAAGAATCCGGAACGAAGGGATTCAGTGATCGCGCGGTTGAAAGTGGCAGGCAAGATGGCGCAAAAAGCAGGTGTGGTGATCGGGATAGAAACATCATTAAGCGCAACCGAAGAAGTAAAGCTGCTAAAAGATATCGGATCAAAGGCGATCAAAATATATTTCAATTTCTCCAATCCATTAAAAGAAGGACGTGATCTAATTGCCGAATTGAAAATTCTCGGGCGGAAGAACATTTGTATGATCCATGCTACAAATAAGGATAGCGTTTGGCTGCAGAATGATCCGCAGATCGATATGCAGCTCGTGAAGAAAACCCTGGATGAGATGAAATGGAAAGGTTGGCTGGTGATAGAGCGGAGTAGGGATGCGACAAAGCCGAGGGAGGTGAAGTACAATTTTGGAGCGAATACGGCGTATTTGAAGGGAATTTTTCAAGAGTGAAAATTGTTATTCCGGACCTAAGGGAACTATACTCAAAGATGTTTCGTAATATCCATGCTTTGATGCAGGATTCGAATAATTTCTATATGTGTAGCATTATCTATCGTTCTATAAAAGATGGTATGAGATTTTATTCGAGAACTACGGTAGTTTTTTCTAATATGGCCGAAATCTCTTCCTGACCCAGGACGATTCCCAAGCAATTCCATTTCTTTGAGGATTAGACTTACATAAAGGTCAGCCTGGTCAATCGACCAATTTTCAAATGTGTACTGCCATATATTTTCTAAGTCATTTTTTGCCGCATTACTTATCTCGTACGGCATTTTTTTTATGTTTTGTATGAAGTGATTTCAGGAATTTTCCTGCATTGAAATCCTTAACCATTCCGGATTTTTCACCTTTCTCCAGCTCCTGAATTAGATTCTTTTTTTTATTCTGCTCGTCTTCAAACAACCTTAAAGCGGCCCGTACTACTTCACTTGCAGAAGCATACCGTCCACTTTTGACTTCAAGAGAGATAAAATTTTCAAAATAGTCGCCGAGAAGTATGGAAGTATTTTTCGCCATAAATTAAGTTTGCATAAATATACCAATTATTGGTATTTCTGGTCGAAGGACAGAAATAATTTTCGTTCAAATCAAGGGAAGCTCAAACGTTCACGTGGCGTAGGGGTAACGCGGCGAACGCAACGATACGCGGCGAAAACAGCCGTTGAGAAATTGTATTTCGCCGCGCCCGCTGCGTATCGCCGTGTCCGCCGCGTTCCACTTACGCCCGTCATACATCCCACTCTTACTTTACCTGAAAAGTCGCCGGGTTCTCAAATAGTAAAATCTTCCATCTTTTTAACGATTCCTCACATTTCCCAGCGTCCCGCATAGGGCTACATTTATTTGCTAAATGCCTGTCTCTTAAGCATGAAACGATTGCCTGTTTGCCTGTCTGCTCTATTTATCCTCCTGCTTGTATTTTCCAGCCAGGCAGCAACAATATACCTGTCCACCACCGGCAACGATAAAAACCCTGGCACCAAAGAACAACCACTCGCAACACTCAACGCTGCTTTAAGAAAAGCAAGAGAACTCCGCCGTTTAAAAGATCCATCTATTGAAAACGGCATCCATATTATTATTTCAGGCGGCATCTATAATTTGTATGAACCTGTCTTTATCCGACCTGAGGATGCCGGTACAAAAGCCAGCCCCACATATATCGAAGCTGCTCCTAATGAACAACCCATACTATCTGGCGGTGTTACGATCAACAATTGGAAAAAGCTTTCACAAAAAGTAAACGGCCTTTCCGCAACCGCACAGAAAAATGTTTGGATTGCTGATGTGCCACAATGGGCCGGTCGCCCCGCTGAATTTCGTCAGCTCTGGATCAATGATCGCAAAGCCATCCGCGCACGTGATTGCAATGGCGATACGATGAACCGGATTCTTTCATGGGATCATGCGAATCAGCAATGCTGGATAAAAAATCCTTCCTTTCAATTGTCCAATGATCCCGGCGCTGCTGAAATGTTCATCCATCAATGGTGGGCGGTTGCATCATTGCGGATCAGCAAATGGGAGAGAAGGGCCGATAGCATGCTGCTGAGTTTCCATCAACCTGAAAGCCGCGTCCAGAGCGAACATCCCTGGCCTGCTCCCTGGATCTCTGCTGAAACAGGCAACTCTGCTTTCTATCTGACCAATTCATTACCCTTCCTTGATTCCCCTGGAGAGTGGTATCTCGATATCGCTGCAGGCAAATTGTATTACTGGCCACGCCCGGGCGAAGATCTGAAAACGGCGAAAGCGATCGTTCCGCAATTGGAAACACTTTGCCGTATTGAAGGTACGATCGACCATCCTGTAGAACATATTTACTTCAACGGGATCTCCTTTCAACACAGCACCTGGCTTCGCCCTTCACGCAAGGGGCATGTGCCGCATCAGGCCGGTATGTATATGCTCGATGCATACAAATTAAAAACACCGGGTACACCCGACAAAGTTTCTTTGGAAAACCAGGCCTGGGTCGGGAGACCGGCAGCTGCTGTGAATGTTCAATTCGCACAGCAGATAAAATTTGAAAATTGTTCTTTCCGCCATCTCGCTTCTACTGGTCTGGACTACGGAAAAGCGACAGCCAATAGTGAGATCACCGGCAATCTCTTCCAGGATATCGGTGGCACTGGTATGCTTGCTGGTGTTTTCTCGGATGAATCTACAGAAGTTCATCTTCCATATTTACCAAAAGATGAAAGGGAGAAATGCAGCAACCTGCGTATTGCAAACAATCTGATCAATGATGTTACCAATGAAGATTGGGGCGCTGTTGGCATCGGTGCCGGCTATGTAAATGATATCACTATTGAACATAACGAGATCTATGATGTATCCTATTCCGGGATCAGCATAGGATGGGGCTGGACAAAAACAACCAATGCGATGAAGAATAATCGCATCGTCGCCAACAAGATCCATCATTATGGAAAACATATGTATGATGTGGCCGCGATCTACACTTTATCCGCACAACCCGGTTCATCGATCAGCGAAAATTATATTGATAGTATTTACAAAGCTCCTTACGCACATATTCCTGTTCACTGGTTCTACATCTACACAGATGAAGGTTCTTCTTATATCACTATAAAGAATAACTGGACGCCTTCACAAAAATATTTGCAGAATGCAAATGGTCCGGGTAATGAATGGACGAATAATGGTCCGCAGGTATTTCCGTCTGTAAAGAAAAATGCAGGCATCCAGCCTGATTTCAGTTCTCTTCTTGCAAAGAAAGAACCTGTTGATCAAAGCCGGCTGATCAATAAAGAACATCCCGCGCTGATTGAATTGGTAACCCAACCCGGTAAGTCGTTGGATACATCAAAGCTCAACCCGGTACTCCGAAAGAATAAGATCAGCACTTCCTCTGTATACAAATGGAATGATCACTACGTAATATTTGATCGTGTTGCCGACCAGTTTGTTTTGGTGAATGCATTAAAGAAAGAACTGACCGGCGTAACTGTCAGGAATTACCAGGATCCGTTTTATGATTACAACCGAAGTTATTGTTCAGATACAACAACCATTGCGGAATGGGATCATGTTTTATTGACAGCAAATTTGGTTGGAGATCAAAAGCGTCAGCAAGAATACCTCGACATGCATGCCAGTCAATTTGAGAAATGGCCTGAAGTATCCCGGGGATTTTGCAATGCATCCTTCCAGCGGTTATTGATCTACCGCAATGGACGGCAGCTGATGCTCGTGATCAGCATTCCCAAAGGAAAGACGCTTGCTGAGCTTGATCCGCTGACAACAAAGAATAACCCACGAGTTGATGAGTGGAATAAGATCATGAAGAAATACCAGGAAGGAATCCCCGGAACAAAATCGGGTGAGACCTGGGTATTCCTGACACCTTTATCAAAACCGTAAAACCTGTTTATGTTGAATATTGGCATTCTTGGATTGGGCGAAGGCCGCAGCACTATTTCCGCTGCATTGCAAAGTCCGAAGTTGCAACTGAAAATGATCTGCGATCAGAATATTGCTTTATGTCGCCAACGGGCCGATGAATTTAAAGTGTATGATCACACCACTGACTACAATGAGATGCTGAAAGATGAAAGCATCGATATTATTGCGATCTACACGCCGGATCATCTGCATGCCGAACATGTAAAGCAGGCGCTTTTGCATAACAAGCATGTTGTTTGTACCAAACCGTTCATTGATGATCTGTCAGCAGCAAAAGAACTGATCGAATTACAGAAGTCAACCGGGAAGAAGGTTTTTGTCGGACAAAGTTCCCGCTTTTTTGAACCAATGAAAAAGCAGCGCCAGGATTATGAACAGGGGTTGATCGGTGAATTGATCACTGTTGAGGCGTATTATCATGCAGATCATCGCTGGTTTCTGGCAAAGCCATGGTCACTGCAGCAATCCTTCAAATGGCTCTACGGTGGTTTAAGTCATCCTGTTGATTTTATCCGCTGGTATCTACCCAATATAGAGGAAGTGATGGGTTACGGAATGTTGAGCAGCAATGGTAAGAATGGCGGCTTGAAGAATTTCGATACGATGCACTTTATTTTTAAAGCAACAGATGGCCGGATCGCCCGCGTTAGCGGTGCGTACACGGGACCTGTTCAACCTGTAACGCGCGATAGTGAGATGAGTTGTATTCTCCGCGGTGATCTCGGTTGCAGCCAGGGTGATTATATGGATCTGCGTTATGCGATCACTGATAAGACCGGTGAAGAGCGTATACTGACATGGGAGCATAAATTGAAACATTATTTCCGGTTTGAAGGCAAAAGCCATCATGCCGGAGAATACCAGAATTACCTGGAGTATTTCGTTGATTCTATCGAACAGGATTTCACGGCCTATCCTGATCTGAAAGAAGGAATAGGAACTATTGCATTGCTGCAGGCAATGGATAGAAGCCTTCATACGGGAAAACCGGTGAAGGTGGCGGATGTGATGGCGGAACATGGGCTTTAGATTGGTAGGCCGTAAGTTCCCGCGGATTTACGCTGATGGATACGCAGATGCGCAGATTAGTTCCCGATAACAGATGGATATCTGCGCATCTGCGCTTGATTAGCGTAATCTGCGGGAACCTACGCCAGACGAATAAACAATTAAACTTTTAAACTTTCGTGAACAACATCCTTTCCAAACTCCAAACGATCGATTACGCCATTGTCGGCGTATACCTGCTGATATTGCTATACATCGGTTACAGGGCAAGTTTTGGAAAGAAGAAAAAAGACGACGAAACACTGTTCCTCGCCGGCAAATCCCTCAGCTGGTATAGCATCGGCTTTAACATGTGGGGCACGAATGTCGGCCCGTCCATGTTGCTCGCATTTGCCAGCATTGGTTATACCACCGGCATTGTTGCGGGCAACTTTGAATGGTATGCCTTTGTATTCCTTTTATTACTGGCAATGGTATTCGCTCCGCGATATCTGGCCAGCAAAGTGACAACGATGCCGGAGTTCATGGGTCAGCGTTATGGTGATGGTACAAGAAATATTCTTGCATGGTATGCATTGATCAAGATCCTGATCTCCTGGCTATCGCTTGGTTTGTTTGCCGGAGGTTTCCTGGTAAGACAGATCCTGAATATCCCGATGACGCAGTCGGTGATCGTGCTGGTGTCATTCGCTGGCTTATTCGCTTTTGCCGGTGGATTAAAAGCCATTGCCAGGGTAAATGTTTTCCAGATGATCTTATTGATCATCGTCTCACTCATGCTTACGATCATTGGTATTCATAAGATCGGTGGTATATCGGAGCTGTTCAATCGGGCACCATCTGAATACTGGAACCTGATCCGCCCTGCAAATGATCCGGGTTATCCATGGCCTGCGATATTGCTAGGTTATCCTGTGGCGGCCATTGCGTTCTTCTGTACAGATCAGGCAATGGTTCAATCTGTTCTTGGAGCGCGTAATCTGGAACAGGGACAGCTGGGCGTAAGTTTTATCGGTTGGTTGAAGATCCTTTCGCTGCCGTTATTTATCATCCCGGGAGTTATCTGCTATGAATTATACCCGGGCTTAGCTGATCCGAATGAAGCGTATATGACACTCGTCACAAATCTTTTTCCTCCAGGATTAAATGGATTGGTGATAGTTGTACTAATAGCCGTATTGGTTGGAACCATAGGATCCTCGTTAAATGCATTGAGTACTGTCTTCACGACAGACATCTATGTAAAACGTATCAATCCATCGGCCTCTAACAAACAGATCATTAAGGTCGGACGTGTTGCAGTAATAGCAGGCTGTTTATTTGCGATCCTGATGGCCATTGCAATTGATAGCATCAAAGGATTGAACCTGTTCGACGTCTTCCAGGCTGTACTTGGCTTTATCGCGCCGCCATTGTCTGTTGTATTCCTGCTGGCTGTATTCTGGAAACGGACCACGCGCAAAGCGATCAACTTTACCTTGTCTGCGGGATCAGCCATCAGTCTGGGTATCGGCGTTCTGTATCTCTGGGTATTTCCGGCAAGCGAATACAAATTCTGGCCGCACTACCTGCTGTTGTCATTTTTCATTTTTGCATTATTAATGGTATTGGCGATGATCATTTCCCTGATGGATAAAGAGCCACCGCCTGCAGTTGTTATTAAAAAACAAGATCTTCCACGTCCCACCAAATTAGTTTGGCGCGTATGGATCGCCCTGGTCATTGTTATGATCAGCTTGTATATATTCTTTAACGGTTTTTAATGCTTGCTATGATGTATAACAATATTTACCAGAAAGGAATGAAACGCAGAATTGTATTTCCTGCGTTGTTGGTTTTATTCAGTTTGTGCCTGTCTGCGCAGAAAGCTACCTGGATCTGGTATCCGGGGGATTTCGAGATTTCTCTGGCCAATAAGATGCAGAACCGCCGCACCGAACGTGGTACATTTTTCCCGGTATTCTGGAAGATGGATAATCATTATGTACTGATGGATTTTCATAAGGTGTTTCAGCTTGATCAGCCGGAGAAAGTGATCCTCTTCGTAGAAGGCCAATACAATGTAAAGCTGGATGGAAAAGCATTTGAAGGAAGTCCATCTGAGATCACCGTTCCCGCAGGTAAACATAAGATCAATATCAAAGTCTTCAACCAGGCACAAGTACCTGCCATATTCGTAAAAGGAAATAAAGTGGTTTCCGATTCAACCTGGCTGGTGACTTTTGAAGATAAAGAATGGATCGATGAAACAGGTAAGACCTCCGACATCTCCGCAACTGAATGGTTGAAAGCAGGAAGCTGGAATTTTAATTCGCCGCAACAAAAACCATCTGCATTTGCCTTGCCTGTGAGAAGGCAATCCGCCGTTTCAAATCAGAAAGCGAAAGGATCTATGCTGGTTGACTTTGGAAAAGAAACGCTTGGCTTTATTGAGCTGCACGGCTTGAGCGGTAAGGGGAATCTGTCCGTTTACTACGGCGAATCAAAAGAAGAAGCTTTGTCTACCGAACATTGTGAGGCGCTTGATAGAAAGGCGGTAGATTTTTCTTCCAAAACGAATTATCGGTTCCCTTTATCAAAAGCTTTCCGGTTTGTGAATATTCAATACGATAACGGGGTGAACCTGGATTCTGTTTCCATGTTGTATGAATATGCTGATCTGAAGGAGCGTGGTGGATTCAAATGCAACGATGAAGAAGTAAATCGGATCTATGATATTTCGAAATATACATTCGAACTGAATACACGAGAGTTCTTTATCGATGGGATCAAACGTGATCGCTGGATCTGGAGCGGTGATGCTTATCAGAGTTACCTGATGAATTATTACCTGTATTTTGACAGGCCGACTGTTGAACGGACCATGCTCGCTCTTCGTGGTAAAGATCCTGTAACTGGTCATATCAATACGATCATGGATTATACCTTCTACTGGTTCATTGGAATCTATGATTATTATCTCTATACGGGTGATCTCACATTTATTCAACAGTTCTACCCACGCATGCAATCCCTGATGGACTATTGTCTGTCACGCAGGAATAAGTATGGATTGCTGGAAGGATTACCCGGCGACTGGCTGTTTATTGATTGGGCTGCAGGTTTAAGTAAAAAAGGCGAACTTAGTTTTGAGCAATTGCTTTTCTGCCGGAGTCTCGAAACCATGGCACTTTGCGCCGGCATTGCTGGTGATGAAAAACGAAAGGGCGAATACGCAAAGCTGGCTGCCGATCTGAAAGGGAAGATCTTTTCCCTTTACTGGAATCCGGCAAAGAATGCGCTTGTCCATAGCCGGATAGATGGTAAGCAGACTGATAATGTGACGCGCTACAGCAATATGTTCTCCATCTTCTTCAATTATTTCAATGAATCGCAAAAGCAATCAGTAAAGAACTCTGTGCTGCTGAATGATTCTATTCAAAAGATCACAACGCCATATATGCGTTTCTATGAACTGGAGGCTTTATGCGCCATGGGTGAACAGGACTACGTAATGAAAGAAATGAAAAGTTACTGGGGTGGGATGCTGAAGCTTGGTGCTACCAGTTTCTGGGAAGAATACAATCCTGATAAGAAAGGGGAAGAACATTATGCGATGTATGGCCGCCGGTTTGGTAAAAGCCTTTGCCATGCATGGGGCGCCAGTCCGATCTATCTTCTTGGTCGTTACTACCTCGGCGTTCAGCCAACTTCACCCGGATATGCCACTTACAGTATTCAGCCCGTATTAGGTGGTTTGCAGTGGATGGAAGGAAAAGTTCCCACCGCTTCCGGTGATATTTCTGTGTATTGTGATAAGAAAAAGATCCGGATCAGCACCATCAAAGGCGTTGGTACCTTGAAGCTAAAAAGCAAAATAAAACCTGCGGGGAAGAATATCCAGGTCAATGCTGTTTCTAAAGATGCTTATGAGATCAGCCTTAACCCCGATTCAACTTATGAGATCAGCTACCAGGCTCTTTAACTTTTAAAATCATTTATGATGGAAAATATTTGTGTTGGATTGATAAAGAATGCAGGAAGATCGATTGCGGTACTGTTATTAACGGCAATAACAGATTTGGCATTTGCACAGGATGGTCTGACAAACACTACAAAAAGTCAGCACGCTGTTCTGTCTTCCACCAATCTGGGTGATGTGAAATGGACAAGCGGATTTTGGGCTGATCGGTTCAAAGTAACTCGCGAAGTTACCGTTCCCCAATTGTGGAATACCTATCTCGATCCAAAGCAGAGCCATTCCTTCCGGAATTTCGAAATTGCTGCCGGGCTGGATACCGGCAATTTCAAAGGGCCGTCTTTTCATGATGGCGATTTCTATAAGACCCTGGAAGCCGTTGCGGCATTGTATGCCACCACGAGAGATCCTGAACTGGATAAAAAGATGGATGCGGCAATTGCGGTGATTGCGAAAGCGCAGAAAGATGACGGTTATATCTATACAAAATCTATCATCGAACAACGCAAAACTGGCAAGACAAAAATGTTTGATGATAAGCTGAGCTTTGAAGCGTATAATTTTGGTCACCTGATGACGGCCGCCTGCGTGCATTACCGCGCCACAGGCAAAACGAGTTTACTGAATGTGGCAAAGAAAGCTACCGACTTCCTGATCGTGTTCTATACGCAGGCATCACCTGAGCAGGCGCGCAATGCGATCTGCCCCTCACACTACATGGGCATTGTGGAGATGTACCGGACGACCGGTGAGCAGAAGTACCTGCAACTGGTAAAGAAACTGATCGATATCCGCGGAACGGTAGAGGGAACAGACGATAACTCAGATCGGGCGCCGGTAAGAGAAATGAATAAAGTAGTTGGCCATGCTGTTCGTGCTAACTACCTGTTCGCTGGCATCGCCGATCTCTATGCGGAAACAGGTGATACAAGCCTTATGTCCATGCTCAACCGCATGTGGGATAATGTGGTCAATCGTAAAATGTATATCACCGGTGGTTGCGGCGCATTGTATGACGGCGTATCTGTAGACGGAACATCTTACAAGCCGGATACCGTCCAGAAAGTGCATCAGTCTTATGGGCGCGATTATCAATTGCCAAGCCTTAGTGCGCATAATGAAACCTGCGCCAATATCGGGAATGTGCTCTGGAACTGGCGGATGTTTCAACTGACGGCCGATGCGAAGTATGCAGATATAGTTGAGCTTGCTCTTTACAACAGCGTTTTAAGTGGCATTAACCTGGAAGGGACTAAATTCTTTTATACGAATCCGCTCGCTTCCCGCGCCGATTATCCTTATCACCTTCGCTGGGAGGGAGAGAGGCAGGAGTATATCGGTCTCTCGAACTGCTGTCCGCCCAATACGGTAAGAACGCTTGCAGAGATCAACAATTACATGTACAGTATTGCAGATGACGGTTTATATGTAAACTTGTATGGTGGTAATGAGCTTAATACAAAACTGAAAGATGGTTCCGCGTTACAGATCCAGCAAGTAACGAACTATCCCTGGGAGGGAAATGTTACGTTCAACTTCAAACAGGTTCCAACAGTTGAAACAGGGATCTATCTGAGGTTGCCGGGTTGGTGCAAGAATTCTTCCGTAAAGATCAATGGTAAACCTGAACCGGCAGTAATGACCACAAATGGCAATTATATCCTGCTGAAACGTAAATGGAAAGCAGGCGATGTATTGCAATTTGATATGGAAATGCCTGCTGTATTGGTGGAATCAAATCCGTTGGTAGAGGAGAGCCGTAACCAGGTTGCTGTTAAGCGCGGACCATTAGTTTATTGCCTGGAGTCTGCTGATCTCCCCAAAGCTGAAAAACTGCAATCGGTGCTGATCCCTTCCTCAATTGTATTGAAGCCTGTTCCATCTTCTATCGCAGGGCAGAAATTTATGGGTCTGAAAGGAACAGCTGTTGTTAAAAAGAAAGACGATTGGAATAATAAACTTTACCGCGAATTGAACAGTAACACGCAAAATGTCACTATTCAATTGATCCCATACTATGCATGGGCAAATCGCGGACGTGCAGATATGAGCGTATGGCTTCCATTAACGAGATAGGTTCATCAATCAAAGGCAAGTAGCAAACAAATGATCACACAGCTTAAATATATCATTACCGGGGGATGCATCATTACATCACTGATCAGTCATGGCCAGTTGGTTGATAAAACACCTGCAGCGGTTCCCAGTTCTCCTTCAGTCTTCAATCGCGAACCGTTCGAAGATCCTGGAGTCAGCGGTATTAATAGGGACGCGTCAAGAGCGACAGCCTATTCGTTTAGAAATATTAATGATGCACTGAACGGAAAAAGGGAGAACAGTGGTCGTTATGTTTCCCTGAACGGTGATTGGGATTTTTCCTTTGCATTAAAGCCTTCGGATGCTCTCAAAGATTTTTACAAAAGCAAAGTAAATGGCTGGAAGAAACTACCCGTTCCATCCAGTTGGGAAATGCACGGGTATGATAAACCGATCTACAAAAGTGCGGTCTATCCATTCCGTCCTGTGAATCCTCCACAAGTACCGCAGGATTATAACGGTGTCGGATGTTATCAGCGGAGCTTTACCGTTCCTGCTGATTGGAAAGGGATGAACATCACGCTTCATTTTGGTGGCGTCAGTTCAGCCTATAAGGTTTGGCTGAATGGAAAATTTCTTGGTTATGCGGAAGATAGCTTTCTTCCATCTGAATTCAATATCACGCCTTACTTACAGTCGGGTGAAAACATCGTATCTGTTTGGGTGATCCGTTGGAGTGATGGTTCTTTCCTGGAAGACCAGGACCAATGGCGTTTGAGTGGAATCCATAGGGAAGTATATTTATCTGCGGAACCACCGTTGCGTATCGCTGATTTCTTTTACCAGGCTACACTGGATAAAGACTACAAAGATGCGAAACTCAGCATTCGTCCGCGGATCGAAAACCTGACAGGAAAGGAAGTATCCGGTTATAAGCTGAAGGCGCAGGTGTATGATAAAAATAATCAATCGATCCTTGATAAGCCGCTTGAAAGATCTGTTGAGTCGATCATCAATGAGATCTATCCCCGTTTGGATAATGCAAAGTTCGGGTTGTTGGAAACAGTGGTTCGCAATCCAGAGAAGTGGAGCACGGAAGCGCCAAAACTTTATACGCTCACGTTATCTTTGGAAGATTCCCTTGGCAATATCCTGGAAGTAAAATCCTGTAAGCTTGGTTTCCGGTCTATTGGTTTTGACCCGCAAACAAGCAAGTTGCTGATCAATGGTAAAACGACCTACCTGTATGGAGTGAATCGACCCGATCACCATGCAACAAAAGGAAAGGCACTTTCGAGAGAGGATATCCTGCAAGATGTAAAAACGATCAAGCAATTTAATTTTAACTGTATCCGGCTTAGCCACTATCCATCTGATCCGTATCTGCTTGATCTTTGTGATGAATACGGCATCATGGTAATAGATGAAGCCAACCTCGAAACGCATGGTCTCGGTGGCAAATTAAGTAATGATGCCGCCTGGACGAGCGCTTATCTCGATCGTATCAGCCGCATGGCCTTGCGTGATAAGAATCATCCTTCGATCGTTTTCTGGAGTTTGGGAAATGAAGCCGGCAGCGGTCCGAATCATGCAGCCATGGCAGCATGGATACACGACTTTGATATCACCCGCCCGCTGCATTACGAGCCTGCCATGGGCAGTCCTAAGATGGAAGGATATATCGATCCGTCTGACCCGCGTTATCTCAAGTCAAATGATCATTCCCACCGCATACAGAACCCGCTTGATCAGTACTATGTTGATGTTGTCAGCCGGATGTATCCTGCATTGTACACCGCACCCTTATTAGTGAATCAGCCTAACGGCGATAAACGCCCGATCTTCTTTTGTGAATATGCACACGCCATGGGAAACAGTGCCGGAAATATTAAAGATCTCTGGGATCAATGGCGTTCACTGCCGCGCGTGATCGGTGGCGGGATCTGGGAATTCAAAGATCAAGGCCTATTGAAGAAAGATCCCGATGGTTCTGTGTACTACGCCTATGGTGGCGATTATGGGGAGAGATATTTCGACAACTTTACCATCAAAGGAATTGTTGCTTCCGATGGTGGACCCAAAGCTGCCATGTATGAATGCAAACGCGTGTTCCAGCTACTCGAAGCGACGTGGGAGGATTCTTCCAAAGGATTGATCCGCTTATTGAATCGCGGTGCCGTGATCAATGCTGCGGATTATAACTGTTCACTCGTGATCAAAGAAGATGGAATGAATATCCTTAAAAAAGAGCTTGCGCTCAGTTTATCTGCCGGAAGAGATACTGTTATTGATATCAGCAGTTATCTTTCTTCACGAAAACAAGGCAAAGAGTATTTCGCAGAACTGCATTTTACATTGAAGGAAGCAACAAGCTGGGCTCCTGCGGGATTTGAAATTGCTTCCAACCAGTTACGGGTTCAGCAAGCAGAAAGAACTATTAGCAATAAAAACTCACTTGCATTCAAAGAAAATACGACCGGCTATACTGCTGCAGGAAAGAACTTCTCCGTTACCATTGACAAACAAAATGGAGCATTGATCTCTTATGTGTACAAGGGAACAGAACAGATCAAAGCGCCGCTGTTACCGCACTTCACCAGGCCACAAACAGATAATGACAGGAAGGGATGGAAAACGCATCGCGTGTTAAAGGCCTGGTATGATAATACAGCTAAACTCAAATCGATCTCCTTATCGGACATCAATGGTCAACCCGCCATTTCAAGTAACTATACACTGGTAAATGACAGTGCCAAAGTATTGGTCACTTATCGCATCAGCAATGATGGTATTTTGAAAGTTGATTTTAGCATGATTGCGGATCCGGCATTGCCCAATCTTCCGAAAGTTGGTATGCAGGGTGGTATTGCCCGTGAATACGAACAGGTTTCCTGGTATGGTTTGGGTTTAATGGAGAACTATGTGGATCGTCGTTACGGTTTTGATGCCGGGGTTTATGAACAGAATATCCAGGATTTCATGGAGCCTTATGTTGTGCCGCAGGAAAACGGAAACCGTACAGACGTAAGATGGATGCATTTATCCAATAAAAGGTCAGGCAACGGATTACTCGTTGTAGCGGATAGCTTACTCAGCATGAGTGCATGGCCATATACCGAGAAGAACATCAGCGAAGCGAAACATACGCATAAGCTGGTGGATGCCGGCTACATCACATTGAATATCGACCTTGAGCAAATGGGTGTTGGCGGCAATGATAGCTGGAGCGAAGTGGCTGCTCCCCTCGAACAATACCAGATAAAAGCACAACCGTACCGTTATACATTCTATCTTACGCCCCTTAATGCGAAAGATAAAACTGCCGGCGGAGCATTAAAGAAAATCCGTTTCTGATATGATGAACAAACGACTTAGGATCTCTTTTCTTTTTGGAACAATTCTTTCTGTGGCTTCCTATGCTCAGTCCAGAACGGTGAGCCAGGAAACCATGCAGCAGATCTATGAAGAAGTAAAGACTCCCTATAAATATGGTCTTGTTGTTGTTCCGCAGGATAACAATAAAAAGATCGACTGCCCGACTGTTTTCCGCAAAGGGAAGGATTGGTTCATGAGCTGGATCGTTTTTGACGGCCGTGGTTATGAAACCTGGCTGGCAAAAAGCAAAGACCTGTTGCATTGGGAAAACCTGGGACGGATCATGTCGTTTTCTGACACTACCGACTGGGACAATAACCAGAAAGCCGGTTATATGGCGCTGCAGGACACAAAATGGGGCGGAAATTATCAGCTGAATAAATTCCAGGGGAAGTACTGGATGTCATATTTCGGAGGGAAAGACCGTGGCTACGAGGCTGGTGAGCTCGCCATTGGCATGGCTTTTACAGGTAAGAACCCGGCCACTGCCCACGAATGGCAAAGAATTGATCATCCTGTTTTAACTTCGACCGATCCTTCTGTAAGATGGTGGGAGAACAAAAAGATCTTTAAAAGCACAGTAATTGAGGATAAGAAGAAGCTGACCGGTTATCCGTTTGTGATGTACTACAACGCCAATGGCGATAGCAGCGGCAATAAACCGAAATGGCGCTGGTTTGAAAGGATTGGTATGGCCGTATCAAACGATATGGTCAACTGGAAAAGATTAGGTGAAGATCCTGTAATGCATCACCCGATCGGGATCACCGGTGATGCGGTATTGCAGAAGAAAGGCGATCTCTGGATCATGTTCTATTTCGGGGCATTCTGGGAAGGAAGAAAAGATGCCTTCAACCGGTTCGCGTGTTCGTATGACCTGGTGAACTGGACCGACTGGAATGGTGATGACCTGATCAGATCTTCTGAACCTTATGATGAAAAGTTTGCGCACAAATCTTTCGTGGTAAAACATAAAGGAGTGGTGTATCATTTTTACTGTGCAGTAAATAATAAAGATCAGCGGGGAATTGCAGTGGCGACTTCCATTGATAAAGGAAAGTCTTCTGTCAATTTCGTGGCTCAATGATCTTATCTGGAATGGGGTGGGAGTATCGCAGAGAACGCTAAGAAAACGCAAAGA
>JBEVKW010000222.1:0-4564 GCA_040509495.1 Chitinophagaceae bacterium | reverse complement strand
GATCTGACCAATAAACTGGCAATGTGGCCGATCTTGCCGGAAGAGCTCAAGTCGCAGCTGATCCTGTCCGGCATCATTACGGATGATCAAACATTTAAGCCATATCAGATTGCCACCCATTTCTTTACGCATTCATCCTCGACTTTTTTTCATATCCTGTTCAATATGTTTGCCCTGTGGGTTTTTGGCAGGACGCTGGAGAATGTCTGGGGGCCCAAGCGTTTTCTTTTCTTTTATCTGTCCTGTGGTATTGGAGCCGCCGCACTTCATCTGACGATCCAATATTTCAGGGCGGGGCCCTTGCTGGAAGCGCTGCAGTCTAACAACGAGCAGGAAGTGCTGAAGCATCTTGGAGCCCTGGCTCCTGCAGTGGGCGCTTCGGGAGCAGTAATGGGACTGATGGCAGCATTCGCCTTTCTATTCCCTAATACGGAACTCTATGTTATGTTTATTCCGTTTCCGGTTAAAGCCAAATGGGTCGTAATCGGATATGCCGCGATCGATCTGTTCTTTGGGGCTGCCAATTTCGCGGGGGACAATATCGCCCATTTTGCCCACCTTGGAGGTGCGCTAACCGGCCTTATAATTGTATTTATCTGGAACAAAAACAATCGCAGGACGTTGTATTAAGATCCGGAGGAGCATGCACACCGATCTTTTCACCTTTATTTGCTTCTAATCAAGCGCAGTATGGCATATCACGAACAGGAATATCAAAAACGTCTCTCCCTTGCACAGGCTAAAAATGCGCTGATCATGCTGGTCGCCATTAATCTTGTGCTGTTTGTGATACTCATTTTCATACAGGCCATCTATTATCTCCAGTTTGGATCAGACGCAACAGCTGAATTCCAGGCACGGGTCCTGAAATGGTTTGCACTGCCGGCCGAGCCTGTGCAGATCCTGACCAGGCCATGGACCATCATCACCCACATGTTCGTTCACGTTGATACCTGGCATGTATTGGGTAATATGCTTTGGCTATGGACATTCGGATACATCCTGCAGGATCTTACCGGCAACAGGAAGATCTTCCCGATCTATATCTATGGGGCCCTGGCGGGAGCGCTGGCATTTATCCTGGCGTATAATTTTCTTCCAACGTTGAAGCCCTTATTAACGGTAACCAGCGCCTTTGGCGCATCCGCCGGCGTGATGGCCGTTGCTGCAGCGGTAACGACGATCGCTCCCGGTTACAGGATATTTCCTATGCTCAACGGAGGGATCCCCATCTGGGTGATCACTATCCTATACCTCATCATAGATCTCGCCTCAATTAATATTTCAAATCCGGGTGGTCATATCGCTCACCTTGCCGGAGCACTGGCTGGCTTCGTGTTTGTTTACCTGTTCCGTCGCGGCTACGATCTGGGCGGCTGGATGAACAGGGCTTTCGATTGGGTGAATGACCTGTTTGATCCTGAAAAGCCCAGGAAAGGAACTAATGTCAAGACCGATCTGTTTTATAAGTCAGGTACGCGTCCGTATAAAAAGACACCCAATGTAACCTCGCAAAGGGTGGATGAAATTCTCGATAAGATCAGTCAGAAAGGCTACAGCGCTCTTTCCGATGAAGAAAAAGAACTTCTGCGCAGGGCCAGCAAAGAAGATATTTAGCACCCGCCTGTTTCTGCAGATCGACCTGTAACTGTTTTTTAGCAAAAACATTACTGCAAATTGCAGTGAAATCAGGAAATTCGTCATATGGCCAGTAAGGTGCGCGTATTTACAAAAGGTGTCCTGGTTTTTCTTAACGTGGTGGCGGCAATTGCTTTTTTGCTGGCATGCATCGCGCCTTCCCTTGACCCGGATAAATGGTGGTTCATTTCCTTTACCGGCCTCGGTTTCCCCATATTATTGCTCATTGTTGTGTTGTTCATGATCGGGTGGTTGTTTGTTAAGAAACGACTCGCACTGATCTCTGCGATCGTATTGATATTCGGCATCCGCGGGATCAGTACATTGTTCGCGTTTCATATATCCTCCGCAAACGGATTGCCTGCTCATTCCAAAGACTCTTCTTCTGTCCGTATCGCCACCTGGAATGTGGCCCGTTTCGTTGAAATGAAACGGAACAACAATAAAGGAAGCCAGACCCGCCTCCGTATGATGGAGCAGATCCAGCAAAGCAATGCTGATATCCTTTGCCTGCAGGAATTCTTTCACTCACGGGCATCCGATTACTACCCGAACCTTACTTATATCAGCCGTCATTTCAATTACCCATACTATTTCTTTTCTCATGATGATGATGGAGACAGCCACTATACAGGCAGCGTTATTTTCTCCCGTTATCCGATCATTGACAGCGGACTGATCCGCTATCCAAGACCGACGCTACCTGATGCATTGATGCATGCAGATATAAAGGTCGGCAAGGACACGATCAGGGTGTACACAACCCATCTTCAATCACTGCAGTTCAATAGTGGCGACTATGAACGGATCCAGCGGATCAGCGAGGGAAAAGATGGAATGGTCTCGAATTCAAAAGCCATCTTTGGCAAGCTGAGAACGGCAATGTCTAACCGGAAGATCCAGTCGGATATCATCGCGCAGGTATTGGGTGACAGCCCGTATCCTGTGCTTTTTTGCGGAGACCTGAATGATGTTCCTCACTCTTATACATACAAACAGATCCGCGGTGATATGCAGGATGCGTTTTTGAAGAAAGGTTTTGGGATCGGCCGCACATTTTCGGGTCTCGCTCCAACCTTGCGGATCGATTATATCTTTGCCGACCCTGTATTCCAGGTAAACGGGTTTGAAAGAGTGGTGAAACCGTATTCGGATCATTTTATGCTGATGGCGGATATTGACCTGGGGAAGTGAAGGAAGGCCGGGCGTAGGAGTATCGCAGAGGGCGCGAAGAAACGCCCAGGGCGCCAAGAAAAAAACAAAACCAGGCGCGCTCTGCGGTTCTCTGCGTGCTCTGCGATACTCCTACGCCAATCTAACCCTATCGAAGGATGCGGTCCGCCCGCTCTCCACCATTTCACCTATTTTTGCACTTCACTTGAATTTTATGAGCGAGTTAAAAGTTTACAATTCTTACAGCAGGCAGAAAGAAGTATTTACCCCGATCACGCCGGGACATGTGGGTATGTACGTGTGCGGACCAACAGTGAGTGGAGAGAGTCATCTGGGACATGCCCGCCCCTATGTTACCTTCGATGTGGTTTTCCGTTATCTCAGCCATCTTGGATATAAAGTCCGCTATGTGCGCAACATCACGGATGCAGGTCATTTTGAAGAAGAAGGAAAAGAAGCAGAAGACAAGATCTCAAAAAAGGCAACGCTGGAGAAACTGGAGCCAATGGAGCTGGTGCAGAAATACACGAATCTTTTTCACTGGGCAATGGAACAGTTCAACACACTGCGTCCTTCCATTGAACCAACAGCAACCGGGCATATCGTGGAGCAGATCGGCATGATACAGGAGATCATCAAAGCCGGTTACGCATATGAAGTAAATGGTTCCGTTTATTTTGATGTGAAGAAATATGCAGCCAGTTATGATTACGGGAAACTCAGCGGACGGGTGATCGATGATCTGCTCGAAACGACAAGAGATCTCGATGGACAGGAAGAAAAGCGTGACAGGGCAGACTTCGCCTTATGGAAAAATGCAGCACCCGAGCATATCATGCGTTGGCAGAGCCCGTGGGGTATTGGTTTCCCCGGCTGGCACATTGAGTGCTCGGCGATGGCGACAAAATACCTGGGAAGCAAGTTTGATATTCATGGCGGAGGAATGGACCTGATGTTCCCGCACCATGAAAGCGAAATTGCGCAAAGCACGATTTGTAATCATGAAGCACCGGTTCGTTACTGGATCCATAATAACATGATCACCATCAATGGAAAAAAGATGGGAAAAAGTTATGGCAACCAGATCACGCTGACGCAAATGTTCAGCGGTGATAATCCCATCCTGGAAAAAGCTTATCATCCGATGGTGATCCGGTTCTTTATTCTGCAAACACACTATCGCAGTACACTTGATTTTGGTAATGAAGCACTGCAGGCCTCAGAGAAAGGATTGAAAAGACTATGGGAGGCCTACGAGCAGTTAAAGAAACTGACCTGGGAGAATACGGCACCTGTTAATGATGACCAGGATAAAAAGGTTGTCAGGCTTGTATCTGAGTTCGACGAATTTATGAACGATGATTTCAGCACAGCGAAAGTACTGGCAAATATGTTTGAATTGGTAAGCATGATCAATTCAATGAAGGATAAAGCGATCGCCGTATCATCTATCTCAAAACAAACATTTGAGCTGTTGCAAAAGCAGTTCACTGTATACATTGAGCAGATCCTCGGACTGAAAAGTGTTACGGAAGCAGATAGCAACAAGCTGCAGGGAATTATGCAATTGCTGATCGATATCCGTAAAGACGCAAAAGGAAAGAAAGATTTTGTTACCTCTGATATGATCAGGAATCAACTGGCAAAACTGGGGATCTCACTGAAGGATGAGAAAGGCGGTGAAATGTCCTGGACGATTGAATAGTCCATTCACTCCGCAGTAGTATCGCAGAGAACGCAAAGAACCGCAGAG
>JBEVKW010000221.1:0-11786 GCA_040509495.1 Chitinophagaceae bacterium | reverse complement strand
AATCTGCGGGAAACTACGCCAGTCTACTTTTTCAACTGCTCCTGCAAATACTTTAACGCCCTCTCCATCACAGGGTCTTTCTTCTCCAGGTAATCCTGCAAACTGCGTTTCACTTCAATGTCAGGCTTAATGCCATAACCTACAAACTCTCTTCCATCAGGATACATATCCTGTTTGGTGCAAACACGTGCAGACCCTCCGCCGGGGAGATCGAACTGGTATGGCTGACCGGTGCTGCCAAATGAATTTTCTCCCATCTTTATCATATGCTTTTGATTATCGGCATAGACGAGAAAGTCTTCTGCTGCAGATGCCGTGTTATGCCCAAGCAGGATCACTGTCGGGATGACGATCCGCTTTTCTGTCAGCAGGTTTTTTCTTGGCGTATAATCAAAATCATGATAGGTGAGATCGAGGAGGTTCAACAATGATTTCTTTGACCATTCATTACCGATTGTATCTTTTGGTTCAGTAAACACCCCCCATGCTTTGAAAGACGGTATATGCAAACGGCTTCTCATCTTCGAACCATACAGAACAGTATCAGCCGTGAGATATTTCAGGATCTCCAGTCCGATAGTTGTACTTCCGCCACCGTTATAACGAAGATCTATCACCATTGCTTTCGCGGTATACAATTCAGGAAGTTTGTTCCAGAATAACGTATCGATCTTTTTATCTCCAAAAGAGTTCAGGCTCACGTACGCGACCTTTTTGTTATCATACCATTTAAAATCCATCAGTTCACGTTGTGGTTCGAATTCAGGGAATACGGCTTCTTCTTTGGTTCTGCTGTGCGTAAGGGTCTGCGCAATGATCCGGCCATCCGGCTTTTTGATCCTGATATGGAAAGTTTCACCTTCCAGTCCCTGCAGTAATCTTGAATAACTCCAATCTTTCAGTACATAATCAGTTGAAGAAGAGATGTAGGGTGCAACATTTTCTGCAATGAAGGCTGGCGTTGGCTTGCCGTTCACTTCAATCACTTCACTTCCGAAAGGGATCTCCGCTTTCTTACTGGCATTTGTTCTGACAATAATAGCCTTACCGTCGATATTCTCAATGAAAAGCCGGTAGTCCCCAAACATGGTGGTCATCACTTTATCCTGGATCGCTGAAGGCATATACACATTAGTATGCCCGTCATTCAGGAATGCGCAAAATCGTTGCAGTTCGCGGAAGTATTCATAATCATTGGGAGTGTTTCCAATGGTGCCGATAAGTGTTTTGTAAGTGCTGTCCCAGGCTTTACGGTCGACCTTGTTCAGGTACACGAAATTGTAGTTGACTTCCTGCCAGAATTTTGACAGGCCAAAGATCTTATCGGAAGGAGAAAGCGTATTAGGCATCTGCCCAAAACAGGTCAATGTAACCAGGAAAGAGAGCGCCAGTGAAAAGATTGTTTTTTTCATTTAAAATGATCTGAGTTTTAAATTTCGAAAATTGCATGATTGTAACACAGGCTACTGCCCGAAGGCGTCCACGAAATTCTACTTATTCGCGGTGTATTTTCCCCATTTATACGAATGAGGCTCAATATTTGTTACTAGCGGGTAACCGAATAAACACACAGTATCCAAGAAAAGTGAAAAATCCTATGGATAGACGAGCCTTCCTGACTGCCGGGCGTACTATAAATACGCCGATACCGGCCGCACCTGCATTCCGGACTGAGTCCGGCCTGAACGAATACCAGGGTGCCTGGACCCGGAACGAAGCCCAACATTTATTGAAGCGCCTGATGTTTGGATCTACCAGGCAGGATATAGATTATTTCTCGTCCCGGACGATGCAGCAGGCGGTTGATGAGCTGCTGAATCCGACAGCAGCATTACCCACGCCTCCATTAAATGACTATACAGCAGACATGGCTGATCCGGATGTTGCAGCCGGAGCAACCTGGATCAACAATCCCACTATCGACAACGAGTTGAACGAGTTCCGCCAGGAATCGTTCAAAAAATGATGGGTAGGTGTGATGCTCAAACAGGATCGCAGTATCCGCGAAAAGCTGACCCTCATGTGGGCAGATCATTTCGGTACGGAAACCAATACTATCCGGAATGCACATTTTATTTATAAGCATAATGATCTGCTGCGAAAAGATTGCCTGGGCAATTTCCGGAAAATGGTGAAGGATGTAACGATCGATCCGGGTATGCTGATCTATCTCAACGGATATCTTAATGAAGCAACTGCGCCTGACGAGAACTATGCGCGGGAGCTGATGGAATTATATACGCTTGGGAAAGGCCCTACGGTCGCTTACACAGAGCCTGATGTGCGTACAGCCGCAAGCGTACTAACCGGCTGGCGGATCAACCCGGATACACTGGAAGTTTATTTTGATGCAGCAAAGCACGACATAAAGAGCAAAACGTTCTCTTCCTATTATAACAATACGGTGATCCCCGGACGTGCAGGTGCCGACGGCGCGTTGGAAACAGATGATCTTATTTCCATGTTGTTTGCGAAACAGGAAACTTCAAAATATATCTGCCGCTGTATCTATCGCTGGTTCGTTTACTATAAAATAGATGCTGCAGCGGAAGCAAACGTGATCACGCCGCTGGCGATCATTTTCAGATCGAACAATTATGAGATCAAACCCGTACTGGAGGCACTTTTCAAAAGCGAGCATTTCTTTGATGTGCTGAACCAGGGATGCCTGATCAAAAGCCCGGTTGATCATGTGATAGGTTGCATGCGCGAATTCAATGTATTGTTTCCCCCGGTTGCTGATTACGGCGATGCCTATGGCATGTGGAGCTTTATCCGTTCTTTTATGCAGGCGATGGGCCAGAATATCGGAGATCCGCCGGATGTTTCCGGCTGGCCCGCTTATTACCAGGAACCTTCATTCCATGAAATATGGATCACTCACGATACGCTTCCAAAACGAAATCAATTCACTGATCTGATGACCTGGAATGGTTACACACGCAATGAAAAAACGATCATCATAGATGCTATCGCTTTTACAAAAACGTTACCTAATCCAGGTGATCCCAATAAACTTGTGGAAGATGCGCTGAGCGTGATATACAGGGTGCCGGTCTCTGAAGCAGCTATCCAGTCGATCAAACAATCGATCCTCCTCAGTGGCCAGACACAGGATTATTACTGGACCAATGCGTGGAATGGTTATCTCTCTGATCCCGGTAATATGCAGGCTCAGACCATTATCAGCAACAGGCTGAAAAGCCTGTACCAGTATCTTATGAATTTATCAGAATACCAACTATCCTAAACCGATCTTATGAGAAGAAGAGATTTTTTGCGGAACTCCTTACCGGCGGCGGCTGTATTGCCGGCTGTTGTAGATGGATATTCGATCAAGGCATTTGCCGCTGATTCTCCATTGCTGCAGGCCTTGATGAATCCTACCACTGAAACAGATCATGTGCTGGTGATCGTACAGCTTAGTGGCGGTAATGACGGATTGAATATGGTGATCCCCGTATCTAACTATAGCGGGTATTATAATGCGCGCAGCAATGTTGCGATCGCAGAAAGTAAGATCCTTAAATTGGATGGATATGAGCATACAGGGTTGCATCCTGCGATGACCGGTTTGCAAAAAATGTATAATGATGGCAAGTTGAACATCGTTCAGGCAGTGGGCTATCCTTCTCCCAACTTTTCGCATTTCCGTGCTACGGATATCTGGATGAGCGGGTCCGCAAGCGATGAAGTCGTAAGCACGGGCTGGGCAGGCCGTTATCTTAATACAGAATATCCCAATTATCCTGAAGGATATCCTAATGAAACGATGCCGGATCCTTTGGCGATACAGATCGGTTCCATCACTTCTCTTGCTTTGCAGGGGCCGGCAATGAATATGGCCATGGGTATCACCAATCCAACGAGCTTCTATAACCTGATCAATAATGTTGTTGATCCCGCACCGGATAATCCGATGGGGTATGAGCTGACTTATATCAGAACGATCGCAAAGCAAACCAACCGATTTGCAGAGCGTATTGTTGCTGCTGCTTCAAAAGTGCCCCAGCAGGCCGCCTATCCGCAAGATAATTATCTGGCCGATCAATTGAAGATCGTTGCGCGTTTGGTCAAGGGCGGATTGAAAACAAGAATTTACATGGTGGGGATGGGCGGTTTCGACACGCATTCGTCGCAAGCGGAATCTTCCGACACATCGGTGGGAACACATGCGCGATTGTTGAAAACATTATCAGATGCAATCAAGGCTTTTACGGATGATTGCCAGTTCCTGGGTGTGCAGGACCGTGTGATGGGATTGACCTTCTCAGAGTTTGGACGCAGGATCAAATCCAACTCAAGCATGGGTACCGATCACGGCGCTGCTGCACCGATGTTCATTTTTGGCAAACAGACGATACCCGGCGTAACGGGAAATAATCCATCCATTCCTACCGGCGCTTCTGTGCAGGATAACATTCCATTCCAGTATGACTTCAGAAGTGTTTACGCTACTATTCTTGAAAAATGGTTTTGTGTTCCTTCTGCAACCATCGAGACGGTATTGTTCCGGAATTTTCAGCGTCTTAACATCGTGAACGATGCCGCATGTAAGGGAACGCCGGTAGATGATCCGAACCAGACAGCCGGAGAGCAGCTGATCACCAATTACCCGAATCCATTTACAACAACCACCACAATACAGTACAAAACCAGAGGCGGACATACACTGGTGCAGATCATCGATATGCTGGGACGTGTGATCAGAACGTTGGTGGATGCAGATCTGCGTACAACCGGCACGTTCACTGTAACTTTTGATAGCGGAGCCTTGCCTACAGGAGTTTATTATGCAAGATTGCAGAATGAGGCGAAACAGCAGGTGAGGCCGATGTTGAAGGTCCGGTAATAGCGGATAGCATTGATTGTTGGGATTAACAGGATTGATTTCTTAGGAGGAATACATCCTGTTGATCCTTTTTTATAATGGGTCATTTATTTATACCGCGCTTTTATACCGGGAGAAATGATTTTCAGAATGCTGCCAGGTCAGAGGAATATATTCTCCATCAGACTATCATCCCATTAATCAAAAAAATCCAATAAATCCCCGTAATATGCACTTATGGAACCCATCATCAGCATCCGTAATCTTTCCAAGAGTTACGGCACCAAAACTGTTTTACAGGATATCAATGTAGAGATCTACCCTGGTCAGGTGATCGGATATATCGGTCCGAACGGCGCCGGGAAAAGTACGACCGTAAAGATATTATGCGGATTGCTTACCGATTATCAGGGAACGGTAACAGTGAATGGCCTGGATGTAAAGACCCAGACGCTTGATGTGAAAAGACAGATCGGCTACATTCCAGAACTCGCCGAGTTGTATGATGTGCTTACGCCAAACGAATATCTTCAGTTCACAGCAACCCTGTACAATCTTGACCGCGAGGTTGCCACCGAACGGATCGGAAAGATCATGGCGGCATTCGGACTCGAATCCAATGTCCATCAGCGGATGGATACATTCAGTAAAGGAATGCGGCAGAAAGTACTGATCGCATCAGGGCTTTTGCATAACCCGGGAATTATTATTCTTGATGAACCTTTGAGCGGACTTGATGCCAACAGCGTCATCATTATGAAAGAGTTGATCAGCCGTCTTGCAAAAGATGGAAAAACGATCTTTTATTGCAGCCATATGATGGATGTTGTTGAAAAAGTAAGCGACCGGATCGTACTGATCAACGGAGGACGGATCATAGCGGATGGTTCTTTTGAAGAATTGAAACAGCAGCAGGGCGACAAGAGCCTTGAGCAGATCTTTGCCTCATTAACTGCCCCTGAGTCTTTATCCGCTGCGGCGGATGAACTCGCTAAAGCAATGGAGAGCCGGTCATGAACATAATCAACAAAGCGTTTCTGAAACTGGCATTGCTGCCTTCCCCGGTGTATGACAGGATGGGCGTTGACAAGCGCGCGCTGACCGCGATCCTCCACATTAAGCTTACGATGGATGATCGCAGGGTGAGCGGGCTTCAACAGGCACAACGAAGAAAGTCTGATAAAGAGGTTTCATCGGCAACGATCATTACGATGATCGTCAGTGCAGTGCTGGGCCTGCTTTACCTGATGGCCTTCTATATCGGCAGTAATATTGTTACAGGACTGACCTTCTATTTCTTCATGTTCTTTTTTATGTTATCGGCAACATTGATCTCCGACTTTACCTCGGTGCTGATCGATGTGCGTGATACATTTATCATTTTACCCAAGCCGGTAAATGACAGAACGGTGCTGCTGGCGAGATTGCTTCACATCTTTATTCATATCTGCAAGCTGGTCCTGCCGATGGCATTGCCCGGTGTGATCTATATGGGAGTAAAGTATGGAATTGTATCAGGAATCTGGATGATCCCGATGATATTATTGTTGACGCTGTTAGCGATCTTTTTTATCAACGCAGTTTACATTGTTATTCTCAGGATCACTACGCCTCAGAAGTTTCAGAATGTGATCAGTTATTTTCAGATCGTGTTTGCGATCGTGATCTATGCGAGTTATCAGATCCTTCCGCGAATGATGGAAACAAAAGGCCTGCTGGAATTCGATCTTACCACTTATACATGGTCTGCGGCGATGCCTATGTACTGGATGGCAGTTGGGTGGCAGAGCCTGACTTCGCTGACATTTACGATAGAATCTGTGATCTTCCTGTTTGCCTCAATCGTTGTTCCTTTACTATGTGTATGGGTGGTGGTGAAATTTCTGGCTCCTTCTTTTAATAACAAGCTGGCGTTGATCAATAGTTCCGCAGATGGACCGGCCACACCCGTGAAGCTTAAAAAGCATAAGAGATCAGGTATTGCCGAAAAACTCGGTACTGTTTTGACGAAAGGAAATGCGGAAACAGCGGGGTTTTTGTTTGCATGGAGAATGTCTGGCCGCAGCCGTGATTTTAAGTTGAAGGTTTATCCATCTATCGGGTATATGCTGGTATTGGTCGTGGCAATGTTTATCCGTTCGAAAGATTTCTCGCTGGCTACGCTCGCTGACAACGGGAAAGAGTTCAGGATCTTTATGATCGTTGGTATCTACCTGATGTCACTTTTACTGGTAACGGCTATTTCGCAGATGGTTTATTCGGAGAAATACAAAGCAGCCTGGATCTTTTATGTTGCGCCGGTTGCGTATCCGGGTGAGGTGATACTCGGGGCAGTAAAAGCTATCGTTGTGAAGTTCTATATTCCCATCATTGTGATGATCGCTATTCCGGGATTGATGATCGGCGGGTGGCAGGCGTTACCTAACCTGCTGTTAGGGTTGTTCAATCAACTGCTGATCGCTGCGCTGCTGGTTTATATCAACTTCCGTAATCTTCCTTTTTCCAGGAAGCAGAATGCAAACTTGAATGGTGGGTCGTTTATCCGGAACATAGGTATCATGCTGGTCTCCGTTTTTATCGCGATGCTTCATTACGCTGCGTATGAGATTACTGTGGTGGTTTGTGTGGTGGCTGTATTGTCATTGATCGCTACCTGGCTGATCTCGGGAAGTATCGCGAAGACGTCCTGGACAAAGATCAAGGCGGAACAGGATGCGTAGTTTACCCCGCCTGAGCATTTAATAGATCGATTGGCGTAGTAGGAACGCGGCGGACCAACGATACGCGGAGAGCGCGGCGAAACAGCCAGGTAACATTATAATTCGCCGCGTCCGCTGCGTATCGTTGCGTCGCCGCGTTCCCACTACGCTCTTCGGCCCGTTAGGAATCTGAAAGTCAGTAAGTCGCAACAAATTGAAACTCATTTCCGGACTGCCTTAACAACCCATTAGCCAGAAAAATGAACCTGTGTTGCAATTTGTGCTACCTTGCAATCTCGATGAAGGCTCGTAGGTTAATATTGCAATCCGCAAGTTTCTTGCTGTTGCTGGTTTTTTCGCAGAAGATGGGTGCAGGTCTTTTCCTGCATAATCTGCTGCATAGCCAGGACATGGACCAGTCGTTTCAATCATCCAAACAGCGCAATACAAATGATACAAGCATCAGTTTTGCCTGCAATTGTATTGATGATTTTCTGATACCTTTTCAAAGCAGTGAAGAGGTTGTTCTTCCAAAGCCATTAATAGAACATGCTCAGTATCCGGTCCGCTTCAATGCCGGTACAGTTTTAGGAGCATCCGTTACGGCGTATCTCCGTGGGCCTCCTGCACTGGTACTATAATATCTGTTTTACTGTTTCTGGCGGGCAATATTTTTTTGCCTGGTCAATCCATCATTTAACGTACCAGCGTTTAATCAAATTCATTTATGAAACTTGTATTGTTTTCAGTAATGAGCCTATTCGTGGGCTTAACAACATGGGGCCAAACCAAATCATTATTGTCAGGGAAGGTCACTGAGGAAGGATCCGGTACTCCACTTGTAGGAGCGACCATTCGCATTCATGATGTCAACAGAGATGCCATAGCCGATGCACAGGGTAATTATAAAACTTCTTCTTTGCCTGCAGGAAGATATCTTGTTGAGGTTTCTTTCATCGGCCATCAGACCGTCGTTGAAACGGTTGAAATCAATGGCTCCACGGAAAAGAACTTTTCTCTCAGGGATGCCGTGGTAGAGCAGGAAGGCGTTACGGTAACAGGTGTATCTGCTGCGACAAGGTTAAAACAGTCGCCACAACCTGTCGCAATTCTGAAGAAAGCGGAGCTGATGAAGATCAGTTCGTCCAACATCATTAATGCGCTTACCCAGATCCCCGGTGTGAATGCGGTAACAACAGGCCCTGCCATCTCGAAACCGTTTATCCGCGGGCTTGGATACAATCGCGTTGTGGTAGTGAATGATGGGATCCGCCAGGAAGGGCAGCAGTGGGGAGATGAGCACGGCATCGAGATCGATGACTACAGCGCCCAGCGCGTGGAAGTGTTGAAAGGACCCGCGTCACTCATGTATGGTTCAGATGCGCTGGCCGGTGTGATCAATATCCAAACGCTGATGCCTGCTCCTGAAGGAACTATCCGGGCCAATCTGCTGGGCGAATATCAGACCAATAGTATGTTACGCGGTTCTTATGCAGATATCAGCGGTACAAAAAATGGATTCAGCTTTAATGCGTATGGTTCTTATAAAGGCGCAGCTGATTATAAGAACAAATATGATGGGAATGTCTTCAACTCCAAGTTCTATAACAGGAACTTCGGCGGGATGCTTGGCTATAGCGGATCATGGGGACACAGTTTTGCACGGGCAAGCAATTTTGATCAGCATACAGGAATGGTGGAAGGAGAACGTGACCTGTCCACAGGCGAATTCCTTAAACCGGTAGCTGGCGGTGCTGAAGAGATAGCTACCAAAGATGATTTCGATAAGGTCAAACCATTTGTACCGTTCCAGCATATTCAGCATTTTAAGATCAATACAGACAACAGTTTTAATATTGGAAGAAGCAAACTGGATGTTTTAGCTGGTTACCAAAGAAACCAGCGCAGGGAATTCGGTGATCCGGATCATATCGATGAACCGGAAGCTTATTTTGACCTGAAGACAGTTAACTATTCCGTTAAACTGACATTACCGTTCAAAGGTTTCTGGAGAACGAGTATTGGAGTTTCTGGCATGAACCAGACAAATACGAATCGTGCAGACGAGGCATTGATCCCGGATTACAGCTTGTTTGATATCGGAGGATTTGCGTTCACTCAATATCATAAAGACAAACTATCAATCAGTGGGGGACTGCGTTTTGACCAGCGCCAGGTTAATGGAAAGCAAATGATGGACGGAACGGATATTAAGTTTGCTGCGTTCGAAAAGAACTTTTCCAATATTTCAGGTAGTGCAGGCTTAACATATGAGGCGTCAAGAGATCTTAGCGTGAAGCTGAATGTGGCACGTGGTTTCAGGGCGCCAACCCTTGCGGAGTTGTCGAGCAATGGAGCGCATGAAGGCACCAATCGTTACGAGGTGGGAAATCCTGACCTGAAATCTGAAACAAGTTTCCAGGTTGATGCAGGCGTGGAAGTGAACAGTGAACACATTACACTTGGAGCAGGATTATTTTACAACCATATCAGTAATTTCATTTACTATGAAAAAGTGCTGGACCAGGCTGGTGCAGATTCGATCATTGTAGACCCCGATAGCGGCGACAACCTGAATGTATTCCGATTTGATCAGCAAACGGCCAACCTGTATGGTGTGGAATTCAACATGGATATTCATCCGCATCCGTTGGACTGGCTGCATTTTGAAAATACATTCTCTTACACGCGTGCGCAGTTCACACAAGCTATCGACGGTTCGAAATATGTTCCCAATATTCCAGCGGCAAGATTGTTATCACAATTGAAAGGAAACTTTCTTCCGAAAGGCGAATCAGTCCGTAATATTTACGTGAGCCTGGAAAGTGACTATACATTCAGGCAGGGCCGGGCATTCACGGGTTACAATACGGAAACGGAAACAGGTGGTTACTGGCTGGTAGGTGTTTCAGTTGGTGCTGACTTTGTAAAAAAAGGTAAGACCTTGTTCAGCCTTAACCTCAGCGGGATGAACCTGGGCGATGTTGCTTATCAGAATCATTTAAGCCGGTTGAAGTATACGGCGTTGAATAATCTTACTGGCCGTCAGGGTGTGTATAATGTTGGGCGGAATTTCGGGATGAAGCTAAGTGTTCCGCTCGAGTTCAAGTGGTAGGCGGCTGGTTAAAGAAAAATTCTCCCCTATCAGTTCGCGATAAATGGCCATTGTCGGAGATAGACTTCATTTGAAGTAATGAGTGCTGAATGTAAAAGATGTTTCGAAGAATCAGAGAGGCATTTTTGGCCATCAGCCATCGGTCATATCTTATCCAATCAGCCGGGTCTTGTTTGACCCGGCTTTTTTCTATCTTTAAGCAAAGACCAACTGAACAGCTATGGAAATTACATTCAACACGCCGGCCTTGCTTTTTCCTGCGATCAGCTTATTGCTACTCGCTTATACGAATCGTTACCTGGCATTGGCCGCTCTTATACGCAAACTGCATGATGAATACATGCGGGGCGAAAAAAATCATTTACTGGTAAAGCAGATCAAGATCCTTCGTTTGCGCATCAACCTGATCAGATGGATGCAGGCATTTGGCGTATTCAGTTTTGTCTGTTGCGTGCTTACAATGTATGGCGTATATCAGCAATGGAAGATCACTACAGAACTGGCATTTGCGATCAGCCTGATCACCCTACTGGCATCACTGGTTCTTTCGCTCATTGAGATCTCACAAAGTACCCGCGCATTGGAGTGGGAGTTGAGTGATATGGAAGAGTTGGAAGGGCCAGGGTTTTTCAAGAATCTTTTTAAGACGGAACGCGAATGAACACTTAAAGAGAACGCACGATCTTCAGTACAGAAGTCCAGTGACCGCCGTTGTAAATTTCTTTCACTCCGTGTTCCTCCAGCTTGCGGCGGGCATCGCGGATGGAATCGGAATAGCCAGCGAGAATAATGGGTACGTTCATTGCTTTGATACGCGACAGGTTAATGGAGATCCTGTCTGATGGAATATTGACAGAATCGGGAATGCGGCCCTGGTCAAATTCACGCGGAGAGCGAAGATCAATAATAATGGCGCCGCGGCGCAGGGCATTCTTGATTTTACTGTTGCCAAACAGGATGTTGAACATGGTGGATGTTTTCGTCGGGCCAAATCTAATAAAATCCGGGGTTATTCAGAAGCTATGCATTTGTAAAGTCGATGGCTGCGACTATTCTGGCGGGTTCATTTTCTGCGGACATGCAAACTTGCCTGCTGAGGTCTGAAAGGAATGGGGGGCTCCGTTGGGAAATATTTGTTCCT
>JBEVKW010000220.1:0-7023 GCA_040509495.1 Chitinophagaceae bacterium | reverse complement strand
GGCTGTTTTCGCTGCGTTCGCTGCGTATCGTTGCGGCCGCCGCGTTCCAGCCACGCAGACCGGAAACAGGATGCCCCTATTCCTCCTGCTGATGCTGATCATTATTCACGGATCGGTATTTTTTTGGAGACATGCCAATGATCGTCCGGAAGCGTTTAGAGAAATAGTACGGGTCATCAAATCCCATACTAAACGCGATGTCTTTTACGGATCGCGTAGTAAAATCCAGTTGCTGACAGGCTTTCTGCATTTTCATCTGCACAAAATAATCGATCGGAGCATAACCCGTTTTCTGTTTGAACAGATTGGAAAAACGTGAGACAGAATAGTTGTACTGGCTGCTCAGTTCATTCAACGAAATATTATCGTTGATATGTTCCTGCATGAACAGGATAGCGCTGTCCACACAATCGATCTTATCAGAAGGCGCAGGTTCATAATGCCGCGTGTTATAGATGAACAGCGTCAAAAAATGAGAAAGGCACATATTGGCGAAAAGCAGGTTATCGATACTGTAACCCAACTCCAGCGTTTTATAGATGCGGGAGAAAAGCGGCAGCAGATCGCCGTTGTTCCGGATATAAAAGGGTTTGAAATGTTTTTGCACTGCCTGGATGCCATTCAGCTCTTTGAGTGAATCACCACCAAAATGGATCCAGTAAATGCTCCAGGGATGTTCCTGGCTGCTGCCATATGCATGCTCTGTATTCTGCGGAAGAATAAAGAATTCATTAGGCCCCACTTCATGCCGCTGATCACCGATCTTATACCAGCCATGCCCATCCACGCAATAGAAAAGAAAGTTCTCGGCGAGTCCTTTCTTCCTGTACGTATAATGATCTTTTGCTTTGGGATAATAGCCGATGGAACAGATATGCAGATGCTTTAGCAGGGGATTGCTCTGCACTCTCGATTTAAGAATGGTTCGGGGTATTTCGATACGTTGTCGGCCAACGCCATACCAGATATTTTTATGTGAGCCTTCTTTATTCTCTTTCATAGCTGCAACCGGTGAAACCGGGGGTAAGTTAGTGAAAAAAAGAGAGACGATGGACTGCATCTTTCGCCAGTAGCAGAGCCAGTTGAGGGCAATGCTGTCTAAAATTTGTCCGCCTTAATTTCCACAGATGTACGCAGATCAATATGCAGATTCGCAGATCAATTTTCAAATAATGGACACATATCTGCGGATCTGCGTATCCATCTGCGTACATCTGCGGGAACCTACGCCAGGCATATGCATCAGATCTCTCCCTACATTATCGTCACATCCCGCAAACGCGCTTCCGGCAGTACGACCAGTTTCTCCATCTTTCCATTCTTCCAAACTGCTTCCACCGTGGTATTGCCTGGCGCGTGCAATTTGAAATGCACATCCAGTTGTTTTGGCCAGGATGGAAGCAGGATGATGCGTTGTCCATCTGTTTGCAATAACATTTCCTGCAGGCCGATCATGCCGCTACCGCCCCAGTTATGATCGGGAACCCAGTCGAAGCCCGGACCCCAGAATGCCGGAAAACGACGTCCGCTGTTCTTCAGTTTGGCCGAAGTCAATTTCCATGCGTCAGCTGCGAGACCGAGACGTGCAGCCCAGATATTATCCTGTTTCCAACCGATATGACTGCGGAATTTAATTACGTTCTCGTCATACTTCCAGGTGTTGAGCGCAGTATCCAGGCCGGGCTTTCCTACACCATAAATGTTCCAGGGATAGACAGGATATAGTTGCGGCGATTCTGTATTGTTGATCCGCTCCCAGGTGATCGCCGGAGCGATCGTTGTTTTTCCAAATACGTTTGTGTACGGGATCACGGGGATCTTCTTTGAAAATGCCAGCCATTGTTTGCGCTTTTCTTCTGTGGCATATTTCGAAGGCAGCGCAAGCAGCCGCTGACTTAATACCTGCAGTCCGGCAATGGTGGAGCTGGCGTTATAAGCCATCTTGAATGTTTCTGCGCCTGAACCTGGGAACAGGACGAGTTTTCCTTCATCAGTCAATGCCTTTCGTCCCCGGAGTTTCGCGAGATACTGATAGTGCTCATCAAAGAAGCGAAGACAGCTTTCGATAAAGGGGATGCGATCAGTGATATCACGTCCTGTATACGCTTCTTCTTCGAGCATCATCAGGCAGAACTCAAGGACAGTATCCCACTGATGTTCAAGCCAGGCATTGTATTCAACGCCTTTATCAAACCAGGCAGGGCGTCCCTGTCCGTATTCGGCATAGTTGGGTAACCCGTAATTCTCCAGTTGTTCAGTAAATGATGCACCACCATGACCCCAGTAAACCTTACTACGCAATTCGGCACTTTTCTGTAAGCGTAAATAGAAATTCAATTGCGCTTGCAGGATATCCCAGTCACCATTTTTTATGGACGGAAAATAAACCAGGCGCTGGTTCTGCGATGTGTGAATGCCCCCGCCCCAGTTGCGGTAGTCAGGTGTGAGATGATGCGCAGAATCAGTGAATACGGGATCGACGGTAAATAATCCTCCATTAAATTTTGTAGGCCACTCTCCTTTTGCGTTGGCGGCGAGCATGTACCGGAACAGCTGATAGTTTCTTGAGACATCTTCAGCCTCCGTTTTTCCAGCAGGTTTACCGATATGAATAAAACTTCTGTTCCAGAATTCATTCCACCATTTCTGCGAAGCAGTAAAATTGACAGCACGGCGCTTATGTTGCGTTGTAACAAGCGAGTCAAGCGATCTTCTCCAATTCTCTGTTGTTCCCTGACTATTGTTCAGGTAAACGCTGATGGCGAAAGAAGAAGCAGGTTTATTGTTCTTCAGCTTCCATCCGCGGAAATCGGTGTCAGTATATTTCCCATCGGCATTTCCGGCAGCAATGAAATTGTCTGCTACCAGCATTCCACCAAAGCAAAGATCTTTTAATGGATTGTAAAGATCTGCCTTGACGCTGTCCATCGCTTGTTGTGCAACGGAAGCATCAAAAATATTAGGCGATTGATTGTGATGATAGAAGACAACCTTATTTCCTTCAAAAGCAATACTGTCTTTTTTACCGATATTTTTTTTCGGCGCCGCCCATTTATACGAATTACCGAAGTTCTCCCGGGTTTGCAATACACGATCCTGGTAACGCCAGCTTTCATACAGTATTTCAGCACTTACTTTTTTATTGCTGTTTACTTCCACATGGGCGATCGGATGAAATACATCCACCCAGATCTTAGCCGTGGCTTTAACGCCATTTTTTTCACCACTGACAGTTATATATCCATTTTGTAGATGCAGTTCCTGTTTAAAATTATTTCCGTCAAAGACAGCCGGAGACAACTTTAAGCGAAGTCTTCCCGATTTCAGCAATGCGTTGTTCTCATCAAAATTCCCGGAACGTGCGATATAGATCAACAGGTCACCATTCTCCACCCAAACATTGAGACCGATGTCACCGGCTCCGCATGGCATGGACTCGGATGAATTCTTACTGGCCGTATTCCAAACAACATTATAATCAGCGATCTTTTGCTGAGACATCGTGGAAGCTGCTATCAGCATCATGCTGCTGAGTAGGACTGATGAAAGAATTTTACTTATTATAGGTTGTTTCTTCATTACGGCTGATAAAATAACAATGATACTTCCCCGGTAATACCGGCGGGAAGCAATGGCTTGCCTGCAAGTCGGAACGGGGCAGTCGTCCATGTGATCCGTTTTTCCTTTGGCAGCTGCTGGTCTCTGATCAGGCGGTTGGCCCATGTGTTGGACACTTCGATCTCCAATACATTCTCCCCGGTTTGTACTGCCTGACCTATGGAAAGACGATATGGTTTCGTCCACAATACACCGCAATCCACTCCATTCACTTTTACCGAAGCAATATTATTGATCTCTGATAAATACAGATCGATCGATGCCCCTTCCATTATCTTTTCAAGCGTAAAAGTAGTGCGATATATGGCTGTACCTGAGTAATATTTTATGGTTGAATCCGCATGCGTTGTCCAACTTACAAGATCATCAAAAGCGACAGGCTTTGCCGGGCCGCCAAATGCTGTATCAAAACTTACTGTCCATTTTTTCTGAAGAGCCAGCGAAGTGGCAGTTGGTTGCCGCTGCTGCAAATGCTGCTGAACACGGTTTTTCGTTCTGAATACGATAAAGTAAGATTGCGAAGGCGCAAAGTCAAGCGTTACCTGGATACGTCCCTGGAGTTCCTTGTATAAAGTACGCGTGTTGATCTTTCCGGTAACCGCATCCCAAACCTCAGGCAGGTATCCCTTAATATTGAAAAAGATTGAAGTCCGGAATGCACTGTCCTTCTGGTTGGCTACGAAATATACATCAGCACCTGAAGTCTTTCTATGCGTCCAGGCAATTACGTTCTGCATCGCAGGCACTTCAACATCTTTCTTTATTCCTGCTGAAGAAAAATCGACAAGCGTATAAGGAGAAGAAATGATCTTTCCTTTTTTTCTTGTTTTATTGAAGATCTGTTTTACCACGGCATTCAGCTCTGCATTCTTTTCATTCATTACAGGTGAATGATAAGCCTGCTGATTGATCATGATCGTTGCACCGGCATTCAGCAGTTCCAGGATCTTTTTTGCAACGGCCAGTGACATCAACCCGGCATCGGGTTGCATTTTATGCGTTACTGGAAATACCAGCAATGCATAACTCGCTCCACCGGGAAATGCCACACGGCCATTTACCACTTTCGCCTGTAACAGAACATCGGGATTGAATGAATCATACGCATAGCCATTCAACGGATCGATCCAGTCTTCCGGATCCGCCATATTTGCTGAATGCGTTACACCGTCCGGAATACTACGTGTAGGTTGTCCTTTGTTCTCCAGTCTCCGTTTCTCCTCTTCTACCCTTTGCTTACCAAAGATGCCCGGCAATGTGCTGACCAATCGATCGGGCAACAATGAACGGCGCGGCATTTCTTCACCGATAAACACGGCAATATCAACCACCGGTTTTCCTTGCTGCAATAAGGCCTGGCTTCTTGTGATATAATCAACCCATGCTTTCGCCGGTTTGAACCAGGTTTGATCGCGTTGAAAGTACAGGCCCACTCCATCCAGTGTCATGCCCGGTTTACGATCGAGCCAGGGATTGTGTGACCATACGTGAAATACAAACCGGTTAATGCCCAGGGCAAAATTGCGGTCGCCAACAGCTTTGAGATTGCCGGGATGTTCACCCCAGTTCATCCGTACAGAGGTGAATGCTTCTGCAGAAATGATATTCTTCCCATAGATCCGGCCGCCATTGATAGCATCAAGCATATCATTAGGCTTGTCATGCGTTGGGCTATTCAACCAGAATTCTCCCATGGGAAGATCAGTATGCTGATAATGCAGCAAGCCGTCGCTCATCATGGTTGGAGCAACAGACTCGGCGGTGAACGAACAACCTTTCTCTTTCGCAAGATCTTTTAACGTTGGGTAAAAAACATCTGTCACCAGGTCGGCAACGGTCTGCCTTAAATCATGTAAAAAGTTTTCAGAAGTAGCTGAATCCTGTAAAGGAACGCCGGTCATGGTGAGCAGATAAGGCTTCAGATCATACCCACGGCGTTTTTTGAATTCAGCGGCAAAGTTCCTGCTCCAGTTCTGGCTACCGCATTCCCAGCTGTCGATATAAAAGATCTTCAATACTTCTTTTGCCAGTGCAGGATCATTGTTGAATGCTTTGCCAAACCAGTTATCAAATTGAAGTTTGATGGCGGCAGGATTGAACTTATCACACTCTAATCCTCTTGCCGCGCCGCCTGTTGCATTGGTATGACCGGTTGATGTATGCCCGATGCGAACGATGATCCAATCGCCTGCTGGCGCTTTCCAGTTCAGATTACCTTCCTTATCCATTTTTCCGGTAAGATCGATCACTGAAGCCAATGGAGTGAATGTGTTTTGAGGTAGTTGTGCTGTTGTAGTTCTTTTGCTTAATCGCCAGATAGAGGCGTTCTTGCCTTCATACTGACTGATCACCGGTTCATCCGAAAGCAGCAGGTGCATGATCTTGAAAGTGGCTTTCCATTTTGCCGCGTCCAAATCTTCGGAACCGGGTTCTGTTCCTTCTTTATCATATACGAAACGGAAATATCGGGCCGTGGTTGGCGGCAATGCGTAAGTAAAATCTTCATCGGTATCCTGCCATCCATGTCGCGGAGCTTCAAGGCGGGTGACAGTTGTGAAATTCATACCATCATTGCTTTGCTGAACGATCAGCCTTTGTGCCTGGTAATTATTCCCACCTGTATGAATTCTGATGGAACGGCAGGTAAATGGACGCGGATATTTATATTCGATCCAGCCGGCAGAGTCCATACGCAGGCTTTCTTTTCCTTCGCTTTCAAAACAGAGGAAGGACGGCTTGGTGCCATTGCTGGTGCTTACTGTCGGGATCAATACCGTGTCTGCAAAAGCCTGTTTGCCGATGGCAGGATAAGCAAACACGGCAACATCTTCAAAGTAGTCTTGTACAGCTTCGGGCTGATCAAGTTTGATCGCATTTGTATTGCCGTTCTTTATATACGTTTTTGTCCAGACCAGTTTTTGCATAGATAGTTCGGGCGTGATCCAAGGGCCGCCGGCCAGTGCAAAGCCATCGCTCACGTGCATACCGAGTTTAAGACCCAGGCGTTTTGCCTCCTGTTTTGCGAAGTGGATATTCTCCCACCATTCGGGGCTAAGCTGCCGAACGGCAGGTTGCATCAACGGAGGTGAAGTGGTGTCTTTGATCATCACCATATAGGCACCACCGATGCCCATTTGCTTCATGGCCTCGAGATCAGCGGTAATGCCGGGTTTGGAAGAAGCAGCCTGCATCCAGTACCAGAGCACCCAGGGTTTTGCAGATTCGGGTGGCTTGCGGAAAAGGGTTTCCAGGTCAGCGCCCGTTTGAGCGTGTGAGTTATGAACAGAAAATGCGATTAGTAATATGAAGAGCCATTTATTTTTCATTGCATCAGGCAAGTGTTGTTACTTTTCTTTGTTTGATCAGCGTGGGAGTATCGCAGAGAACGCTAAGAAAACGCAAAGA
>JBEVKW010000219.1:0-12382 GCA_040509495.1 Chitinophagaceae bacterium | reverse complement strand
TAGTTTAAAGGTTTAATAGTTTAAAGGTTTAATAGTTTAGAAGCTTAGGGGGCATGCTCATGAACGAACATATTTTAAACATTAAACTGTTAAACTATTAAACTATTAAACTTTCAAACCTCTAAACTGAACTCGTCCCTTCGTTTCCCTGCGCATATTCACTCGGCGTTTTGCCGAATTGTTTTTTGAATTCCTGGCTAAAATATTTTCTGTCACTGTAACCGACGGCGTAAGCCACTTCGTATACGGTTAACCTTTTTTCCTGAAGTAGTTGAGCTGCCTTTTTCAAGCGTAATGATTTTACAAAATCATTTACAGACATTTTGCTGACTGCTTTGATCTTCTTGTACAGCACTGGTGCACTCATCGCTACCTTTCTTGAAAGCATATCCACGCCAAAGTCGGGATTGTCCATGTTCTCTTCAATGATCTGGATCACTTTCTGCAGGAATTCCTGTTCTACTGAGTTCAATGCGGTGATTTTAGCAGGGTTTGGACCGGCGGTTGTTGTATAAGTGCTTACCTGTTGAAGAAATAGTTGTTTGAGTTTTTCTCTTGCGGCCAGGAGGTTTCTTACATTCAGTTCAAGTATTCTTGTACTGAATGGCTTGGTGAGGTACATATCTGCTCCCGTTTCCAAACCTGTTACCTGGTCATTCTGTGTGGTCTTTGCAGTCAGAAGGATCACAGGAATATGGCTCGTTCGTTCATCTGTTTTCAAGCGGTAGCAGAATTCGATCCCGTCCATCTTCGGCATCATTACATCACTGATGACCAGATCGGGTAGTTGCGTCGTTGCAAGATCAAGTGCATCCTCTCCATTCGGAGCTTCCAGCACGCGGTATTGGCTGCCGAAAGTTTCTTTTACCAATGCTCTCAGTTCAGGGTTATCTTCGACAACCAGGATTGATGGTCGTGTGGAAACTTCCGTTTCTGATGCTGGTAGTTTGATCGAAAGGCCTGGTTGCTTTGCCTGCTGATCATGCTGCAATTGTCTCGCCCCTTTCAATGCTTCCTGCGTGAAATGCCTGTTGCTTTTTTGCAGCGTTACGCTGAAGCTTGTACGGGTATCGCCAGTTGCCGCATCTGTTCCGCTTTCCGCAGTGATCTCTCCTTTATGAAGTGTGACGATCGTTTTAGAAAGTGCGAGGCCAACGCCATAGCCGGTATTCTGATGGCCATGATCATCTACCTGGAAGAAATTGGTGAACACTTTATCGAGATACTCAGGCGCAATACCGCGGCCGTCATCGGTTACTGATATCGTGACATCCTTATCCCGTTCTTTTACCTGTAGCCAGATATGTCCATTCTCCGGCGTGAACTTAATGGCATTTGTCATCAGGTTGAAGAAAACTTTTTCCAGTTGTTCCCTGTCGAAATAGAGTGGGAGAGAGTTCCCTTCATACAGGAAAGAGGTGGTAATGCTTTTTTTGATCGTGATATCCCTGAAACTGTCATACACTTCTTCCAGCAAAGGGATCAGATCATATTCATGAATGGACAATTTGAGGTTACCTGTTTCTGCTTTTCGGAAATCCATCAATTCATTGACGAGCCTGAGCAACCGGTTTGAATTCTGCTTTACGGAATTCAATTGCTGTCTGAAAAAGCTGCTGGTGTCTTCCGTTTCCAGGATCCTTTCCACCGGCGCCATGATCAGCGTAAGGTGTGTGCGGATCTCGTGAGAGATATTGGTAAAGAAATTCAGTTTCACCTGGTGCAGTTCTTCCTCTTTTTTCAACAACGCGCCCAGGAAGAAATAACGCAATACTACAAACACGATCCCGCCGATAGCCAGCGCATAGATGCAATAGGCCCACCAGGAAAGCCAGAACGGCGGCAGTACACTTACTTTAGTGCTGATCATATCACTCCACACCCCATCATTATTTGCGCCTTTTACTAAAAAGCGGAAATCACCTGAGGGAAGATTCGTATAAGTTGCTGCCGGGATATTTGTATACAGCCAGTCTTTGTCATATCCTTCCAGCTTGTATGCGTAAGTGTTCTTATTGCTTTTGATAAAGTTGAGCAGTGCAAATTCTATAGAAAGAACATTCTGGTCATACTTCAGCGTTACAGATGAAGTGGACGACGCATTCTCTTTTAACAAGCCTGTGGAATCTCCGGGTTCGATCGTGTTATTAAAAAGCTTCAGCCCGGTGATCGCCATTTTGCCGGCTTTTTGATTCGACTGGATCTTATCCGGATAGAAATGCGTGATGCCATTAAACCCGCCGAAGAAGAACTCTCCCTTACTGTCGCGGAAATAGGAGTTGTAGTTGAAGGCATTGCCGGCCAATCCATCGCTGGCGGTAAATAATTGCAGCAGATCCTGACGCGGATTGAGCTTAAACAAACCGTTATCACTGCTAAGCCAGAGATTCTGTTGGTTGTCTTCGAGTATTCCGAGGATATTGCGGTTACTGATCTTACCGTTGTGATTTACATAGCTGACTTTCTGTGCCAGTTCATCATATTTCCCGAGGCCGCCCTGCTGTATGCCAAACCAAACCTGCGATTGCTTATCCTGCTGAATACAGTTTACCAGATCACCGGAGATCTTGCGGAACTGATCTCCTTCCAACAGGTAAAGTCCATCTGATGTACTTACCCATAAGCGATGCTTATCGTCCTCGAAGAATGCATTGGCTGTGCTGTTAAACGGATCTTTGGTAGTTATTGCGCTATTAACCGGTTCCAGTCCCTGCGGGATCTTATTGAAAAGTTTAATACCGAATGTTGTTCCGACCCAGAACCTTCCTTTTCCATCTTCATAAATGCTCAGCACTTCTTCATTCAGCAATACTGCATCATTCTGTTTGAAGAGGAATCTGCGGAATTCATTCTTTACAGGGTCAAACAAGTTCAGTCCTCCACCATGTGTGCCGGCCCAGATCTGACCCTGCCAGTCGCGGTAAACGATCTTTACCAGGTTAGATCCGATAGAGCCGGGATCAGTGGGTGTGTGTTTATAGACGCGGAACTTGCCGGTTGATCTGTCGTAATAGTTCAGACCGCCGCCTTCTGTTCCGATCCAAAGATTCTTCTTTTCATCTTCAACAATGCTGCTGATGACGTTATTGTTTAAGAAGTCTGGCTGATCTTTTTTCTTCAACACGGAGAACTGTGTATTTACGGCATACGTAAAATTCAAACCGCCGAAGTAGGTGCCGGCCCACATATTGCCGCTGTTATCTTCATAAAGACAGTGAACGCTGTTCTGGCTAAGGCTTTCGGGATTGTTGTCATCCTGTTGAAATGATTGCAGTAGTTTTCCTTCCTGGTCAATTAAACTGATGCCTTCCTGTGTACCCACCCAAAGCCGGCCTTCCTTATCTACCAGTATTTTGCGGATGTTGTTATGGATGATCGACTGGCCGGAGGATAGATGCTGTATACGTTTAAAAACATTGCTGCGTGAATCATACTGGTTAAGTCCATTCATGTGTGTGCCGATCCAGATGCGGCCCTGCCGGTCTTCTTCAATAGCTGTAATGAAATCGCTGCTGACGGAATTCGGGTTTCGCGGATCATGACTGAACGACTTAAGTTCAGTTGCCGTTCCGGATTTGCTGAGTCGGAACAGGCCGGTTGTGGTGCCGATCCAGAAATTTCCGCTACGGTCTTCCAGTACGGCGCGTACGCCCCAGGTGTCAGCCTTCCCTGTTCCGGCAAAATCAAAGAGTTCCGGGTTGTCGCCCGCTGCCGTATTTATTTTATAAAGACCTTTATTCGTTCCCGCCCATACATTCCCTTTTTTGTCTTCATAAAGGCAATGATACATCAGCGCCTTTTTATCTGCGGTATTGATGCGTTTGATCCGGTCAGGCCCCGGCAGGTATTTATTGAGTCCATTATTTGTTCCGATCCACAGGTTCTTTTTGGAGTCATTTAGTAACGACAGCAGGTTGTTACTGCTGAGTGTGCTACTGTCATTCGGCCGTGATTGATACACTTTAAACCTGTACCCATCATATCTGTCCAGCCCGTTCGTCGTGCCCACCCACATAAATCCCTGGCTGTCCTGCGAGATAGCGAGCACAGCATTCTGTGAAAGTCCGTTCTCGACCGTAAGATGATGGAATGACAGGTGCTGTGCGCAAACCGTGAGAACGGATGCCAGCAGTAAAGTGGTAATATGTAGGAGCCTTAACATGTTCGTTTCTTATAGCAAGTTCTGAACAGGGATTTACCAGATCATTGGAACCTAGCGCGTTTTCAGGGAAGAGATTGAAGTCCCCTTCATTCAGGCAATCTGATAAATCACCATTCGCACAGCGACAGCCTAAATATAGACACGAAAAACACATGAGTCTGAGCCTTTTAAGGAAATCCCCCTAGATATTTAAGATTATCCCCCTTAACTTCGGAGATAGACGACCATATTTGTAGGGCAAGGCATTAAGGGACTCTGATTTACTTTTCCAACAACAATTCTTCCGAAATGCGATTGCGATAGCCAGTTGAAAAATGCATGGGATAAGGCGGGGATGAACTGGCCTGATCCATTCTTCCTGGTCAGCTGGCTCCGAAAATATTATAGAAAATGAAAATGCGACTAAACAAAGCTCTCTTAGCGGGTGCTATTTTGTTTGCGGTTGTTTTCGCGATCGGAAAACTTGCCACATCAAGATCATTGGCCATCCCGACGGATGTCCAGGCGGCTATGGACAACCTGCCGGAGGAACTCGATTATAATATTCATGTCAAAAAGATCCTGTCTGATAAATGTTTCAGCTGCCACGGTCCTGATGCTGCCAAACAGAAAGGTGACCTGCGCCTGGATGATGCAAAAGCGGCTTACAGCAAAGAGGCCGAAAGCGGACTGTACGCCATCAATGCGGGCAGTATTTCGAAAAGTGAAGTGGCCCACCGGATCCTGAGTGATGACAAAACGTATATGATGCCGACTCCGGCATCGCATCTGAGCCTTACAACAGAAGAAAAAGCAACCCTCCTGAAATGGATCGACCAGGGCGCAAAATATAAACCTCACTGGGCGTTTGTAGCACCTGCTAAACCTGAACTTCCAGACGTACAACAAAAAGGCTGGATCAAAAATGATATAGACCGGTTTGTGCTGGCACGCCTCGAAAAAGAAGGTATCAAGCCTTCTGCGGAGGCTGATAAAGAAACCCTGATCCGCCGCGTGAGCTTTGATCTTACCGGCCTTCCTCCCGCTATTACTGAGATCGATGCATTCCTGAAGGATAATTCAGCTAACGCATATGAGAAGATGGTGGATCGCTTTCTGCAATCATCAAGATATGGTGAACGCATGGCGGCTTACTGGCTGGATGTGGCAAGGTTTGCTGACAGTCACGGTTACCTCGATGATAAACACCGCGACGCTTCTCCCTGGCGTGACTGGGTGATCAAAGCCTATAACCAGAATATGCCGTTTGATCAGTTCATCACCTGGCAGCTTGCCGGCGACCTGATGCCTAATGCCACAAAAGAACAGATCCTTGCAACAGGGTTTAACCGGAATCAGAAGCAAAACTCAGAAGCCGGTATTCTGCCCGAAGAGTTCCGCGTGGAGTATGTGGTTGACCGGACCAATACACTGGGAACGGCATTGATGGGACTGACGGTTGCATGCGCAAAATGTCATGATCACAAATATGATCCGATCAGCCAGAAAGATTATTACTCATTGTATGCATTCTTCAATAGTACCAACGAACTGGGAAGTTCTAATTATAGCGGCGATAAAAGCATTGTGCCTGGCCCAACGTTGATGCTGACGGATAAGAAGACTGATCTTAAGATCGACTCTATCAAACAATTGATCCGGTCAGTTGAGGCAAAAACACCCGTTACATCTACTCATTCAGTACAGCAATCCCTCGATCACAAAGTGATCGCTTCACTTTCGTTTGATAAGGTAGAGCAATTACGATATGCAGACAAGGAGCCGAAGATTGTTCCGGCTATGCGTAATGCCATTCAGCCTGCGCTTTCTGCGCAATATAAAAATGGCAGGTCTGCCAAAGGTGTAGCAGGTGAAAGCCTGGAGCTGGACGAAGAGACGATCGTAAATTTTCCTCCTTACAAGGTTGGTTACTTCGAGCGATATGATCCTTTTTCTTTCAGCCTTTGGTTGAAGGTTCCAAAGAAATATAATGATGTGGCGGTGTTGCATCATAGTGATCCACGGCGTTATGGTTTCCAGGGTTACGATATGATCCTGAAGCAAAACAGGATCAACTTCCGTTTGATGCATGCGTTTCCGCATGATGCGATCAGTATCGAAACAAAACAGGCACTCGATTCCAATAAATGGTATCATGTGGCCGTGAGTTATGATGGAAGCAGCAGCGCAAAAGGTGTGCAGATCTACCTGAATGGCAAACCCGTTGCCATGAATGTCGAGTATGATAACCTGAAGAAGAATATCAAGTCATATCCGAACATACATAAGATCTACTGGTTCAGCGGGCTGTCATTTGGTGCGCGGGTACTGGAGCGCACAATGAAAGGCGGTCAGATCGACCAGTTCTACCTATTTAATCAAACACTTGACCCGTCGGAAGCTGCGTATCTCTATGCAAATCCTGCGGCCTCATTCAGTGTAAAAAGCAAACATGTCGATGCATCTCCGCTGAACGATCTGCAGCTTGCAAGAAAGGAACTGGCGGATATGTATGATTCCACACAGGAAGTAATGGTGATGGGAGATCTTCCAACGCCACGTAAAAGTTACTTATTACAGAGAGGTGTATATGATAGTTATGGTGATGAAGTGCAGCCATCCACCCCGGCATCTATCTTGAAGTATCCATCCGATCTTCCGAAGAACAGGTTGGGGCTGGCTAAATGGTTTTTCCTGAAAGATAACCCGCTTACCTCCCGCATTGCGGTGAATCATATCTGGGAGATGTATTTCGGTCGCGGCCTGGTGAAGACTTCTGATGATTTCGGTAACCAGGGCGACATGCCTTCTCATCCCGAACTGCTCGATTATCTTTCTATCCGATACCGTGAAGAAGGCTGGGATACGAAGAAGATACAGAAGTATATTTTGATGAGCGCAACGTATCGTCAGCAATCGGTGATCAGCAAAGAAATGCAGGAAAAGGATCCGGCGAATATGCTGCTGGCAAGAAGTTCGCGCTATAAGATGCCCGCCGAGATGATCCGCGACAATGCACTTTCGATCAGCGGTTTACTTTCTTCTAAAATAGGAGGGCCGAGTGTTTATCCCTACCAGCCATCCGGTTTATGGGAAGCACTCAGCGATAAAGCCTGGAGATATGTATATAAGGAATCAGAAGGGGAAGATCTTTTCCGCAGAAGTATTTACACGATCGTGAAGAGATCCAGCCCGCCTCCATTCATGCTCATCTTCGACGCGCCTGACCGGAACTTCTGCACAGTCAAACGTTCAGTTTCCAATTCACCATTACAGGCATTGGCGATGATGAATGACCCGACATTTATTGAAGCTTCCAAATTCATTGCCGGAAGACTGATGACAGAAGGTGGTTCAACTCCAGGCGATCAGCTGATCTATGGCTTCCGCCTCGTTACCGGCCGTAAACCTGACGCAAAGGAAACGGCGTTGCTCAAAAAAATGTACGACGAAGAGATCGCGATGTATAAGAAAACACCGGCAAAAGCGAAAAAGATCCTTTCTATCGGTAATGCAAACACGCAACTGAAAGGCGGAGCAGAACAAACGGCCGCTTATGTGGATGTGGTGATGGCGCTGTTGAATACGGATGAGTTTATTACGCGAAAATGAGGACGCGAATTTCGCGAATTGTGGACTCCGTTTATAGTATTGAATTATGGTATTATGTCGAACATAATTGTGGAGAACGGTTACGAATTTAGTCACTGGCGAAATGTGCATCTATCGTGTGAATCAGCAGTTCACATGCTTCAATGCAAACACGCAACTGAAAGGCGGAGCAGAAGAGACAGCCGCTTACGTTGATGTGGTGATGGCGTTGTTGAATACGGATGAATTTATTACGCGAAAATGAGGACGCGAATTTCGCGAATTGTGGACTTCGTTTATAGTATTGTATTATGGTATTATGTCGAACATAATTGTGGAGAACGGTTACGAATTTAGTCACTGGCGAAATGCGCATCTATCGTGTGAATCAGCAATTCACATGCTTCCATTCGCGCAATTCGTGATAAAAGGCAAGATAGCATATGAACGAATTTGAAAAATTAGCGTTTGAGAAGAGCCGTAGAGATTTCCTGCGTGGTTCTGCTTTAGGACTGGGTAGTATTGCATTGGGAACAATGCTTGGTTGTAAGAACCCGGGTGACCAGGTGGTGAAGCAGGTATTGGCGAGTGCAGCCGGTGGCGATGAAAATCAGCCGCTGGTGAATCCGCATTTTGTGCCGAAGGCGAAGCGAGTGATCTACATGTTCCAGAGTGGTGGACCGTCGCAGATGGAGTTGTTTGATTATAAGCCGAAGCTGTACCAGATGCATGGCCAGGAGATTCCGGCGAGTGTGCTGGGATCTGCCCGTGTATCGGGAATGGTTTCTAATCAGAATGGCTTTCCGTTGGCCGCACCGGCTGCTACATTCAAACAGCATGGGGCGAGTGGTGCTTACTTCAGCGATCTTGTTCCGCATACTGCCGGTATTGCGGACGATATCTGTGTGGTGAAAAGTATGTTCACCGAGCAGATCAATCATGAGCCAGCCGTGATCTTTACACAAACAGGAAACCAGTTGAGTGGGCGCCCGAGCATTGGCTCCTGGATTAGTTATGGTTTAGGTACGTTAAATAATAATCTGCCTTCTTTTGTGGTGATGGTTTCGAAGGGCGGTGGTGATCAGCCGATCAGTAACCTCGCGTGGAGCAATGGCTTTTTGCCTTCGCATCACCAGGGCGTGCAGTTCATGTCAGGCAAAGACCCGGTATTATATCTTTCTTCTCCTGATGGAGTGGAGAAAGTAGATCGGAGACGCGCCTTGAACTTTATCCGCGAATTTAATTTGCTGCAGAAAGATAAATGGCAGGATCCCGAGATCGATAGCCGTCTCAATCAATATGAAATGGCGTATCGGATGCAGATGGCGGTTCCGGAGATTGCAGATCTTAGCAATGAGCCGCAACATATCCTGGATATGTATGGTCCAGATGTAAAAACCCCAGGCAGCTATGCTTATAATTGTTTGATGGCGCGCAGGCTTGCGGAAAAAGATGTTCGTTTTATACAGTTATATCATTTGGGTTGGGATCACCATGGCCGTTTGTCTTCGGGCATTCAGAAAGCAACCCGTCAGACAGACCAGGCTTCTGCGGCATTGGTCAAAGATCTGAAGCAGCGCGGCCTGCTGGATGATACGTTGGTGGTATGGGGCGGCGAGTTCGGCAGAACAAGTTTTTGCCAGGGCAAGTTGACGCAGGAAGAATTTGGCCGTGATCATCATCCGGGAGCATATACGATCTGGATGGCCGGTGGCGGTGTGAAGAATGGAATGGTGTATGGAGAAACAGATGATTTCGCGCATAATATTATAAAGGACAAAGTGCATGTACACGATTTCCAGGCAACGATGCTGCACCTGATGGGAATCGATCATGAGAAGTTTACGTATAAAAGCCAGGGACGCCGGTACAGGTTGACGGATGTGGCAGGGGAAGTGGTGAAGGGGATACTGGCGTAGGGGCCCCCTCTAAAAATCTCCCCCGAAGGGGGAGACTTGCAGTCTGAGGTAAAGAGGTGTTTATCTGTATCACATAGCAATAGCAATTATAAAACGTAAGTCGCAAATGTAAGCGGCCTCAAGTCTCCCCCTTCGGGGGAGATTTAGAGGGGGCCTCCAACTATTATGAAAAGAAAAGACTTCCTAAAAAATACCCTCACTGCCAGTGCTGCGCTTGCTATCCCCTCCGTATTCAACATCATCAGCGCGCAATCACGCAAGGGAGAGATCATTGGTCATGGTGATTACAGATACCGCGTCAATCGCGAATGGGGAATGCTCGATAAGCGCGTTCATCCTGTAAAAGATTGTCATGAAATGGTGATGGATAGCCGCAAGCGCCTCATCATGATCACCAATGAAACGAAGAATAATATTCTCATTTACGATAAATCCGGCAAATTGCTGGATACATGGGGCAGCCAGTTTCCGGGCGGCCATGGATTGACCTTGCACAACGCGAATGGTGAAGAGTTTCTCTATATCACCGATTATGATCTGGGTGAAGTATACAAGACCACCCTTGACGGAAAGATCCTGCTCACGATCAGGCATCCGAAGTTCATTGGGGAATATAAAGACTGTGATCGCTTTATGCCGACTGAAACCGCCATCGGTCCGAATGGAGATATCTATATCGCGGATGGATACGGCTCACAATATATATTGCAATACAGTCCGAAAGGAGAATTCATCCGCAAGTTCGGCGGCGACAGTTTTATCAAAGACGATAAATTCAAACAGGCACATGGAGTAGCATTAGACACGCGTGATCCGGTCAATCCTGTATTGATCTGTACCGATCGGGTAAAGAATAATTTCAAACGGTTTACGCTCGACGGAAAATATCTTGATTCCATCTATCTGCCCGGCGCCTATATGAGCCGCCCGGTGATCGATGGTGAAAACATTTATACAGGTGTTTGTTATTCGGCTTTGAAACATCATATGCTGACGATGAACTCCGGGTTTGTCATGATCCTGGATAAGCATAACAAAGTGGTCTCAAATCCCGGGGGAACAAAACCTGTATATAAGAAAGGGAAAGACGAGCCGGAACTGATGATGCAGGCTGCCCCGATATTCAAACATTGTCATGATGTATGTGTGGATGATGATAAAAACTTATACATCTGTCAGTGGATGGCAGACGGGACTTACCCTGTTAAACTTGAAAGGGTCTGATGAATGCTAAGTAAAAATCCAAAAGTAAAAAGTAAAAAAGGGTGCTTCAAACTTTGAGTCTGCCTTCATAATGAAACTATTTTACTTTTGAATTGCTTCGGGCGTCGCCTTTGTAATGAAACCATTTTTTACTTTTGAATTTTTACTTTTTACTTAAAATGTCATTTCTGAACATCGTTCAAGACTGGATGAACTACCTCGGCCATTTTCATCCGGTTGTTGTTCACTTACCAATAGGGATTCTCTTCGTTGCCTTCATCCTCGAGATCGTTGCCTGGAAGCAGAAGCAGCCGGGCTTGCTGAAACATGCCATCGAGATCTGTTTGATCGCGGGTTTCTTTGGTGCGGTGATATCCTGTCTCTTCGGCTGGTTTCTCAGCAAAGAAGGCGGGTACGAAGAGAAGACATTGCAACTGCATCAATGGATGGGAATTGGTGTGGCACTGCTCTCCGGCATTTCCTGGTTGGTCAAGAAGCGCTACGGTTTGTTGAATAAAGCCACCAAACCCTATCGTATACTTCTCGGTTCGATTTTTATCTTATTAATATTGACCGGTCATCTTGGTGGTAATATGACCCATGGTGAAGATTATCTCACGGCAGGAATGCCGCAACCTTTTGCCGGCTGGCTGGGGATAGAGGAAAAGAAAGATTCTTCTGTTGTACCCAAGCCGATCACCGATGTGAATGAAGCTGTTCTTTACACAGATATCATCCAGCCGATCTTTAGCGCGAAATGTTACGACTGCCACAGCTCTAAAAAAGTAAAAGGCTCTCTCCGGATGGATGAGGAGAAATTACTGTTCAAGGGTGGAAAGCATGGAGCGGTCATCCAACCCGGGAATGCAGAAGGGAGCGAACTGATGAAACGCCTGCTGCTGCCGATGGAAGATGATAAACGGATGCCACCGAAAGATCAGCCTCAATTAACCAAAGAGGAGATCGAACTCATCGGCTGGTGGATCAGAACCGGTGCCGATACTAAAAAGAAGGTAAAGGAGCTGGCGGCGGATGAGAAAGTTCAGCCAGTACTGGCTTCCTTTGGCAGTGTCGGTGGGGATACGGCGAGCCTGGAAGTTTTATCCAAAGTGTTTGAATTAAATCCTCCCGAGCCCAACAAAGAGATGGTGGAGAAGCTCCGCGCTTTGGGAATGATCGTTTCGCCGGTGGCGAAAGAGAAACATCTGCTGGAAGTAAGTGCGATCAACGTGCCGGCATTTGATAATGCAAAAGCTGCTTTGTTGGCGGAACTGGCGGATAATATCGTTTGGCTGAGGTTGGATAATACAGCAGTGACCGACGAAGCGATGGGGCAGGTGGGGAAATTGAAGAACCTGGTTCGGGTGAATATCAGCGGAACGGTGGTGAGTTCCGCGGGAATGGCTTCATTGCACTCTTTGAAAAACCTGGAGTATATAAATATTGTCAATACTAAAGTGGATGATAAGGGGCTGATTGTTCTTGCTTCGCTTCCGGCTTTGAAGAATGTTTACTGCTGGAATACGGC
>JBEVKW010000218.1:0-6083 GCA_040509495.1 Chitinophagaceae bacterium | reverse complement strand
CGCCGCGCCCGCCGCGTATCGCCGTGTTCGCCGCGTTCCTCTTGCGGCTTACCCCGTCGTCAATTCTTCCCAGGTTGCGGTCAGCGAGCGTTGGATCCCTTCGCCCACCCACTCTGTTACGCCAGGAATGGATGTATTTTTAAGGAAATCCTCCTTTGTCTTGCCGGCTTTGATCTCTGCTTCCGTGAACACCAGTAATTTTTCAAAATAGTCTCTCATCACAGCGATATCTGCCTTCTTTCCATACACTTCAAATCCCGGTGATGCATGCCCGAAAACAAAAGTGGTTTTGTTATCAAACGTTTTTTCTGTTTTCTCCAGCACTTTCACCCAGTTGCGTACCGATGCGCCTGCTGTTCGGTCGATATACGGATAGCGGCGGTTATTGATCAGGTCGCCCATGTGAATAATGTTGGCATTTTCAAAATGGATCAATGCGTCTCCGTCGGTATGTGCCGGTCCGAAATAATGCAGGGTGATCTTTTCATTGCCCACCTGTCTGGTGATCTTATCGGTGAAAGTTTGATCGGGATACAGTTGTTTATCCTCCGCTTTCTGCGCTGCCGCCTTTTGCTGATTCTTTAAGGAGTTTTCATGTGCCAGCACATGAGGGGTCAGTCCTTTAAAAGCAATATTGCCGCTCGAGTGATCGCCATGATGGTGCGTGTTGATCACCAGGGCGAAGGGCTGTGTTGAACGTTTTTTCAGTTCTGTGATCAGATGGCCAGCCTGCTCCGGGAATTCAGTATCTACCACAACAGTTCCTTCTTTCGATAGATAGAACATAATGGTACCACCTCTTTCCGTAAACACACCGATACTGTCTGTTAACATATGGATCTTCCACGGATCCTGTAGCATGGCAGCCATCAATGCGTTTTGGGCAAGTCCAAGCGCGCCGATTCCCAGGGCGCTGTGGAGGAGGAAGTTGCGACGGTTCATGGGGAGTTTTTTTAAGTTTAAAAGTTTAATGGTTTAATAGTTTAATAGTTTGCGAAGTTGCAGGGGGTATAGATTTCAAAGGTTTGATATGTTTCTTAGGTTTCCAGTCTTTGCACATTTGAGATAGTGTTTCCACGGCGCAGCAGTAGATTCTTTAAGATATATGAAGACCCGTTAAACGTATGAAATCTATTGAACCGATTAAACTTTCCAAACCTTCCAAACCTTCCGTCCTTCCCCTAATACTCAAACTTCCTCAACGTAGGTGCTTTAAACCACGTGATGATCACAACCAGCAGCGTCATGCTTCCCCCGAAGATCACAGAGGGAACAACACCCATCAGTCTGGCCATGGAGCCGCTCTCAAATTGTCCGAGCTCATTGCTGGAATTGACAAACATCTGGCTTACGCTGCTGACCCGGCCCCGCATATGATCGGGTGTGGTCAGTTGCATCACGGTACCCCGCACGACTACACTGATGCCGTCCAGCATACCGGCAAACATCAATGCCATGAAAGAAAGGAAAAACCATTCTGATAATGCGAACAGGATAATGCAGACTCCAAATCCGCCTACGGCGAGCAATAACTTTTTGCCCTGGCCTTTTTTCATCGGAGCGATGGTAAGTAATACAACCACACAGATCGATCCTATATCGCTGGCGGCATTCAGCCATCCGAATCCCATCGGTCCCACCTTGAGTATATCGCTTGCGTATACGGGCACCATCGCAACTGCTCCTCCAAAAAGTACCGCAAACATGTCGAGTGACATGGCGCCCAGCAATGCTTTCGTTTTGAAAACAAATCTCAATCCTTCTTTCACACTTTCCAGCGTTTTCTTTTCGCCCCGCTCATTGCTGGCAGGCTTGGGCTTCAGCCGGAAAAGAATGATCAGCGCAAATGTGATAAGCAGGCAGATCACGGCAAACGTATTCCTGTTGCCGATCATTGAAATAAGAAAACCGCCAATGGCATGACCGGTCACGGAAGCAGTCAGCCAGGTGCCCTGGCTCCAGGTCGTTGCATTTTGTAAAGACTGCCGTGGCACGATCGACGCGATCATGGCGGAGAATACCGGACCGGAGAATGAGCGTATGATCCCTGTGCAGAAAATAACCGCATATACTGCATAAACAATATACCGCGTTTGCATATGCTCACGCGTGAATGTGGTGGAGAGCATAAACAAACAGGCTGCTGCGCACAGATAGAAAAAGACACTTCTGAGTAAAAGTTTTCTTTTCTCACTGACATCGATCACATGTCCCGAGTACAGCGCCATGGATAATGCAGGGATCACTTCAGACAAACCGATCAGCCCAATGCTGAAGGGATCTTTGGTAAGCTGATAGATCCACCAACCTACAAGTGTTCCCATCATGCGCAGTGCCATGATGAATGTAAACCTGCCCATCAAAAGATTTCTATATTCCGGCACGCGTATCGCGGCGAACGGGTCGTTGGTGATCTGCTGGCTCATGAGTTGAATACAAAGTTAACGGGGATTTAGGGATTTTGTGGGATTAATGAACCTGAGCCGGCTGGAGAGAAAAGTGGTAATGTCTGGGAATTGATCTCATTCATCCAAAAAAATCAATAGATCACGTCAGGGCAGGCTGATGTAATGCTGGCCTTCTCCATAGTCCTTCTCCAGCGCATCAATGATCGTTTGCAGATGTTTTTCATTTTCCAGGAAATCTGCATTCGAGGCGTCAACAAACAATGTTTTGATATTGTGCTGTTTGATATAATGAGTATAAGTTTCCTGGATATTGAAGAGGTAATCGTCGGGGATCGACTGCTCGTAAGAACGGTTCCTTTTTTTGATGTTCGCCTGCAGGCGGTTCACCGGGGCATGCAGATAGATCAGCAGATCCGGTTCCACCAGTTGCTGATGAATAATGTCGAACAGTCGCTGGTATAGCCTGAATTCATCTTCCGGCAGTGTGACTTTTGCAAAAAGCAGGCATTTGGTAAACAGGTAATCTGAAATAGTGAGCTGCTGGAACATGTCTTGCTGCTGCAGCAGTTCTTTCAGTTGCTTGAACCGTTCAGCCATAAAGAACAGCTCCAGCGGGAAAGCAAATTGTTGTGGATTGGCATAAAACTTCGGGAGAAAAGGGTTGTCGGCAAATTCTTCGAGTATCAGTCGCGCGTTATAGTGTTTACTCAGCAGATGTGAAAGGGTGGTCTTACCGGCTCCTATATTGCCCTCTATGGTAATGAAGTTATAGTTCATGATAATCTGCGGCAAAAATAACTGAAATGAAAACAGGAATGAATTCGTGTTTTGGTGATTGTGGATAAATCGGGCGATTGGTGCCCGCAGATCTGGCAGATTAAAATGCTCTTTTCAATACTTTTTTTTGACTGTTTGATCTAATTCCCGACGGGTTCCGTGGATACGCAGATTTGCTTCCTCTTTCAGGATTTCATCTGCGCATCTGCGCCGGCTTTTCTACGACGCGCAAAAAAAATATGATCTCTAAAAGGCTAAGCAAAGTCTGCTTGATCAGTGGGAAGCAATGCGCGTCACTTCCAGCAGGTCCGGGCAGTCGGTCAAAAGCTGGTCCACCGTTTTATGCAAAACCGGGTGAATGTATGCCCCGGCTATTTCCGCCAGCGGTGTCAATGCAAACCTCCGGTTCTGCATCTGCGGATGCGGAATGCGGATATGTGGTTCGTCATAAATCTCATCATTAAACAATAAAATGTCTATATCGATCGCCCTTGGTCCATATTTTTCCAGCCGTACCCGGCCGATCTCCTGCTCTATTTCCAGTAGCTGCGTCATCAGGGCGGCTGCCGGCATTGGCGTTTCTAAGAGGAGGCACTGGTTCAAAAAACCGGGCTGATCGTTGAGCCCCCAGGCTGCCGTCTCATAAATAGCGGAGATTGCGGCAATATGTCCGCAATGGATCCCGATCAGTTCCATGGCTTGTCGGAGGTTGCCCGCCCGGTCTCCCAGGTTACCGCCCGTCAATAAATATGCTTTGTTCATACTGTGCGCCTTTTCTGCGCGCCAAATATCTTTATTTTTGAGCAGGTTGAGGAACGGCCATTTTAAAGTCAATGTCTTTTAGCAGCCCGGTGCGCGCTTCACTACACGTCAACTTAAGGATTCCCTGGCGTAGAAGTATGGCGGCGGACGCGGCGAAAGCAGCCATAGAAAATCTTGTATTTTCGCCGGACTTTCCGCGTATTGCCGCGTCCGCCGCGTTAGTTCGGGACTGCTGACTAAACGACATTGATTTTAAAACTGTATCAGATAATGGGTTTTCTTTGGCTCTAATTAAATGACTGTATGCGTAATTTTTTCAAGATATTCTTTGCCTGCCTCCTGGCGCTCGTGATCTTTACGATCGTCGCTTTCTTCTTTTTCCTGGCAGCATTAGGTGGTCTGTCCAAAAAAGATAAGCCGGTGGTGACCGCTAATTCTGTACTGATACTGGACCTCAGTCAGCATTTTTCCGAACAACTCCAGCGGGATCCTTTTGGCTTTTTTAGCAGTGATATCCGGGACGTGCCCGGGCTGTACGATATGGTCCGCCTGATCCGCGAAGCAAAAACTGATGCAAATGTTGAAGGGATCTATATCATCGCCAACGGAAACAGTAACAGCTATGCGGCAAGCGAAGAGATCAGGGATGCCATCCGTGATTTTAAAACAGCCAGGAAGTTTGTGATCGCACATGGAGATATCATCACACAAAATGCCTACAGCGTTGCAAATATTGCTGATAAGATCTATGTAAGTCCGGCCGGGATGCTCGACTGGAGTGGCTACAGTGTCGAGTACCTGTTTCTGAAAGGAACACTGGATAAGCTCGAGATCGAACCGCAGATCTTTTATGCCGGCAAATTCAAAAGCGCCACGGAACCTTTGCGTTCAGACCGAATGACCGATGCAAACAAACTTCAGACAACCGTGTGGCTGAACGATCTCTATGCTGATCTGCTGATGAAAACGGCAGATACAAGAAAGATCGACACAGCAACCCTGCACCAACTGGCGAATGACGGCACTATTCAAACGGCCAAAGATGCAGTGGAACATAAACTGGTTGATGCGATCAAATACGATGATGAAGTGAAGGACGAGATCAAGTCTCATCTCAATCTCGGGAAATATGAAAAGATCAGCTTTATCACAGCCAGCACTTATCTCGCTGCAGGTGCGATCCGTGATGTAAAAGGGGAGAAGATCGCCCTGATCTATGCGGAAGGAGACATCGTTGACGGGCATGCAGACCAGGGGACGATCGGCAGCGAAAACTATCGGACACTCATCCGCAAAGCGAGGCTCGATAAATCGGTCAAGGCGATCGTTTTTCGCGTGAACTCCGGTGGAGGCAGTTCTCTAGCCAGTGAAAATATCTGGCGCGAACTTTCACTGGCAAAAAAAGAAAAACCGGTAGTGGTCAGTTTTGGTGATGTGGCTGCGTCGGGAGGATATTATATTTCCTGCGGAGCAGACAGCATTTTTGCATTGCCAACCACCATTACGGGCTCGATCGGCGTTTTCGGCATCGTTCCGAACATGCAGAACTTTTTCAAGAACAAGGCGGGGATCACGTTTGATGGCGTAAAAACAGGCCCGTATGCCGATGCAGGCGCTGCTTACCGCCCACTGAATGAAAACGAGAAAAGAATGATGCAGGCCAGCGTTGATCTGATCTATACCCAGTTCAAGCAGCGGGTAGCTGAAGGCCGCAAAATGGATACAGCCTACGTTGATAGTATCGCACAGGGCCGCGTATGGACAGGCAGACGCGCAAAAGACATCGGCCTTATCGATCGCTTTGGTGGCCTCGATGACGCCATCCAATGCGCGGCACGCATGGCCAAGCTCACCAGCTACCGGGTGAGTGAATATCCCGAACCTCAAACATTCATGGAACAGATCTTTGGCGAGAACCGCGATCCAATGAACTATGCCGGCAAAATCAAAGCAGAGATCGGTGACGATAACTACATCATTTTCCAGGAACTGAAACGTGTGAGGGAAATGAGTAAGGGAACCCAGGCGCGGATGCCGTTCAGGTTTGTTGTCCGTTGATGAGTGATCGATCATCGTTGAGCGTTGACCGTTGAGCGTTGTCCGTAGTGAACCCGAAAAGATAAAGAATTGAATTTT
>JBEVKW010000217.1:0-4976 GCA_040509495.1 Chitinophagaceae bacterium | reverse complement strand
TTAAACTATTAAACTTTTAAACTTTTAAACTTTTCACCCCTAAGACTTCTCTCCCGCCCCACTCTTTCCTCCAATTTTTCCTATATTCGGCGATCCAACAACATATTCTCATAATCTTTGATTAGTATGACAAAAACAAGACTTCTGCTTCCTGCCGCTTTGCTGGCGGGCAGTGTGGCTTTTGGACAGGTTGCCGATTCAATTATTGTAAAAAGCATTGTCAAAGAAGCCACAGAAAACTCTCAACTGAAGAACCTCGCACATGAGCTCCTGGACGGTATTGGGCCAAGGCTCGTAGGTACACCACAAATGAAACAGGCCAATGACTGGGCAGTGGCAAAGTACACTTCATGGGGTATTCCGGCACGCAATGAAAAATGGGGTGAATGGAGAGGCTGGGAACGCGGCGTATCCCATATTGACATGGTCTACCCACGCGTAAAAACGATCGAAGGCATGCAACTGGCCTGGAGCCCAAGCACAAATGGCAAAACCATTACCGGAGAAACGATCATCCTTGCGGATGTGGCCGACTCTTCAGCATTCCAGCAATGGCTTCCTAATGTAAAAGGGAAGTTTGTGATGATCTCCATGAACCAGCCAACGGGCCGTCCTGATTATAACTGGGAGGAATTCGGCACGAAGGAATCAATCGAAAAAATGAAGAAAGAACGGGTAGCGGATCAGCAGGCATGGGCCAGCCGTATGCGCAAGACCGGGCTGAATGCAAAAAACCTCGCACTCGCACTTGAAAAAGCAGGCGCTGCAGGCGTTGTAGCATCAAACTGGTCGAATGGCTTTGGTGTAAACAAGATCTTTGGCGCCAATACGACCAAGATCCCTACCATTGATATCGCGTTGGAAGATTACGGTCTTCTGTACAGGCTCACCGAGTCAAACGTGAAACCCAAGATCAGCGTCCGCACAGATTCAAAAGAACTTGGACTGGTGCCAACCTTCAACACGCTTGCCGAGATCAAAGGCACGGAGAAACCTAACGAATATGTAATGCTGTCTGCACACTTCGATTCATGGGACGGTGGTACAGGAGCAACCGACAACGGTACAGGTACACTCGTGATGATGGAAGCAATGAGGATCCTGAAAAAGATCTATCCCAATCCTAAACGCACGATACTCGTTGGTCATTGGGGCAGTGAGGAGCAGGGCTTGAATGGGTCACGCGCTTTTGTTGAAGATCATCCAGAGATCGTTGCAAACCTCCAGGCATTATTCAACCAGGATAACGGAACCGGACGTGTGGTAAATATCGGGGGCCAGGGCTTCCTGAATTCCTATGAATATATTACCCGCTGGCTGTCGAAAGTTCCGGCTGATATCCGCACACAGATCGAAACCCGCTTCCCCGGTTCTCCCGGTGCCGGTGGTTCTGACTTTGCCTCATTTGTTGCAGCAGGTGCACCCGGCTTTTCCATCAGCTCTACCAGCTGGTCATATGGCAATTACACCTGGCATACCAACCGCGATACGTATGACAAGATCGTATTTGATGACGTAAGAAGTAATGCGATACTCGCAGCGATCCTTGTTTATATGGCTTGTGAAGATCCGAAGAAAACATCCACTGAAAAAAGTGTATTGCCTCCCAATCCACGCACAGGTGAGCCTGGCAGATGGCCCGCGAAAACCTCTCCCACGAGAAAAGGTGGCGTCAATTAATATTGACCCATATCATGATATTAAGAGTTTCTACCAAAGCCGGCCATCGAAGGCCGGCTTTTTCTATACCCGGAAGAGAGAGATACGGGTACTCAAAACAGTGAAACGACTCCATTAAAAATCAGAATCGTTCTTTTCCGGGTAAAAGCCCTGCCGTTTGAAATATTTTTAAAGGAATATCAGGGGTTTGTGATGCGATCCGATGTAGAAGTTGTGTATTTTTGTCAAAATATAAATTCAATGAAGATTTTCGTAGCCGGCCTGCCTTATGATCTTGATGATGCTGAACTGGAAGAAATATTTGAAAAGTTTGGTAAGATCATTTCAGCTAAAGTAGCAATGGACAGAGAGACTGGAAAGAGCAAAGGATTTGGCTTTGTTGAAATGCTGAATGATGACGAAGCAAAAGATGCAATTGAAAGTCTCAACGATATATCATTAGGGAAAAAACCATTGGTTGTTAAAGCTGCTGATGAACGTGGCGGCGGCGGTGGTGGCTACCAGGGTGGCGGCGGTGGCGGCTATCAGGGCGGCGGTGGTGGAAACCGCGGCGGTGGCGGCGGTTATGGCGGCGGCGGTGGAAATCGCGGTGGCGGTGGAGGCTATGGCGGCGGCGGAAATCGCGGCGGTGGCGGTGGTTATGGCGGCGGCGGTGGAAACCGTGGCGGTGGCGGCGGCGGTTATCAGGGTGGCGGTGGCGGCTACCAGGGCGGCGGTGGCGGTGGAAGACGGTATTGATCCGTTGACCGTTATCCATTCATCGTTATCGAACAGAATTCTTCCAATCATTATCATTGACCCGGCCCAATTACCGGCGGAATCTAACATAATTGAACATTACACTTACGTATAAAAGAAATAGCTGGTCTAAAGCCAGCTATTTCTTTTATACGTAAGTGTATCGATATTGTCCGCGACTATTGATTGAAACTATTAATTGTGCTATCGCCTTCTAAACGATAGATAATTATCCTCAATTATGATAACGATCAGCCAACAGACAATGATCAACTATCTTACGCTGTCGCGCTATTTGCATGTCCTGTAGCGCGCGAGAAAATATTAGTCAGATGATGCTTTGCTTTGCGTGAAAGATCTTTCACTTCTTCTGCACCTTTTCCATTACGATAACGTTTGTACAGGTATGCTGCTCCGGCAATTGCAAGTGCGCCACCAATGATCATATTCCTTTTCATAATTTACGGTTTTAGTTATTAATCTAATTTCAATAAATAAAACAATGACTGTGCCAGTTGAAGAAAGACGCACTATAAAATAACTTGTAAAAAATAAAATTACTATTGGCGCCGGTACATCACAGTGGAAAAAAATACACACTCATTACCCGATAAGACCAATCTTCCGCGAGTGAACAATAGCTTCTTCGCTGGTATCGAACAAACAGGTATATACAGATTTATCCTTCTCTAATTGTTCTAGCAGCAAACGTGTTTCTTCGGTCTTATGGCTGTTGGCATTTCTTATATAGATCGCGTGTATGCGTTCAGGATATTTCATTGCAACCTGGGAATATATCGAAGGATCCTGTTGTGTATTATCACCAAGAAGTATGAACTGCTGATTGGGAAACGAATCCAGTATACGCATTACGCGAAGAAGTTTGCCATTATGCTTTGTCTTTCCGGTCCTGAATATTTCATACCAGCGTTTAACCTGGTTTAACAAAAAAGCTCCTTCCGGCAAACCCTGATATCGGAAAAAATCAACCAGGTAATCGTAGAGATTCCATTCACTGCTTGAGACGTAAAAGAATGGATTGAGCATCTCATCTTTCGTATGCGCCATCGATAAAAGACGGTAATGTTCTGCAACTCCGGGAAATGCTTTACGCGTCCGGGGATTAGTGGTGAACAATGTTCTTAACCGCCGCCAGACTGTTGAGGAATGTGAGATGAGTACCGTATCGTCTATATCGGATATAAAACCAAACTGGGTGATATGTGGAACGAAAAGCCTCCCCCCCCCTTTTACCTCGGCATTTTCGCCCAAACTTACTTCCACCTCATACCACCCGGCTTCCAGGTGCATCACGGATTCCCATTCAAACTTGATAAAGCCGTCGGATTCTGTAGTAGCGGTCAGCACCTGGTTTCCCCATTTAAGCGTTACACGCACATTACTTACCGGTTTTACGGCAAAGAGCTTCAGCAGGTACCAGGTATTTGTCAGGATACTTTCGCTGTAAGGGTTGGCTGTCTGCGGTTTACCGGCAAATACATGACCATATAGTAAAAGATCCTGCGAGTGCCCGTAACCGTGGTACAATTTTATATAGTATTCGCTGCGCGGAGATGTGTTTTTGCTCATCTCTTCTAAAATAATAAATACAATGCCAGCATCGACCACACGTCCATCTGAACCGATTAAAAAAAACAGTTTGTTATTTATTGTCAACCCCGGATCAGGAAAAAGCAATACAGACTGGAAAGAAGAGATCCTTCAATTCTTCGAGGGCCGAAGCGAAGAGATCGAGATCTTCGAATTGCCGGATTCATGCGAGCCCTCGGTTATAAAGGACAAGATCTCAGCAAGCAATGCAAACAGGATAATTGCTGTCGGTGGAGACGGCACCGTAAAACTTATTGCAGGTTTCCTGGTGAACACCGATAAAGAGCTGGGCATCCTTCCTGCCGGCTCCGCGAACGGATTGGCAAAAGAACTGGGCATCCCGGTAAAACCGCAAGAGGCGATCGAGTACTGTCTTTCTCCCAATACACAGCAAATACATTTGGTAAAGATCAATGACGAACTGTGCATCCATCTGGCAGATATCGGTTTCAATGCATTCCTGGTTAAAACCTTCGAGCAGCAGAAAGGACGTGGGATGTGGGGATACATCAAAGCCGCCCTGAAGATCATCTGGCGTCACCCGCATATGGATATCAAAATACATTCAGATGGAAAAGAAATAACGCAACGTGCGGCCATGGTCGTCGTCGCCAATGCAACCCGTTACGGAAGCGGCGCTGTGATCAATCCGCTTGGCCGCCTCGATGACGATCAGTTTGAGATCATTGTCGTAAAAAAGATCTCTTTCGCTGAGATCTTTAAAATGATGGTAACACATCGTCCGTATGACCATGATAAAACAGAAGTGTTTCAAACAACCCGCATGGAGATCGGATCGCGTAGGCGCGTACATTTTCAGATAGATGGCGAATATCTGGGTAAGACTGACCGCGTTCAGGCTTCTATTCTGAAAAAGGCCTTGCGCGTGATCATGCCGGCTGTCAAATCCTGATACCACCTGAATTGATTGTGGTGATAGTAACGCG
>JBEVKW010000216.1:0-13300 GCA_040509495.1 Chitinophagaceae bacterium | reverse complement strand
TTTCCTTCGCGCTCTCTGCTATACTCCTACGCCCGGAAAAAACTAATACGTCGCCCGATCCTGGCGTTGCATAAATCTCTTCGTTTGTTCTTCCCCAAAACGGCTCCAACCGAATTGCTCATAAAGTGTATGTGCGTCGCGTGTACCAAGCAGCCATCTGCGCAGCCCCTGTAACTCCGGATGTGCGTGTATCACTTCCATCAGCCACTTTGATAATCCTTTACCTCGAAACGCATCGAGAATAAAAACGTCTCCGAGATAAGCGATCGTTGCTTTATCAGTTATCACCCGTGCAAAACCGATCTGCTGCTGATCATGATAAACGCCAAAACATTCAGCACCTGCAATCGATCTTTCTACAATATCCCTGGGAATATTTGTAGACCAGTAAGATTCCCGGGACAGATAAGAATGGATCACGTCAATATCAAGCAATTTTTTATCTGTAGAGATGATGAAGCCGTTTTTTTCTACTGTGTAAGGATTCATTTTACAAACCGTATTTATCTATCAGGTAAATCAATGCAGCCATATTGACTGCGCCCAATTCAAGTTCTCTTTTATTTACATTTTCAAACACATCATTCCGCGAGTGGTGAATATCAAAGTAACGCTGCGAATCCGGGAACAGGCCGGCCAGCGGGGTTTTAAAAGTACGATTCAATGGACCGATATCAGCGCCGCCACCGCCACGCGCAATTTCGCCGGTACCATAGGGCGCCAGGAGATATTTCCATGCCATCATCTTTTGATACTGTTCATCAGTGCCTGTCATGTTAAAGCCGCGGGGGGTAAAGCCGCCTTCGTCACTTTCAAGTGCGAAGATATGTTTCTCATTTTTCAACTTTGCTTCAGCAGCATATTTCTGCCCACCGCGTGTGCCGTTCTCTTCATTGGCGAATAACACAAAACGGATCGTTCGCTGTGGCTTATAGCCGATCGCAACAAAACTGCGGAGCACTTCCATTGTTTGCACACAACCAGCGCCATCATCATGCGCTCCCTCGCAATTGTCCCAACTGTCCAGGTGACCGCCAATCGTAATGATCTCATCAGGATATTTTGAACCGGTCAGTTCCCCGATCACATTATGTCCGATCGTATCGGGAAGAAAATGTCCATTCGTCTTAAGAAAAACAGTAGCGCTTTTGGTTTGGAGTATTTCGCTCAATTCGTCGGCATCTTTCAATCCAATTGCCACAGCCGGAATGATCGGATAGGCAGAGTCATATCTCGTTCCGCCGGTATGCGGATTATTGTCCGTGCTATGGCTCATACTGCGTACCACTACGCCCACTGCTCCTAGTTGAGAGGCAGCACTGGGGCCACGGCCCCGATATTTATTTGCGTCGCTATACGCTTCAAAAGTGTTTACAAAAGTTGGGTTGAACTTGTAGTTATAGAAAACGATCTTACCTTTTACCAGGTCTTTCTTCTTTTCGAGATCTTCAAAAGATGTTACTTCGATCACCGGCGCTTTCAATCCTTTGGGTCCTGTTCCGGCTGAATTTCCGAGCGCCACCACATCCAGTTTTTTTCTCACTGCTTTCGCGCCGGTGTAATCGGCATACGCTTCATCTGTTCCTCCTCTCACCCAATGCGGTACCATACATTCCTGCATCCAGGTCTTTTCAGCGCCCGATGCCTTCATCGTTTTCTCGCCCCATGCCTCTGCTTTCACCATTCCTGGGGATCCTGCCAGCCTGGCACCAACCTGTTTAGTAAGCACCCGCAGGTTATCATAGGCCTTACCATTTTGTAAGATTTCGTTGGCAATCTTCCGGATCATCGCAGAATCTTCCTGAGCCGGCAATACAACAGACGCTAATAAAAAAGTGAGTAAAAAAGCAGCAGACTTCATTGCAGTTAAGTTTTCCTAAAGATAAAAGTTAGCTACCAGTGTCAAAAAGAATTAATCTGAACGGCAAACCTTCCTGAGGCAAAACTGTTAACTTAGAACCTCGACCGATGGCTGATGACCGATGGCCGTTGGCCGGGGCTTATTAACTCTGAAACCGCTGGACAATGTTCGGGATCTCGGTCATCGGGCATCACACAACCTGCGGATTGAACCTATAAGTAATGCGTATTGGAATAGTATGTTATCCCACCTTCGGTGGAAGTGGAGTGCTTGCCACGGAATTAGGAAAGGCACTTGCCCAGAAAGGGCATCTTGTGCACTTTATCACCTATCAGCAACCCGTTCGTCTGACCGGCTTTATCCCGAATATTTTTTATCACGAAGTACAGGTTCCCACATATCCGCTCTTTGATTATCCACCTTATGAAACGGCATTGGCCAGCGCCATGGTGGATGTGATCAAGAACAATAACCTTGAGTTGCTGCATGTGCATTATGCAATTCCGCATGCTTCTGCTGCTTTCATGGCCAAACAGATCCTGGCAAAAGAAGGCAAGCATATTCCGGTGATCACCACCCTGCACGGAACAGATATCACCCTTGTCGGAAGAGATAAGACCTATGCGCCGGTTGTAGCTTTTTCGATCAACCAGAGTGATGGGATCACTGCGGTATCGAAAAATTTGCGTGATGAAACGTTCAAGACGTTCTCGATCGAAAAAGAAATTGAAGTGATCTACAACTTCGTGGACGTTCAACGCTTCTCCCGCAAACCGATTGATGCTTTCAGGAAAGTGATCGCACCCAATGGTGAGCGGATTCTCCTACATGCCTCCAATTTCAGAAAAATAAAGCGCGTGCAGGATGTAGTGAAAGTATTTAACGAAGTACAAAAACAGATCCCCGCCAAGCTCCTGTTCGTAGGTGATGGTCCTGAGCGTGCTACCGCCGAAGATCTTGCGCGTGAGCTCAATATCAGTGACGAGATCCGGTTTGTTGGAAAGCAGGAGCAAATGGAAGACATCCTGGCAATCGCCGATCTTTTCCTGCTCACTTCCGATTATGAAAGTTTTGGTCTGGCCGCCCTCGAAGCAATGGCTTCCGGTGTACCTGTTGTGTCCACCAATGCCGGCGGTCTGCTGGAGATCAACATCAATGGCGAAACCGGTTATACAGCCAATGTCGGAGACATAATGACCATGAGCCAGCAATCCCTTTCCATTCTCAAAGATGAAAAGGTCCTCAAAACATTTAAAGAGAATGCCGCCAACCATGCGAAGCAATTTGATATCAATAATATCATTCCGCAGTATGAGGAGTTGTATGAGAGGATTTTGAGAACTGCTGTTGACCGATGACCGATGACCGATGGCCGATGGCCGATGGCCGATGACCGATGACCGATGACCGATGACCGATGACCGATGACCGATGACCGATGGCAAAATTGAAATGATTTTAAATTTTAATCCCCATAAAAAGAAAGCCTTCCTGATCAGGAAGGCTTTCTTTTTATAGTAGTTCTCATCCGGCCATCGGTCATCGGCCATCGGCATTCGGTCATCGGCATTCGGCCATCGGCCATCGGTCATTACCTCCTCAACCACTGCTGCGGATTCACATTCTTCGATTCGATCATCAGCATAAAATCAACGCGGCCATTGGAAGCATCATCTGAATCACCCGCTTTGCCGATCACCTGCCCGCGCTTTACGGTAGCCCCTTTCGATACGTTCACGCCGGAGAGATTTGCATAGGATGTATAGTATTTCCCATGACGGATAATGATCGCTGCACCATCACCGTAATTATGAACGGCAGAAACAACACCATCGAATACGGCTTTAACAGCAGCACCGGAACGTGTGCCTATGGTCAGCCCGGGATTGTCATCACGGAGATTGGTTCCTTCGATGGTGTAAGGGCCGAACGGAATGCTTACAAAACCATTATCAACAGGCCACGGAAGTTTACCCCTGCTATTGCCAAAGTCTGCGCCAAGCTCTACATCTTTTTCATTCAACTCAAGATAGCTTGTAGATTTTCTTTCAGTCGATGGACCTGCCGTTGCCGTTGAAGTATTATTGTTTGTAGCAGGTTTGTTAGGCGTTGGTGTAGCGGTTGCCGGCTTTGCCTTCTCTTCAGCAGCTGCTTTCTTTGCTGCCGCGATCCGTACAGCTTCTTCCTTTTTGGCAGCTTCTATCTCACGGCGGATAATTGCGGCGATCGCATTCTGAATATCACGGTCACGCTTTTTCTTCGTTGCAATCTGTGTTTGCAGTTCTTTTTCCTTTGATTTGAACCCCGCAACCACTTCGTCCTTTTCTTTACGCTGCTCAACAAGCTCAGTGCGTTCCTGTGTCTGCGATTTCAGGGTTTCATTCTTCTGCTGCTTTCTTACCAGTTGCTGTTGCTGACGTTTTTCAATCAGTTCCTGTGTTTCATTGATCGTCACTACCTGTCGTTCCCGATAAGCACGATAGCTTTTCAGGTAAGAGATGCGGCGAACCGCATCGTTGAAGCTTGTTGCGGAAAAAATAAAGTTCACGTAGTTGAAACTGCTACGGTTTTTATACGCATAGACGACTGTCTTTGCATATTGCGACTTCAATGTATCCAGTTGTTTTTGCAGCCTGTAGATCTCCAGGTTGCTCAGGTACATATCATCATCTATCGCTCTGAGTTCTTTGTTGCTTGTGCTGATCAACCGCTCCTGCAGGATCATCTTGCGCCTTACCATGTTCAGTTGTGCGAGGGATTGATTCCCTTCTTTCTTTACACGGTTGTACGCGTCCTGGATCTCTTTCAATTCACTCTGAATGTCCTTCCTCTCCCTTTCCAGGTCTTCTTTACTTGTTTGTGCAACAGCAAAGCCGATTGATGCGAAAAAGAATAATGTTGCGAGCAGGTTTCTTTTTTTCATGGCTGGATGGATATTTTAAAGATTGAGACTTTTTTTCGCCGTCCCCTGTCTGCCAAAGCCTCGGCGCCGGTGGACGGAGAAAAATATAACGACGGAAAGGCAGTAAAATTTTGCCTGCTAGTCCCTTTTATAGTTCTTCGGGATCGGAAACGGAAAGCTTAACGTTTCATTAAACTCATACGACTTGAAATCCAGCTTGATATCAAGTTTTCCCTTCTCCGCTACCGTGATCCTTCGTTTTGTTGAAAATTCAACGCCCTTCTTATTCTCGTAATCCGTATAACTCAGGTTACAGGTCCGGCTGCGGGTGATATCCACATCGTCCAGCTTGCTGTTATCGATCTTGTAATTGCTGTTCAGCGTCAGCAGTCCTTTGAACCAATCGCCCAGGCTGAGCAAAGAGATCTTATCACCGGCTTTGGAATATGAGATCACATTGCTGTCTACGAATACGGGATTTCCGACGAGGATCTCCTGTAAGGAATGCAGATCAAGCGGCAATTTGGTCACTTCCTGCAGATACGCTACACTTCGAGCCGTATAAACTTTATCCTGCTTGTTCAAGATCTTCACAGAATCTTTGGTAATATAGGCTCTTAAGCCCTCGATCCCAAAGATTGCAGTGATCGAGATCCAGATCGCGCTGTCTTTATACATCCGCAGGTTTGCATTTACGTCATATTTCTTACCATCAGTGCCCTGGTAGTCTACATTGATCTTTGCGGAGAAAGTATTGAAGCTGATCTCTGCGGCTTTCATACCTGTAAGTGCCTGGCGGATGAAAGCGAGTGTGTCTTCTTTTGAATTGTCGACAACAGGTTTCACCACCGAAACGGTATCCCGTTTATTGGCGATCACTGTCTGGATCTTGCGGGTGGACCTGCAGGAGGCCATCAGTGCGATGACTGCTACTAAAAAAAGCGTTATCCTCATTCTTGAATTATCTTTTATTTCTTACCTGTATGACCAAATCCACCAGCGCTTCTCACTGTGTCGGCGATCTCTTCCACCGGTACCCATTGGATCTGTTCAACTGATTGAATCACGAGCTGCGCGATCCTGTCTCCGGGCTGTATGACTTGTTCTTCCTGGGAAAGGTTTATTAAGATCACCTTAATTTCTCCCCTGTAATCCGCATCAATCGTGCCGGGAGTGTTCAGACACGTGATCCCCTGTTTAATGGCGAGGCCACTGCGGGGGCGCACCTGGGCTTCATAACCCTGTGGAAGCTCAATGAAAAGTCCGGTGGGTACCAGGGCTCTTTCCAGTGGTTTCAGCGACTGGGGAGTATCGATATTTGCACGCATATCCATCCCGGAAGAGCCGGTAGTGGCGTATTCAGGCAATGCATTTGATGATCTGTTGATGATCTTGATCTGGAGTGTTGGCATGGCGGCAAAGATAGGCGAAGAGGGGAAAAGAGGAAAAGGATTCTGGCTCCGTCTCCCATAGCTTAACGGAACCAGCTCTTCACTAAAGCTGCCCCGGCCGCACTGTTAAAGTATGTGCTATATACGGTTATCAACAAGGAGCGCAGTGGCATAGGCCATTAGTCCTTCTTCACGGCCAACAAAGCCCATTTGTTCAGTAGTAGTTGCTTTAATGGAAACATCTCTCGTGGTAAGACCCGCAATAGAAGCGATCGCTTCCTGCATTTGCGGAACGAAAGGCTTGATCTTCGGCGCCTGAAGGCATAATGTACTATCGATATTTACAACCTTGTATCCTTCCTGGTGAATGAGTTCTACTGTTTTCTTCAGTAATATTTTACTATCGATCCCTTTATAGGTTGCATCAGTGTCGGGAAAGTGAACACCGATATCACCAAGCGCAAGCGCACCCAACAATGCATCGCAGATGGCATGCAGCAGCACGTCTGCATCGCTATGACCAACTGCACCTTTCGTATGAGGAACCTTCACACCACCTATCCATAGTTCCCGCCCTTCCGCCAATTGATGAAAGTCCACCCCTGATCCAATTCTGTATGACATAATTACCAGTTAAGAGGCGAAGATACAGTATTGGGAGGTTTGGCAGGTTTGGGAGGTTCCATAGGTTCCAAACCTCCCCCAAAAAAAACGTCCCGCTATTAACGGGACGCTCTCTTATTCTATCAGCAAAAACTTATTCGTTGCTTCCGCCACCATCAAGGTCGAACAGCACAGAGAAACGCATGGTGTTTGAAAGCGGGTTTTGTGTTACACCACTTCCAGAAGGTGCGAGGTAAGAGAAGTTCAGACCAAATACATTGTATTTAAGACCAACGCCGGCAGTGAAATAACGGCGGTTACCGCGTGACTTATCTTCATAGTAATAACCTGCGCGGAGCGCAAACTGGTTGTTATACCAGTATTCAGCACCAATGGAAAAGTTGGCCTGACCGGGAAAATCACTGAAAGACTTACCCCAACCGGCAACAGGGCCCTGTGAGCGATAGTCATCGATCTGCTGTTGTGTAGGAGGATTTCCTTCCAGGCTTGGAACAAGCAGTTTATTCAGATCAAGACCGATCATCACTTTGTTCTGCTCATCAATTGCTTTATTCCAGGTTACACCCAGACCAAGATTGGCCGGAATGAAATCTTTCTGGTCAGCATTGCTGGTGTAAGAGATCTTCGAACCGAGGTTTGAAAGAGCCGCACCGAATGTGAAGCCATCACCTGCCTCTGTTTTGTTATCATAATAAAGGCCGATATCACCAGCAACCGCACTACCCGCTTTATAGCTGGTAGAACCTGTTGTCGGAACACCATTGGTCAGATCTGAATTGATATATCGCAATGCGATACCAAGGCCGAGTTTATCTGAAAGTTTACGGGAATAACCTGCATCCAGGCTGAACTCTCTTGGCTTACCATTACCCCATGAGTTACCGGCACCATCAGTGAACTGGATATTACCCAGGCTGAAATAACGCAGGCCTACAGTGATCGCCTGGTCTTCCGCGAATTTATAATAACCGGAAAGAGATGCGAGATATACATCATTCACCAACTGTTTCAACCATGGAGTGTAGGTTGCCGCGATACCGCCTTGTGACTGATTGAATGCCGCCTTACCCATGTTCCAGAAACTTGATGATGCGTCCGGGGAAGTCGCAATCCCAAGATCACCCATGCCGCCAGCGCGGGCATCCGGAGATATACGTAAGAATGGAACCGCTGTTGTGACCACATTAATCCTTTCCTGCGCCTTTGCTGCAGAAATCATTCCGCCAAAAAGCAACAACGAAGCGATCAGTTTTGAAGCAGTTGGTCTCATTGATAGTTTGTTTTGTAATTAAATGTAAATAAAAGTAACCCGTTTTACTTAAAGCCGGGCTAAAATATCGCTTTTTTGACCGTGCATGGTGCTAAAAAATCACCAGCTTCTCGATCTTTTCCTTTCTTGATTTACCGGGAACCGTTACAGAAAGTTTGTAAAGATAAACGCCTCTCCCAATTTTCTGTCCGTATTGATCCAACCCATCCCAAGTCAGTTCAATTGAACGATTTCCGGGTGTGTTTATTGTCTGCTCCATCATTTTTATTATACGTCCCGAAACTGTGAAAATCTGCACTCGTACCAACAACTCCTGCCCCGGTTTATTATGCTCAAACCAGAACTGTGTATTTGTAGTGAAAGGATTGGGATAATTAAGGACATGACTGATCTCCAATTCTTCATCTTTCGCAACGATAAAGTCCAGCATTACCTCATTTGAGTTATTCAGCACATCCCATGCTTTTATTTTCAGTGTATGACGCCCCGGCTCAAGGCCTGTCAACTGAAAACGAACCGTTCCTTTCTGATAACTATCCTGGTCACTCTGATAAAAATCGTTCAGTACAAAGTACCTGGTGTTATCATCGTCGAGGGTAGCCACAATATCGTGCCCAATTCCTGTGCCGGCGGTATTTATACCCGAACTGTCTGCGAGTTTAAGTAACAGAACAGGGTTTTCATTGGTGATGCCGCCATTGACGAAACGCTCATCATTCAGGTATGCTTTGATGCCGGGACCGTCTTTATCATCGTTAAGCGTATTAGCACTTCCGCCTACGAGAAAACCCGTAAACGAACCGGTGCCATCACGGCTGCCATTTTCCGCATAGAGGGAAATTTTTCCATTCCCATACTGGTAATTGATGTCTTTGGGAACAGTAAAACTAAAAGAGAACCGGCCATTGGCAACAGTTGCTTTCCCCCTGAACAACTGGTTGGTCTGTGACTGGAAATTTACCGGGGAGCTGCCCGGATCATTTCCCAGGGTGGTCACCTGTCTCGCCTTATCAAACACAGTAGGGTAAACAGTTCCATTGAAACCGGGCATGAAGTTGCCCTGAAGGTCGGTGATCTCCCCTTCTATCGTGATCTTTTCCGTTGCCTGCATCGTATCAGTCTGCGCTATGGGGATTCCATTGATGCGAACGGGTTTCGCCTGTACCGTGGGAAACGCAAGCGTCAATGCAGGATCACCGAGCAGGGTGAATTTGCGGTTATTGGTTATATCGCCCGATGTCTGATACGTGAAATTCTTTGCGTCCCTAACGGCATCACCCAGGCTACGGTATCGTCCATTTGCATCAGGCTGCAATGCAAACCGGAGATAATTATCATTCATGATACGGTTACTGTAAGCAAATACGACCCTGGTAGTGGTCATCAATGCAATGGCACCGGTATTTTGCCTGAGTAGAATATTTTCTCCAAGAGAATTGATGAAAGGATTATCATAGGGAGCAAAATCACAGGTCGCCGTAATAAACAAAGGAAGACGGTTTGCATTATTCCAGGTATTGACCATTTCCTGGTCAAGGATCGTTTCATCTGTCAGGCGTACAGGTCCTCCATGACCATTGAAATTCCAAACGAGCACGCCGTTATACACCTGGTTACTGATCGCCTGATTCACCTCCGGGTAGCGGCTTCCTCCTGATCCGCTTTCCTGCCGGAATGCATCGAGATAGACCTTCTGGTGATCAAATACAGGCGCCACGGCACTTACAGTGGCAGTGACCGTTTCGGCATCCTGCAGATGCAGGTTCTGATCTTCATCGTCCGCAATGAACAGCAGATTATTCCGCCAGGGTCCAAAACTCTGCACCGAGGAATAGGCTTCCACTTTATCAACAAAATTCTTTGCTTCCGCATGATTTTTTGCCGGCACCCTCCCTATACCTACATCGAGGGTATTAATTACGATCGAAGAATTGATGTCTTCGTTATCCTCCAGGAATCCAAAAAAATCATCAGAGGCATAAGTGTTAAGTACATCAAGGGAGATCGGGTTTTCATATGCGGGCACAAAGTTCGTATTGCCAGTTAAGCGGTCGCGATAATCAAAGGATGCATCACCGAACAGCAAGAGAAATCGTGGCCGGTTGGCCGGATCATTACCGTATTTATCAAAATACATTTTCACAAAGTCTCTTACCGCAACGGGATCCTTGCTTCCGCTTCCAAACTCATTAAAGACCTGCTCTGTGGTAGCAACCACAACGCGGAAAGAATTCCGCTGGCGATGATACTGCGCCAGGCGCTGAGCCTGGTCCAGAAAATCCGGGTACGCAACAATGATATAATCAGCCGGAGTGGCAGCATGCAGGTTTTGAGGAGGTACGCGGCCGATCGCCAGCGGCGCCGTCGAACCCTGTACATCGAAAGCCACATATTCCCGGAGCCTGCTGCAATCGTTGATAAACCGCAATGAATTCCCTTCCTGCCGCGTCAATAAAGACCGTGGATTCAGCGGGTCGGTCACATCCCATACCTGGGTCGTTGGCTGGGCGGCTCCGAGGACAAACTCCGCGTTATAATTACCGATCGAAAGCCAGTCGCGGAACAACAATTGATTCACTCCTGTCATTGAAAGCTGCTGGCGGCCAAAAACCTCAAAAGAGTTAAGCCATCCCTGCGCATTCACACTGCCGGGTGCGAAATTGTAACTGATTGTATTAGCTGTGCCGCTGACCACTGCGTTGTTGAAAGCAATGGCTTCACGGGCAAATGGTTCATACTGGCCGGTACCGATTGGTGGCACGTTGATCTGTCCCGCAGCGATATTATTGATCGCCACAGAAAAACTGCTGCCGGCGCCGGCAGATCGCCCGATACAGTGTGTCCGCAACTGCAGCAGTGATCCAGGTAACAGGTTGGGCATATTGAACGGGAAGCTCCGTGTTAACGATCTTCCGGGCAACTGCGAAAACTCCTCTCCATACCATTCCCGCCCGCTATTCAGAAAATTCACAGTGTCCAGTTCATGAAAGAAGCGGCCGGAAAAACTACTGACGGTCAATGCAGGATTGGACAGTTGAGGTATTGCGGTGATGCGTTTTCCCGGACTGCCGACCGACAAAAAGTAGTATGAATAGGCCGTATAGAGATTCTTCCGGTGAGAAAAACGTTGATTGGCTGAATCTTTGATCCATTGATCCGGGCCATTAGAGAAAAAAAGCAGGTAGTCGTTCCCGTTCAGCACACCGTCATTTCCATCAACCACCTGGATGGAATTTTCCTGGAGATCGTCCAGCCAGGTGCCGTTATTGGATTCAGCCAGCATTCCCCCTCCGTTTCCGAAGAGGCGGATGGAGGCAGAAGGCAGATTGGCGGTATTTATGCCCAGCGAGGCCAGAAAGGGAAGGTCGATCCGGTATACGCCGGCAGACGGAACGGCGATCTTATAGAAATTTCCGGCACTCAGGACGGATGCCGGCGAATAAACACGCTGCGGCCAGGCAGTCGAAACACTGGCCGTCAGGCATATAAAAAGCAGTAGTCTTTTAAACAACAACATATCAATAACCCCTTGATGGCATTGGAGATCAACGAAGTAAAAAAAGACACCCGGCTAATAGCCATTTTACTCAAAGTGTCTATATTCGCAATCCCTGTGGTAAAATTTGACTTTCAGACAATAATTTTACCTCATACCGCGTTAAATTTATCCAATTCATAGGTTTATGCAAAAAACAATGAAAGTGAAAAACTTAGTAATCCTGTTATCCTGTGCTGTGCTCATGTCTTCGTGCGGCCTTTTTAAGAAAAAATCGTCAAAGTCGGACATGACCGGCTGGAACTACAATGACAAAAATGCGGGTGGCTACCAGGTGGCCAAGGCGAAAGATCAGGCAACTGGTCCGGGCCTTGTGTTCGTTCAGGGTGGTACCTTTACCATGGGTCAGACCGATGAGGACGTAATGGCAGAATGGAATAACATTCCCCGCCGTGTGTCTGTACCATCCTTCTACATCGACCGTACGGAAGTGGCAAACGTCCACTATCGTGAATACCTCTACTGGCTCAACAAAACTTTCGATCCTTCCGATCCGATCAACCAACCGATCATTGAAGGCGCAATGCCCGACACGCTGGTTTGGCGTAGCGAGCTGAGCTATAACGAGCCAATGGTAGAATACTATTTCCGCCACCCTGGCTTTAACTACTACCCGGTGGTAGGTGTATCCTGGAGACAGGCGACTGACTTCTGCTTATGGAGAAGCGACCGCGTGAACGAGGGTATCCTGATCGAAAAAGGGTATGTAAATAAGCAGAGCCTGATGGGGCAGCAGGGAAGCAACAACTTCACAACGAAGTCTTATTTGCTGGATCTTTACCAAACAGCTCCCGGCAAAACGGCTACCTCTAAAAAGAATGAATTGAAAACTCCGCAGGGTCAGCCCCGTACAAAGGTTACCATGGAAGACGGTTTCCTGATGCCTGACTATCGCCTGCCTTTCGAAGCAGAGTGGGAGTACGCAGCTTATGGCCTGATCGATCAAAACCCACGCCCTACTAAAAAAGAAGGCAAACGTGGTGAAGAGTTGCAGTCAAATAAACAGATCTACCCATGGTCAACTAACGTGAACGGTCTGCGTGATACCCGTCATGGCAGCTGGCAAGGTCAGTTCATGGCGAACTTCAAACGCGGATCAGGTGATAACGCCGGTGTGGCTGGTGGTCTGAATGACCGCGCATTCTATACCGCTGAAGTAACCTCTTTCATGCCAAACGGATTCGGTCTTTATAATATGGCCGGCAACGTGAGCGAATGGGTTCAGGACGTATACAGACCAATGTCATCCCTTGACTTTGACGATATGCCTGCTCCTTTCCGTGGTAATAAATTCTCCAAGATCTATAAGAACGCAGATGGCGAAGCAGAGATCAACGATACAACCGGCCGCGTAAGAATGGTTGACGTTACAGATGCAGAAAGCAAGAATCGCCGTAACTACCAGCGCGGTAACGTGATCAACTTTATGGATGGTGACTCTATCTCTCAGGCTAATTATGGCTATGGCCAGACTACACTGGTGAGCGATAAATCACGCGTATATAAAGGTGGTAGCTGGAATGACCGTGCATACTGGCTGAGCCCTGGTACCCGCCGCTTCCTGGAAGAAGACCAGGCATTGAGCACACTTGGTTTCCGTTGTGCCATGGATCGTATGGGTAGCCCTGAAGGCAATGGCCGTAAAGTGGGTCAGCAGTTCCCAACAAAAAGACAAAAAAGATAATCTTACTATTTG
>JBEVKW010000215.1:0-3117 GCA_040509495.1 Chitinophagaceae bacterium | reverse complement strand
GGACGAACTCGTGGCTGCAAAACTTCCGCCGCCTCGTCGTGCGCTACGGGCGGAAGGTCAAGAACTTTGAAGCACTCGTTCATCTCGCTTGTGCTTTAGTCGCCCTCAAACGGGTTTAGGGATGACTTCTAGTACGGCAACTCCATACGTAGCTATTCGGCGCTTGTCTCTTATCCCGAGATGCTGGACACTCGAAGCTGACAGCTGGACTGTACCCCGAAAGTGAGACAACCAGTTAGGGTGATACCAGTTGAAGGTTGAGCTGCTCGAACTCCACGGGCGGCAGGTAGCCTAGTGGAGCGTTCACACCTAAATGTATGACAAGAGTAAGACCTACATAGTTGAAGCTGGTAACGGCGAGTGCTGAAGCGGATGATCTCTAGTTAGAATAGCCGAAGCTATATTGAATGTCTTCTTTCGTCCACACCTCGGACAGATTAGGGGCCTTGAGGATTATGTCTATCTTTTGGCCGGAGTCGTCCCAATGGAGCAGGTGTCTCTGATCCCTCTCAAGTTTCGTCCATTCTCCCTTAGAGCCGTTGGTCTTGTAGTACCACTCGCCTTTATAGTTCTCAACCAACGCCCAGCCTACAGTGTTTTCCGTGCGATTCTTCCATACCAGCAACAGGTGAGTCCCTTCCTTGCCGCTCCAGTAATAGGTTTTATTGTCCCACACATGGCTAGTGGCTTGGTCCGTCATATTAATCGCGGCCTTGAGTAAACCGTCGTCGTCGTTGAATTGCACGCTCGCAATCTTAAACTTGTAGCGGGACTCGTTATTCAGTCCGCCTTTATATGCAGTATCCTTATCCTTCAATTCAACAGGACCCATTGCAATTCTTTCCACCGGTCTCTCGACCGTTCGGATTTTCCTCCAGCCCCTTTCCACCGCCGCTAATCTTTCCTCGATCGGCGGGTGCGTGTGATCTTGGGCGTCCATAATCTTCGAACGGTACGCAGCCTGTGCGTCGGCCAGGGAGGCACCCATCCTTGCCAGGACTTCACCTGCATATTCATCCGCTTCCAACTCTAAGCCAGGCTCACTACCTAAACTCGTCCTGTCATGGCTTAAGGCGTAGTGACCAGTTTCATGAGCGATGACGGCAGAGAGCGCCCATTGATTGTTCGTTTCTTTATATAAAGTAGTTAGCCAAACGGCATTATAGGCGATGTAGTTTACGTCCCCCGGGCAGATCTCCACGTTGATATCGTCCTCGACGGGCACTGTGTAGATGTTGATGCGTAACTTCGTAAAGGGCGAGACCTTGTCGAAGATGCTTTGAGTCTCCGCGGTCTTTCCCATGAAACTTCTCGCGGCGATGAGTCCCTGCGCGGGTCGCAACTCATAGCTCTTAGCGCCGATGCGACATGTGATGGTCTCCCCGATACTTTTGATGGGCGCGATTCTGAATTGGGCTTGTGCAGTGGCTCCGAGCGTGAGAAACAGCGTTAGGCCGACAAGCGAGAAAAGAGCTTTGCGGTGAGAATACCTTTTCGACATGTCGGTTCTCCTCGTTCAGTTCAGGCGGGTATATTCGATTAAAGCCGTCGCGGCTATCATCGAAATAACCTTTAATTCGAATCTTTTCCCCCGACCGTCCTCGACCTGAAACGGTTGGCCCAACCTGAAGGCGGTGGGCTGCTTCGTCCCGTTCTCAATCGAAATCTTGTCCGCGTATAAATAGGTGCGGTTGCCCTCATCGAGTTTGGGATTAAGCCGTCCCTCAAGCCCCGGGATATAGCCTGTGCTGTCAATGATGATAGAACCTTTGCTCGCCTCGGCCTCCAGTTCAATGACGGGGTCGGAGTCTGCGTCGTGGCCTTCCTTGTAGAAGGCCGCGTAGTCTTGGTGTGCGCAGTAGAGCGTAATGCTCCGTTGCTTGAGGTTCTGTATGCGCGCAACCCCCTGAGAGTCCGTCCTACCTTGCAGATGAGTGCCATCGGAAAAAATGGCGAAGACCGCTGCTCCCCTGATCGGCCGCGAGTTTTGATCTACGACTTTGAGGTTTAAGGTCGCGCGCTCTCTGTCGGCAGCGGAGGCAAGGCGCCTGTATTCGATGGTAGATGAATCGGAGTCTATGGGTACCACGTTCAACTCGAACCGATTGCCCAGACTATCCTCGACCACGAGAGGCTGGTTTGGTTTGAATGCCACAGGCTGCGTCCTGCCGCCCTCGATGGCGATGTTATCCGCGTACAAATACGTTCGATTTAAGGAGTCTAAAATCGGGTTAAGCCGGCCGTCCAAACCCTTTATGTAACCTGTGGTGCCGACCGTGACCCTCTCCGCCGGTGCCCGCGTCGCTTCATGCGTTGAGGTCGGGGACGTTCCCGCACTGGAACATGACGACCTGAACTTATTCCATCCTCTTTCGACAGCTGCCAACCTCTTAACGCTTGGTGGGTGACTGTCGCCTGGCTGCTCCTGCATGATTTTTGAGTTATACGCGGATTGCGCCTCTTGCAGAGAAGAACACATCTTCGCCAGGACTCCTCCGGCATACTCATCCGCTGCTATCTCTATTTCGGGGTCGCTTCCTATTTCTGTCCGGTCGTGGTTTAAAGCGTAATGGCCCACTTCGTGGGCTATGACGCCGTAGAGTGCCCATTGCGCATCCGTATCGCGATATAAAGCTTTAATCCAAGCGGCATTGTAGGCAATGTAGTTTACGTCCCCCGGGCATATCTCCACGTTGATATCATTCTCGACGGGGACGGTATACAGGTTGATGCGCAGGTTCGTGTAACGAGAAACCTTATCGAAAACCTTCTGGACTTCTACGGTATTCGCGGCGAAGTTCTTTGCCGATATCAGGCTGTGATCTGGCCTTAGTTGATATCTCTTACCGCCAACGTGGCAGGTGACGGTATCCCCTATGCTCCTGATAGGCGCGATTCTGATTTGAGCCTGCGACGCAGTTCCCGCTCCGACCAGGAGCATCAGTAAAGGGAGGAGCAGGAGCGGAGGCACTTTGTGAGAATGAGCTTTCGACACGTTGGTTTTCCGTCTTCAATGAGATCGCCTCGCATGCAACCCAGACGGGTCTAGTGGACGCAAGTGATATGCCTCCTGACGAGGACAAGCTAATGCGGGCGATTGTGCAAGCATCGCTTCGG
>JBEVKW010000214.1:0-14908 GCA_040509495.1 Chitinophagaceae bacterium | reverse complement strand
TGTATTGCGGCGCACCGTAGCGGAATTCTCCCTGTATGAACCAACGATGTTTCCTGTTGAACCGGAAATAAACAGCGGGAATATAATCAGCCAGGCTGAAATCCCGCCCCTGGGACGCATAGGGAACAGCCTTTTGGCCCGCGATCGGTAATTGCTGGTGCAATGCAAGTCCCGCAGACAGGAAATATTCTTTCTCTTTAGCCGCTGTTTTGTTGATGGAACTATCACGGGTTGGCAAACTATCTGTTGGGGCGATCATTGAATCTGTCGTTTGGCGGAGTATCGTATCTCCGGTAACAAATGCTTTGATGCTGTCGATGGGCCAGCTTTGTATTGCAGTATTGGCAGAATCATTTTTCCTTCGGAAGGAGGAATCTCCGGTAACGAAGGCTTTGATGCTGTCGAGCGGCAGTGTCTGAGGCGAAGATATTGCTGTCGCTTCTTTTCTGATCAGAGTGTCTCCTGCTACAAAACGCCTGATGCTGTCTGCGGTGGGATTATTAACTGATGCAACCGGAGGATTCGTCAGCGCAGGCCTGGTGGTCGCCTGTTGTGGTGGTACGATAATCGACCCGTCAACGTTTCTTCTTACAGCAGTTGTATTAAGGTTCTTTTTCTTAGGAGTTTCCTTTGATGAGATCTGTTCTTTTGCCGGGTCACTTTTCCCGGCGGTTGTCAGTTGCTGTTGTTGCATTTTGCTGATCGCTGCGCCCCTTTTACGCGCGGAGGAGATAGTATCCTTTAAAGCATCCTGGATAGAGACATGCGGGGTATCGGGCGTAATGGCTGGTGCCGGCCCTGTATGTTGGGTCTGCGGTCCGTTGGATAAAGTGTCCCGCTGACGGCTTTGCGGGTCTGCTGTCAGGGGTTGATCATGCACCGCTTGTCCGCCCGCGATGCGGTCATTCTTTTCCCTGCTGAAATACCACCATCCTGTGATCAGCAATGCTGCGATGAACAGAAGTCCGGCCCACAGCGCACAACCTTTCCTCCACCATACAATTGCGCCCTCATCATCGTCTTCGTCGAGCCGTCGCTTCATATCAGCCCACGCCCCATTCTCATCCGGCAGTTGGAAGTCACGCAGATGCTGCGGCAGTTGTTCTTCGTATGGTAACCGTTCACTCATTCAACTGACGGATCATTGTTTTTAATTGTTTACGGGCTTCGCTGAGATGCCATTTGCTGGTGCCTTCACTTATCTGCAGAAGTTGTGCTATTTCCCTGTGCGCATATCCTTCCATTACATACAAATTAAAAACGGTTTGGGTAGCCGGCGGCAGTTTACGTACGATCCGGAGTATCTCTTCGGATGACATCTTGCTAAACACTTCAGGCGACAGGTCAACACCTGCCGCCTGATCCAGTTCCTGCTGTACTATTCGCCCGTTTTTAGCTTTTATAAAATCGATACAGGTATTCAGCACTATCGTACGGATCCAGGTATAAAGCGCTGCCTTTTGTTCATCATACTGGTTTATGTTCTTGAATACTTTGTAAAAACCTGTGTTCAGTATCTCCAGGGCATCCTGTTCATTTTTTGTGTAGCGAAGGCAAAAAGACATCATGGCCCCATAGAAATTCCTGTATAAGAGCTCCTGGGACCTGCGATCGTTATTTCTGCAACCGCTGATGATGCTATTTATATTCTCTCCGCCCTGATCCAAAAAAGGTTTATGTTTTCAGAAACACCAAAATACGTCTTTTCACTGTTGTCTTCTCAATCTGAAGCTGCCGTTTATTGTTCGTACGGGACCCTGGCCAACCGAATCGCGGAAGCTACCGGTGAAAGATCCCTCCATAAACTCACCCACGACCTGTGGATATCCCGATACTGTGACAGTTGTCGGGCTGATCAAACTTACTCCTCCAAATTGGTTAACTGCTAAACCATTGACAGGATAAGTGCCTGCCGCCTGTGTTGGGCTGAAGAAGGATAGGAACAATGTTCTTGCCGACGTCATATTGAACCCGCTGATATTGGCAACAAATCCGGCTGAAGGCTGCTGCGTTGGAAACGCATAGTAGGTAAGGGAATCTGACGCGTTGAGATTATTCAGCTGGTAGTTCGTTCCATCCACCGTATAATTTAAGAATTGAGAAGCGGAGATGCCGCATGCCACGAGGTTTCCTGCATTCAGTTCAGGAGAAGTTCCTATACTGAAGTTTGCCGCCGTTCCCTGTTGCATCCCCAGGTTATCGATTCCTGTTATGGATACAGCTTGCTGGCTGGTTCCACATTTTATATACGCCATTGAAAACTCTCCCTGCTGATTCGTACTTACGTAGTAGTTTGAATTTCCGACAGTGATCATAGCGGTGCCATTTATAACCGGGGCCGCAGCGCAACTGATCAGTTTTCCTTTGATGGCAACAATAGATGTATTGACTGATGAAATAGTGATCGTGCCGATGTTTGTATTGGAAGAGAACGGCCCAACCGTGGTTGTATATACAACGTTATTACATTGGTCATTCACTACTTCGAGTGTTAGCGTCTGGCCTGCAAGCACCAGCCCGCTTATGCTACCAATGGAATCGGTAAAGCCATAGGCTTGTGTCAGAGCACCGTTCATCATTCCCTTCAATCTTACGCCGGTATGCACAAGCGGTAATCCTTTTTCGTTTTTGAGTGAAAGCGTAAGCGTAACGGTTGGCAGGCCGATATCGCAATTCCAGAAAGTGAAATGTTTAACGCGACCTGTATAGGTGTTGCCTGAACGTTCCGCTTTGCCTTCTTCTTTCCATATTCCGGTCTCCTCATTCACATACCAAAGGCTGATGGAAGCAGGCGCACTGGCCTGCAGTGATGCCGGTATCGGCATTGTCAGAACAGCTTCTTTATCGTCAGCGATCTGTAATTTCTCGGATGAAGCAGATTCAAGTTCAACCGCCATCATCCCATAAGAAGCGAGGACGACACGATCGCCCCGGGAATTGTCTGCCATAAACGAACCTGGAACCGCGGCATCTATATCATTCGCTGATGGATCTATATAGGCAGCGTAAACGCGGACATCGCCTGCATAACTTCCACCGGCAGCCTTTACTACTGCGTTGGCAGGAAGGAAAACCTTCGATCCGTTGTCAAGTGTCACTTCCCCACCGGCAGCACTGATCGTTCCTGCCAGCTTTCTTTTTACCAGCTTTATTTTTACGTGGTTTGCGGCATCCATTGCCTGAAATGTTCTGTACGATTTAAAGTATCCGGATTTTTCTGCTGTTACGAGCGAGGCCCCCTTATCCAATAAGGCATTAATGATCCGGAAAGAACCTTTTGAATCGGTTTGCACCATCTTATTTCCCACTTTGACAGATACGCCGGAAGCAGGTGCGCCATTCTCGTCAATCACATTTCCCTGCACGGTGGCAGTAATGGGATCTTTCGTTCCGCTGCCTGGCCTGTCGCCAAATCCATCGGCACTCGTTTCTTTCTGACAGTTAAAGAAAACAACTGATAACAGGGTGAAAAGAATGATATATGATCGCTTCATAAAAAATCTTTGCAATCATATACCGGGCGAAAAAGAAAAAGGTTGGGTGGAAAGAGGAATATTTAAAGAATGCCCGACTGCTGGCATCAGATCTGCGAAGAATTAAATTCATACGACTCCTTAACGTGGAGGGCATGCAAACGTAACTATATAGAATAGGTGTCGGCTAGTTAATGTTCCGTGTTTTACGAAGAAACTTTTCAACGGCTTTTCGAACATCTGTTGCCGAGCCGTTATGATTATTCACCAGTACAGAAAATAATAACAGCTTTCCTTTCTTTGTATACAAATAGCCACTCAATGCCACCACGCCTGAAAGCGTACCGGTTTTCGCAAAGATCTGCCCCTTTTCTTCCTGGTAATAGCTACTGATCGTTCCTTCGCCGCCGGTAGGGAAAATGGTCTTGATCCTTTCCATGCCGAACTCCGATCGCATCTTATCAAGGATCGTTACAAAATCCCGCGGTGTAAATAAATTGTAACGACTCAATCCTGACCCGTCAACCCATCTTGGCTTTTGCGGAAGAGAAGCAAGATCTGTTTTCAGTAGCAGATCTATTGCCGCCCGATCATTTAATACACCTTCGACTGTTTTAGAAACCATTAAAAGCATTTGCTCTGCAAAAAAATTATCGCTCCGGTGCATCATTCTGGTCAAAACACTGTCTACGGGTCTTGATTTAAATTCCTGTGCCGGCATTTCCAGTTTTAAAAGACTCATTTCGACAGAAACCTTCAGAGTGTCTGCCAGCATTGCCGCAACATCTTCTATTTTGGGAGAGAACGGAACTTCAACAATTTTTGCCGCTCCCTGCGCGAGTGAAAAAACATTGGCATCGAATGTTTTTTCCACGGAAAAACCGTCTTTATATTTCAATTGGCCGTTAGGTTGGATTGATCTCCGGAAATATGAAGGTATGATGTCTATTGTTCCATCGCTGTTGCTCTTAAAAGTGGCAATATTACCATATACAGGAAACTCACTTCGCTGCGCCATGTAATAATCCTTGTAGTCATTCCACGCCCATCCGCTACCGAGAAATTCACTGTAAAACCGGGTAGAAAAAACAATATGCCTGAACTGTTTCAGGAAATTAAATGCATTCTGCTGTTTAAAATCCGGGTGAAGAAGATCAGGGCTTCCGGTACCTTCTATAATGATCGTATCGTTTCCACGCCGAACGTATTTAAATGCGCTTAAGCTATCGCCCAAATATTTCATTGCGGCATAACAGGATGGAATTTTCGTGTTGCTGGCCGGCACGAAATACTGATCCCCCTGGTGATCAAAAATGAATTTTGCTGAGTTGACATCGTATACGGAAATCCCTATGTGCGCCGCATGAATTGTTTTATCGGTTAGCAGTTCCCGTTTTGCGGACCGAAATATTTTTGAAGATGAGCAGGACAGCAGCACTAATGGCAGCGCAAGCAGGCAGGTGCGCCAGTCAGGATATTTCTTACAATTCATGCAGTTCATTTAATCTGTAACAACCATCGTTCCGATAGTTAAACGCTGATCACTTTGCCCTCCCTGGCGCTTTCTTTTGCCGCTTCGATAAGCCGTATCGATCTTACTCCATCTTCTCCGGGAACCGGGTTTGGCGCGCCATTTACCAATGTTTGGTACACGTCTTCGAAGTAATTCATGTAATTACCCGGTACAGCCGTTCTTTCTTCACGGATGTCTTTACCATCAACGGTTGTATGAAGAAATCCATCCGGCTTATCCGGCGCAGGGCACCATGACTCAACAGATGGCTTAACGCCCTTGAGGAGCATTGTTTCCTGCAGGTCAGATCGTTTTTGCAGGAAAGTACCTAAACTTCCATTGAAGATGTATTCCTGAACAGGTTCCTTCACAAAACAGGATGCTTTCAGCCGCACGCGATGTGAGGCGTAATACAGGATGATCTCCACATAATCGTCAACCGGGCTCTTATCGCGCATGGCCATCATATCTGCAAACACAGCTTTGGGCCAGCCGAATAATTGTAAAGCCTGATCAGCCAGGTGCGCACCAAGATCGTACGTAATTCCGGCGCCGGGAAGATCCGTTTCTTTATGCACTTTAGGGCTGATCTCCGGACGATAACGATCGTAACGGATCTCTGCCTCTTTGATCTCACCGATCAATGTTGATTTCACCACTTCTTTCACGGCAAGATAGTCTCCATCATAACGGCGATTCTGGTATACAAAAAGATGTAAGTTCAGGGAACCTGCGAGATCCACGAGTTCCTGCGCCTGTGCTGATGTTACAGCAAATGGCTTCTCTACTATCACATGCTTGCCTGCCAGCAATGCCTTTTTTGCGTAATCGAAATGCGTTTGAACAGGCGTGTTGATGATGATCAACTGCAACGAATCATCATTGAATAATTCATCAACTGAGCGAACCAGTTTTGAATCAGGGTATCGTTCTCTTGAATCATTCTTACTTCGCTCAACGATCGCTGTCAGTTCAAATCCCGGATGTGCATGAATGAATGGGGCATGAAAAAGTTTACCACTCATGCCGAATGAGCAGATACCGGTTTTTATGATAGTTGTTTTAGTCATGATCAGTCACGTATGTTATGCAAAATATTTAGCAGGGATGTCTTTAAAATTGCCGAAGGCGATAACGATAGGCGATAACAGCGCATTTATCCCCTTTCCTGCGCCCGCATCCAGCGCTCGGGGATCTCGTTGCTGCTGGCGAGCAAGTAATCTTTATAGCTGCAGGCGATGTATTTTTTATCGGGCAATTGCATCCACCATCTACCGGTTTTTTTGCTTTGGAGGAAGACCGTCTCTACTTCAGCAAAAGCGGTATGGTATTCATTGAATGAATCTCTTTGCTCTAATGTTGCTTCTCTGCGGCCGCGGCTTCTTCCGTCGAGCAGATACCAGAGCATCTGGCTTATCTGCCGTGCAGTCAGTTCATCACGATCATTCTGCGCCTGATAACCATAGATACCCACGCTACCTACATTCGGGCTCATGCCTGCGTATTGCATCAGGATGCAGGATTCTTCACCATTGAAACCATTGGGAGAGGCATTATTTGCCGGAGCATATGCATTGGCAATGGCCGTGATATCAAAGGAAAAGATATTACTGTTGCGGATCACCGGTTCCATTTCTTCGATGGTCTCTTTTACGTGGCCAACCCGGTAGCAATCAAAGCGCAGCTTATCCATGGTTTCCAGCATGCGCGGATGTACATAATAACTTTGAAAGCCGATATGATTGTAATGGCGCATGTAATTCGGTTCGCCGGTAAGCATTTCCATCAGGAAGTTCTGGTGCCGGAAAGGCGAGGTCATATCCAGGTCGATCAGTGCATCCACTACGGATGCTTCGACCTGGCGTTTTTTATCGGCATTTGCATGGTACTGTGCCAGGGTAAGATCATGCGATCCGCCAAGCACTACCACAAGTTTGCCATCGTCATTCAGTTCTTTGATCACGGTTTTCAGTGCAGCATAGGAGTCGGCAAATGAAGCGCCGGGTTGCAGGTTGCCGATATCTGCAATTCTAATATCGGAGTGCCAGTAATATAACTGGTAAAAATGGCGCCTGATCGTATCGGGAGCACGGTTCTCTGAACCGATCATTCCACTGCCCCGTTGTTCGCCACAGCCAACAATTACAATTTGAACATCATCAAGATCTGGCATTTCGCCGTCGTATACAGATAGAATATGTCCGAACTGTCCGTCTTTATATCCTTCATCCTGCGAAATTTCATGCAGGTTGATGGGTGAGAGGAAGTCGGAGAGATGAAGATAGTCTGACATATCCTACAAAACTAAGGCTAAGAGGGGAAAGAGGAGAAAGAGGGAAAGGAGGAGGGGAAAAAAAGTTTTTCCGATTGTTTTTTCACGAGGACCATACATATTGATCAGGTAGATTGATGCAAAAATTAAAGGGGAGGAATAGATCAGTTAACAGGAATGGTGATCGCGGCGTGTTTAAAGTACATTCAAAAGCTGGTTCAGCCTGCCTGGCGAAGGGCAGGAGGAATTATTTCATTATAAACTTTATCTGTCAGGTTTTAATTTATTGAGGCAGCAGGTATTTGCTGTGAGGCATGATCACCTTGTGGCCGGAATGGGTTCCGGCCTGACCTGTTCGTCAATCTATGCCCGCCTTTGGAAATGAAAGCCGTAAAGCTGTTCGCGCCTATCCAGGGCACCCCGTATGAACGACGGCATCCACCGAATTTTCAATAACCCGGGTGATGGTCAGCTTGATACCTCGCTTTTTGCACTAAGAAAAACATCCTGTTCCTTAGACCCTGCTCCTCCCTCTCCTTTTCCTCCTTATCCCTCTTAGCCGTATATTTGTATCATGGATTCACTGTTACAACAACTCGAAGCATACAAATCGGAGGTCGCGTCCGCTACTGCCGCTGACGAAAAGCAGCTGGAGGAGTTCCGCATAAAATATCTGGGAACCAAAGGACTGGTGAAATCGGTGATGGGGGAAATGAAAAATGTTCCTGTAGAAAAGAAAAAGGAATTTGGCCAGATCTTAAATGAGTTCAAGCTTTTTACCGAACAACGATACGAGGATTTAAAACTTGCGGCCGATAGCGGTCCGGCGAGTGCAGGTATGCAGATAGACCTGAGTCTTCCCGGCGATCCGACCCCGATCGGCAGCCGTCACCCGATCACGATGATGAAGAACAGGATTGTTTCGATCTTCCAGCGTCTTGGTTTTGCAGAGGCTGAAGGGCCGGAGATCGAAGACGACTGGCACAACTTCGGGGCCCTGAATCTTCCGCCGCATCACCCCGCCCGGGATATGCAGGATACCTTCTACATCCAGCAGAATCCGGATTGGGTATTGCGCACACATACCAGTAATACGCAGATCCGTGAAATGGAAAAAGGCAAACTGCCGATCCGTGTGATCTGTCCCGGACGTGTATACCGTAATGAAACCGTCAGCGCGAGAAGCCATTGCTTCTTTCACCAGGTTGAAGGTTTGTATATCGACGAGAATGTTTCATTTGCCGACCTGAAGCAAACACTTTATTTCTTCGTAAAGGAGATGTACGGTAAAGATGTGAAGGTCCGTTTCCGCCCATCTTACTTTCCCTTCACAGAGCCAAGTGCTGAAATGGATGTAAGCTGCTTTATCTGTGGCGGTAAAGGTTGCAATATCTGTAAAAAAACAGGCTGGGTAGAGATCCTCGGTTGCGGCATGGTGCACCCGAACGTGTTACAGAACTGTAATATTGACCCGAACAAATACACAGGGTTCGCGTTCGGCATGGGCATCGAAAGGCCGGCCCTGCTGAAATACGATATCAATGATATAAGACTCTTCAGTGAAAACGATATCAGGTTCCTGCGGCAATTCACGCCGGCAATCTGACGAAGAATACACTTGTATAAAAATTTAAAGGTTTTAAAGCTGGGGTCAGATCTCCCAAACTTTAAAACCTTTAAACTTTTATATAAGCATCCATTTAAGCGATTCACGTTTTCATTCGCTTATAACTGAAATATGCGGCTACAGCGAATGACACGATGGAAAGATAAAACCAGGGCGTAAAGTCCACCGCGATATTAACGTCGGACGTTACTCCATCCAATTTCATTTCAGATCTAAGCTGCCGGTTCACATCTATCATCAAACCGATAAGCGAAGCGGCTGCAAGCGATCCGGTCAATACACCTCCAATACCGGCAGCTTTGATATTTGTAAATGACAGTATCAACCCCAATGCTCCCAAAGCAAGCGCTGCCAGTGCATACAAATTCGGCTCCTTATTTTCATTCTTTGAAATAGCAGGCTTGTTGTCCGTATTCTCTTTTACCAACCCTTCGAACAATGTATTCTGTGATCCCGGAGCATTGATCTTATAACCAGTGGCCAGTTCTGCACCGCTTAGCTTCTGAAGCGACATATTATTACATTTGATCTCCAGAAACGGGAGGAAGAACAGCAACGCGCCAACAATAAAGGCGATGGAAGAAGGCGTTTTAGCCGCTGGCTGAGTTTTCTGCGGGGCAGGCTCATTCGGAATATCTGCGGGTGTTATGGAAGTTTCAGTCATAGAAAAATTTGTGTCAAGGTAAAATTTGTTTTTGAAGAATAAAAGTCATTGTAGGCTTGTTCTGTGCTGCGACCAGCAATTCACTTATCATACCGGTTGTAGAAGTTACGGCTTGAACCGATTTAAGATGGCCAGTGCCGGTAACTTCGGTAAATTGAGGCGGTCCAGGTGCTGACTTTCTGAAGCAAGTAAGGCGGTTGGCCCGAACTGATCAGTGAATGACTTTATCGCACATGATGGAACGAACCATGGCACAAACAAATATCTTTACCTCTTAAAACAGCCAGTTTGGAAATCAATACTATTTGCGTTTGCGGCGCAGGCACGATGGGAAGCGGCATTGCACAGGTAGCAGCTCAATCGGGTTATTATACGTTGTTATACGACCTGAATCCTGAAATGCTCGAAAAAGCGAAAACAGGAATTGAGCAAAGTCTTCAGAAATCTGTAGAACGGCAAAAGATCAGTGCAAAAGAAAAACGTCAGGCACTTGAAAGGATCTCTTTCACCTCAGATCTGCAAACCTGCCTCGCAGATCTGTTTATCGAAGCTGTTGTTGAAAAACTTTCCGTGAAGATCGCCCTGTTCAACCAGCTGGCGGAACTGAACCATAGCGAATGCATTTTTGCAAGCAACACCTCTTCGCTGAGCATTACAGAAATTGCCAGTGGCGTTATGCAGCCTTCCCGCGTTATTGGTCTTCATTTCTTTAACCCGGCGCCATTGATGAAGCTTGTGGAGATCGTTACCACGCCACATACCGCAGAAAATCTGGCAGCAACAATGGTCAGGCTGACCCGGCAAATGGGCAAAACACCTGTTGTTTGTAAAGACTCGCCGGGCTTTATTGTGAACCGGGTGGCAAGGCCTTACTATATCGAATCATTGCGATTGATTGAAGAAGAACAAACAACCTTTAAACAGCTTGATACACTTCTCGAAGCAACCGGCTTTAAGATGGGTCCGTTCAAACTGATGGACCTGATCGGTAACGATATCAACTACGCTGTCAGTTGCTCTGTATATGACCAGCTGAATAAGCCCGGGCGTCTTCGTCCCTCTGATATACAAAAGCAAAAAGTAGATAAAGGAGAATTGGGGCAGAAAACCGGGAAAGGGTACTACGGATACTGATCGCCGGTGGTTGATTCCCCTCCTCAATCTGCTTATTCCTGACTATCTTCGCACCTTCTTATCAACAACAAAACGAATTTGTCTAACAAGATCCTTGTTACAGGTGGTACCGGGTTTCTCGGGGCGTACATCATCAACGAGTTGGTGGAGAAAGGTTATGCGGTGAAGGCGATCCGCAGGGAGAGCTCGAAGATGCCATTCTATATTTCATCATCGATCCTGGATAGAGTGGAATGGATCGAGGGCGATATTCTTGATGTGATCTTTCTTGAAGAAGCGATGGTGGATGTTGACACGGTGATCCATTCGGCAGCCGTTGTTTCCTTTTCTCCGAAGAACCGGCATGAAATGTACCAGGTAAATGTTGAGGGTACGGCAAACGTTGTCAATATCGCGCTGGAGCAAAATATCCGCCGACTTGTTTACATAAGTTCGGTGGCCGCATTGGGCAGAACGCTGCAGGGGCAGTCTGTCAGCGAATCCAGTAAATGGGAGAATAACAAAACAAATACGCATTATGCCCGCAGCAAGCACAAGGCCGAATTGGAAGTATGGCGTGCAATCGGCGAAGGCCTCGACGCTGTTATTCTAAACCCGGCAACCATCCTCGGATATGGCGACTGGCATACAGGAAGCAGCGCGATCTTCAAAAGTGTTTACAAGGGGTTCGACTGGTACAGTCCCGGAAAAAACGGTTTTGTTGCGGTAGAAGATGTTGCAAGAGCAACAGTGTTACTGATGGAAACAACGATTACAGAGCAACGGTTCATTATTGCCGGTGATAACTGGACCTTCAAACAGTTGCTGGATACAATGGCGGAAGGGTTCGGCAGACCTCATCCCAAAAAACAGACTACGCCATCAATGATGGGTATTGCATGGAGATGGGAAAAGATCAAATCATTCTTTACCGGCCAGTCACCTGTATTAACAAAAGAAAGCGCAAAAGTGGCACACAGCAATACCACTTTTGAAAATGCAAAAATTTTACAAACCCTTCCGGGTTTCAGTTTTACCCCGCTGAATGAGGCGATCGATCAGGCCTGCAAAAAATACCTCGCTCAGGTATCAGCAAAAACAAACTGATTGCTTTTAAAGGTGTATCTCAACCATTCAATGTTTTGCCTTCGAACAGGTTTGTAAGCTCCGCCTTTCAAAACACAGACATGTACACCCAAAACCAACGCTTTCTCTGGCATCAGGTTTGAGCCTTACCGGAGGGATGTTAAAAAACCGTTGGAGCGAAAATTTACGCTAGCCGGGGCCGTCCTTAAAATGTATCTTTAGATATTAATTCAATACTATGCAAAACACCAGGTTTCTATTTTTCCTGCTGTTAACTTTTCTTTCCGTTGCAGCAAAGGCCCAGTTCAACATATCCGGAAAAGTGATTGATGCCGAAACAAAGGAGCCCTTATCCGGCGCATCTGTTTATTGCCAGAATACAACGTCCGGTACTACGAGCAATAAACAGGGCGAATTTTCTTTAGCATTGAAATCTTCCGGTGGTTATGAATTGATCGTCAGCTTTACCGGGTATCAAACCCATCGGCTACAGATCAGTCATACCGATGCCCATCTCCCCGATATTGAAATGGCACGTGAAGAAAAAAGCATGACGGAAGTGATCATCAAAAGCAGTAATGAACTGAAAGATGGCTGGGAAAGGTACGGCAGCTTTTTTGTTGAGCAGTTTATCGGCACCACACCCAATGCTGCCCAAAGCAGTTTCCTGAATAATGACGTGTTGAAATTCTATCTGTTGAAGAAAAGCAACAAGCTCAGGGTACTGGCAACAGAACCTCTCCAGATAGAGAACAGGGCGCTGGGATACAACATGCGCTATCAGCTCGATTCTTTTATTTACGATTATAATACAGGTATCAGTTCTTACAGCGGCTTCTGCCTTTACTCAGAAATGGAAGGAAGCGATAGTTTGAAGAAGGTTTGGGCACAAGCCAGGGAAAGAGCCTATCTCGGTTCAAAACTTCATTTCATGCGCAGCTATTATGACAGCACGGTGGCGCAGGAAGGTTTTACCATTGATCTGCTGGATGAACACAAGGATGCCAGCTTCAGTCGCATCACGAACCCGTACGACACGCTTTATTATGGGGCATTAGACAGCACCATGCAGGTGGAGATCTGGTATCCGCGTAAGATCAGCGTTACATATACCGGTCAGCGGCCCGATCCTGAATACCTGAAACAGTTCAAGCTGCCCAAAAACGTTGCAGTACAGATCTCTTATATCGACATCAAGAACAGCATCGCCATTAAGGAGAATGGTTACTATTACGAACAAAGAGACTGGGTGAACCAGGGTTACTGGAGCTGGAAGAATATTGCGGATCAGCTTCCCCTCGACTACTAAACGCGAACGCGAATACAACGCGAATAGAACGCGAATAGAACGCGAATTGCCGCGAATGCACGCGAATACTGTACCATTAAAAAACTTGTTGGGCACGTTGAAACGATAAAGCCATGCAATAATGCATGGCTTTATTTTATTGCGCCGGCTATCTGATCCGGCCGACGCTGTAGTATGCTATTCGCGCGCATTCGCGGCCATTCGTGTTGTATTCGCGTTCGCGTTCTATTCGCGTTCGCGTTCGCGTTTCTGTTTCATGACGAGATCCCACAGTTGTGGTATGCGCTTGATCCAGACAAACTCTCTCTTTTTTTGTCCGGCATCTTCAGCGGGATAGCCGAAGTAGGTTTTACCGCCGGCAAGCGATGAGGGTACACCACTTTGCGCAAGCACGACGGCATCCTTACCGATCGTGAGTGTTTTGCTAACGCCTACCTGGCCCCAGAGAATTACATTGTCTTCGATCGTGGTGGCTCCGGCTATGCCGACCTGTGCTGCGAACAGGCAGTTTTTACCAACCACTGTATCATGCCCGATGTGCACGAGATTATCCATTTTAGTACCGGCTCCGATGAGTGTGTCGCCACTGACGCCGCGGTCGATCGTACAACCGGCGCCGATCTCCACCCCGCTTTCGATCACTACGCGCCCACCACTGAGCATCCGCTTATAATGGATATCCCGGTTGGTCTTTTTGTTATAGTAGAACGCGTCACTTCCAATTACGGTTCCGGCCTGTATCACCACATCATCTCCAAGCACGCAATGATCCATGATCGTAACATGAGGATGGATCACACAATTAGCGCCGATGGTCACATGATTGCCGATGTATGCCCCGGGCATGATCACCGTGCCTTCTCCTGCTGAAGAGGTGTCACTGATCATCTTCATTGACGGACTGAACGGTCTGAAATGACGGATGATCGTCTGGTATGCCTCGAATGGATCTTGCGTGATGAGCAATGCTTTTCCTTCAGGGAAAGCTACCTGCTTATTGATAATGATGAAGCTTGCAGCAGACTGTATACAGGCATCATAATATTTCGGATGATCTACAAATACGAGGTCGCCATTTTCAACCTTATGGATCTCGTTGATCCCTCCGGCCTTTGCTGTTGTATTGCCCACAAGCTCTGCACCGATAAGCGATGCGATTTCGGAAAGCGGAACAGGTTTATCAAACTTCATAACAGGAATATTTGTCCGCAAAGTTAACAGCATTCACCCGCCAAAGCATAAATGGCGGCCGTTTAAAAGCCTGACCGCCTTCCCTTCTAAAAAAATTTTTGACCCCGGAGCAGCTTCTTTTAAACAGTTTAAGCGTAAAAACATTCAGCAAAAATCATCGGCTGAATTGTATCCGCATCACTTCATCATAACATCGATCCGATATTATCATCGCTTGAAACATGCGCCAGCCAAGCGTTTCAACACATCATATTCTTTGCAGGCATGCACACATCATCATGATGAACTGTTGAGAAGCGATTGGAAAATCATCACAGATCATTAAAAAAGACCCGACCATTATCCACAGCCAATTTTAAAATGTGAATAAAATTGTTAATGATTTTTTTTTGGATAGTAAAAAATATATTTAATATTGTGATGGGAAATTTATTTCCCTGTACTTACTAACCCATCCATTATAATGATCCCTTCGATACTTCGGAGGGATTTTTAGTTATAGCAACTCCATCATTATCGGTCTTCGGTATTTGTTCCAATGTGTGGGGAAGGTTTTATAGGTTCCATAAGTTAGAGCTGTCTTGTTCTTATTGCTGTAAAAGTTATTGCCCGTCTGTGAACAGTTTCGTCTTCAGGAGGAAAACGTATCACCCCTCAAAC
>JBEVKW010000213.1:0-3648 GCA_040509495.1 Chitinophagaceae bacterium | reverse complement strand
AATAATCTTCGTAGACGTATTTATAGGGCATCTGCAAATGGTAATACAAAACTAGTACGTAGTCTACAGAAACTGATGTTAAAGTCAAGGTCAAATAAATTACTTGCTGTAAAACGTGTTACCCAAATCAATCGCGGGAAAAGAAGCCCTGGTATTGATAAAATAGTTGTTAATACCGATAAAGAAAGGCATTTGTTAATAGAGAAGTTAACAAATAACAATCTATTATCTGTTAAACCAATCAAGCGTGTGTACATACCTAAAAGAAAGGGCAAACTTAGACCTCTAGGCTTGCCCACTATTTTGGATAGATGTAGGCAAGCTGTTGTTAAATTAGCACTTGAACCATACTGGGAAGCTAAGTTTGAAGGTATTAACTACGGCTTTAGACCTGGACGTAGCACCCACGATGCAATACAGAGAATTTCTGCTATTGTTTGCCCTGGTACAACTAGGGGATGGATATTAGACGCTGATATTAAAGGAGCATTTGATAATATCGAGCATGATTTTCTTTTGAAGATTGTGGGAAATTTTCCAGCACGAAATTGGATTAAAGCATGGCTTAAATCTGGCGTGATGGAAGAATATCAATTCACCAAAACAACAGTTGGTACTCCCCAAGGAGGGGTAATAAGTCCCTTACTTTTAAACATCGCTCTTCATGGAATGGAAGACATACTTAACATAACTTATGATAAATATGATCATCTCCATCCTAAGTCTGAATATGCTTTAGTCAAATATGCAGATGATTTTGTCATTTGTGCAAAATCTGAAAGCTCTTGTATCAAAGCAAAGCAGATAATCAATGATTGGTTAAATATTAGAGGATTAGGATTATCAGAAGAAAAGACCAAGATACTTCATATTAAGGAGGGTTTTGACTTTCTGGGATTTAATATTCGTCAATATAATACTAAAAGTAGAAGAAGAGGTGTAACACTACTAGTTAAACCATCCAAAGATACTATTAAATCATTTAAAAAGCGAATAATGATTGAATGGAAAAGAAGCTTCTCATGGGGTATCGATAGAATAATTGAAAATCTTAACCCTAGAATAATGGGGTGGTGCAGTTATTTTAACAAGGTTGTCGCCAAAAGAACTTTTATCCAACTAGATCGTTGGATGTGGATGCGACAAGCAAGATTTGCTTGTCGAAGACATCCTAACAAATACTGGAAGTGGCTTAAAGAGAAGTATTGGGGCAGGATCAAAGCTCGAAATGATAATTGGGTCTTTATGGATAAAAGTAAAGATCTATATCTATGGAAATTACAATGGACAGCAATCAAAAGGCATATTCTAGTTAAAGGCAAAGCATCTCCTGATAATCCAGAACTTAGGGAATACTGGCAAAAACGTCAAGCTAGTAAACCAAAGTACTTCTTTAAAACCAGACAGATTCTTTGGCGTAGACAAGAAGGTAAATGCCCTGTTTGTTTAGATTCAATAGATAATGGTGAAAATGTGCAAGTCCATCATAAAAGACCTACAAGGTGTGGTGGCACTGACCATATTAACAATTTGTGCTTATTGCATACAAACTGTCATAGGCAAGTACATAGCAAGCGAGGTCAACTAATTGCAGCTGTTAGTAAATTGCTTGAGCCGTATGCGGAGTAATTCGCTTGTACGGTTCTTTGGGAGGAAAGCACGCTAAGTGCCTACCTACCCGCTGTGCGACACGATGGCACTAAAATAAAGTCTGCAAGTATATTGCGGCTAGGTTGCATTTAGACCTAATTACTATTATTGCGGTGCAAGGTTGGTAACGATCTTGTGCTAAGCGCAATAAGAAGCCTAACTAAATTACTAATCTGGATAGGAAATAGGGGCAAGGTAAAGTTAAAATTGGTTAAACGAAAGTGAATCTTTGTTTGGAAAATATCGTAAATATAAAAGTAGATACTCCAGATAACATCTATTATAGGGATAAAGCTGAAAAGCTTAACTGTAAGAAGGCAGACGCGACCTTCTTTAAAAATGCCAGTTCCCCGGTATAAAGAAGATAACCAACTTAACGCATCTTTAATTAGTGAAACGTGGTAAGCCTATTACTTGGCAACTGGTAGTAGGTAAGAGAGGTCTTAAAAAGCTAATGACACTAAGCTGAAAGGCTACAGGAATAAATAACTGGGTGTATAGGCACTATGTGCTAATCAGAAATGATGCTGACTTAAGACTGGTGATTTACCCTAGGTAAGTAAACAAGATTATGAATTATATTGGAAAAGTTAGATGCGAAACGCAAATGTAACAATTAAGACCGATAATAATAATAACTTTGAGAAAATTTATTGGCATGCAATAAATTGGCAAGAAGTTAATAAAAAGGTTAATAATCTTCGTAGACGTATCTATAGGGCATCTGCAAATGGTAATATAAAACTAGTACGTAGTTTACAGAAATTGATGTTGAAGTCAAGATCAAATAAATTACTTGCTATAAGACGTGTTACCCAAATCAATAAAGGGAAGAAAAGTCCTGGTATTGATAAAATAGTTGTTAATACAGATAAAGAAAGAAGTTTGTTAATAGAAAAGTTAGCAGATAACAATCTAGCATCTGTTAAATCCATCAAGCGTGTGTACATTCCTAAAAGAAAGGGCAAACTTAGACCTCTAGGTTTGCCAACTATTTTGGATAGATGTAGGCAAGCTGTTGTTAAGTCAGCACTGGAACCATACTGGGAAGCTAAGTTTGAAGGTACTAGCTACGGCTTTAGACCTGGACGTAGTTCCCATGATGTAATCCAGAGAATATCTGCTATTGTTCGCCCTGGTACAACTAGGGGATGGATATTGGATGCTGATATTAAAGGAGCATTTGATAATATCGATCATAATTTTCTTTTGAAAATTATAGGAAATTTTCCAGCACGAAACTGGATTAAAGCATGGCTTAAATCTGGCGTGATGGCAGAATATCAATTCACCAAAACAACAGTTGGTACTCCCCAAGGAGGGGTTGTAAGCCCCTTACTGTTAAATATAACTCTTCATGGAATGGAAGACATACTTAACGTAACTTACGGCAAATATGGTCATCTTCATCCTAAATCTGAATATGCTTTAGTAAGATATGCTGATGATTTTATAGTTTGTGCAAAATCTGAAAGCTCTTGTATTAAAGCAAAGAAGATAATTAACGATTGGTTAAGTATTAGAGGATTAACATTATCAGAAGAAAAGACTAAGATACTTCATATCAAAGAAGGGTTTGATTTTCTGGGATTTAATATTCGACAATATAATACCAGGAGTAGAAGAAAGGGTATAACACTACTAGTTAAACCATCCAAAGATACTATAAAATCATTCAAAAAGCGAATGATGATAGAATGGAAAAGAAGTTGCTCATGGGAAATTGATAGGATAATTGAAAACCTTAATCCTAGAATAATGGGATGGTGCAGTTATTTTAACAAAGTTATAGCCAAAAGGACTTTTATCCAATTAGACCGTTGGATGTGGATGCGACAAGCAAGATTTGTTTGTAGAAGACATCCTAATAAATACTGGTGGTGGCTTAAAGAGAAGTATTGGGGCAGGATCAAAGCTCGAAATGATAATTGGGTCTTTATGGATAAAAGTAAAGATCTATATCTATGGAAATTACAATGGACAGCAATCAAAAGGCAT
>JBEVKW010000212.1:0-3468 GCA_040509495.1 Chitinophagaceae bacterium | reverse complement strand
AAAGTAGGCTGTATTATTTGCGATTGATTAACAATGCGTACTCTTTCCTCTCCTTCAGTTACTTCTAATTCTGAAATACCAGACTCAGATACTAAGTCAATGAGAGTTTTGAGTTTACGTAAATCCATATTATCCCCATAAAAATATGTATCAATTAACTTACTTAGCAATTGAATACTACTACATTTTCAGCTTAAAGGCTTAAATTAGTTTAAACCTTGTAGTACAGAGAAATTGTAATATGATTGAGTATTTTTTGCAACCAAGCTAAAGTCTGCTTATTTACGCCTAAATTATGTAGTGGACTAACTCAAAAAAATGCTGCAGTTCGCCTGTTTATTGCTATAAAAACCTATTATTTTATTGCCATATATATTAAAATATGTAGAAAATCAAACAAAAAAAATACTACTACAAAAAAGAGGAAGAGATATGGGTCTGCCATATATGCCGAGAGAAGAGGAAGACGGGATAATAACATTTATAAGCAGGATATTTGGGGAAAGCGTAAAGCAGCTAGCGGGGATAGAAAAGGTAGATCAATGGGGAGAGAGAAGTATAATAGCGGTAATAATACAAAACTTCAACATATTCATATGGATAATAACAGCGATTATACTAACGATACTAGTAGTAGTACAGATAGGGAAACATGGAAACGACATAGAGAGGCACAAAAAGAACTTTCTAAACGAGCCGATAAAAACCATAGCAGGGATATTTTTACTAATGCCGACAATGTTTGGCTACAACATAATGTCACTAATAATACTAGTATGTAGTTTATGGAGCATACAAGGAGCGAACAACATATACAAAGAGGCGATAAAACACGAATTAAGCAAAGCCATGTATTTCGAGAGCAAAAGTTTCCTAGAACAAAGTACAAACCTAGACAATTTCGCGATAAACATACTAGAAGGGAACTACTGTGCGGCAGTACTAAACACCAGCTATACAGAAGCATACGGAATGGGAGACAAGAAGTACGCCAACATACAAATGAGCGAAAAAGACGCATACAGAAGCACAAGCGATCTCAGCGGCAAATACTACCATACAATACCATACATTGACCAAGGGTCGGCAAGACTAGGAGGAGGCAAAAGCATATGCGGATACATGAGCTACATAAAATACGAAAATACAGAGGTACACAGCCAGGCAGGAAATGCAGCCGCATACATAAACGGAGGACTACTCGGGACAGAAGACAAAGAATTCAACCAAAAATTCAAAGAACTAGCAAGCGAACTACAAAACCAAGCCCTACAAATATGGTATAAAGAAGCAGGAGAACTAACAAAAGACATAAACCAATTCATACAAGAAAACCTACCGTTAAACCCACAAGACGAAGAAAAATACCAAAAACTAAAACAAATAAACAAACAAGCCATAAACGACATCATACAAAAACACAGGGAGCAAATAATACAGCAGCTAAGCGAACTAAGCCGAAGCGACGGAGGATTCATGGGAGAGCTGCACAAGCTCTACACAAAAAAAATCAAAAGCGGAGGCATAATCAACGCCATAGGATACAGACAACACATAGGACAAATAAGAAAATACCTATACCAAATCCTAAGTCAGACCTACATACAAGCCCAGCACACACTAGAGGCAGAATACCTAGCAGACGACACAGTAAAATACCAAGCCCTAAGCCTATACAAAGGAACAATAGACAACATAAACCGCATATACACACAAAACAAAGTGCCGCACACATGCGAAAACAACATAGAACAAATAATCCAACAAAACCCAAGCCAAATAAACAACGAATACAAAAGAATACAAAGCAGCCAAATAGCAGCCGTACTAAACATAATCCTAGGGAGAGCCGATGCCTGCAGTCCGCAGGCAAAAAATTAAGAACAAATGCACACACTAGAACGGCTACAAAATGCAGGAGCCCAACTAAGCAGCCTAGCAGCCAATGCCGAACAAAGCCTAAGCCGCCTAAACCAACAGCTACTGGAACAAAAAAAACAAAACACCATAAACGCCAGCCAACAAATAGAACAACAAATAGAACTAAGCAAAAAAATCGAACAAAACATAAGCCTAATAAAATCAAGTGCCGTATGGCTAAACAACGTATTACCAAGCATACTAGACCTCTACCTAATCCTAGCCCTAATACTATTCCCGAGCAAAATAATAAGCGAAATGGCAGCAGGAAGCATAAGTGCCATGACACTATTCATTCCGGGAAACAAAAACTACCAAGCCTACGCCAGACAGCTGCTAGGGCTAATCCTATACCTGCCAGCAGCAACAATCGGCTACTTTGGAGCAAATACAATCCTAAACCACAGCCTAGACTTCGGCATAGGACTAAGCTTCAGCAGCATGCTGGTCAGCCTACAAAACGGAGACAGCAGCATAGACCTAGAACAATTCAAGAGCATGCTAATGATATTCATAACCATAGGAGGAGCAATAACCGCCATGGCAGGAGCATTAATTCTAGCCGTACCGCTGGCAATAAACAAAGTGCTGGCTATGAATGATAATGATTTAGGACAGAATTTAGTTATCAATAAAACTGATACTAACTTAGGGACAGCCAATGCACAAGGTTTACAACAAACTGCCTATATAAGAAATACAGGCAGAATGCAAAGAGCTGCTGACGGCTATGATTTGGGGGGAGCGGAGAATGCAGGGGTTGGTAATACTGCACAAGATAAAGAACATAAGCAAGCCCCCCTACAAATACTTAGCCATGGAGATGAGGGAATGCCGGATAATTGGGAGGAAGAGGATAAACGTTATGATGTTTCTTCAAGGAATGCACAATAATGAAAACGAGTATTAAATGTATAGTTTTATTTTTTTTATACGTATTTACCCATGTAATATATGCTTCATCAGCTTTATATATGAATAAAATACACGGGAAGCATTTTTTAATTAAGAATGCAGCTAGCGGAGATGAGGCAGAACCACAAGCAAAAGCCTATTGTGAAGAAGAAAGCGGAATAGGCAACTGCGAATTAATCTATAAAACCGACTATGGCGGCTATGGAGCAATAGCTGTCGGCAATAAAAGCCAAGGTTATTCAAAGGGTTCTCCAAGCCAAAGCTTAGCTGATAAAGTAAGTTTAAGGAATTGTAAAATAGATTCAACCCCCAGTACCTGTCGCATAACCAGCCGCTGGCATGATGAAGGCAAAAGGATACCGCGGTATAAATATATATGGGTACCTGATGAGGAGAATTATGACCATAATTTTAATGCCAATGGTGTACCTATATACTGCGGAGTATCCCGTATGGGAGGGGCTAAAGATTGTAATACTGGCAGAGACGGCTCAGGGAATTTTTAAGCTTAGGCAGAATGCAAAGATCTGCTGACGGCTATGAGGTGGGGGGAGCGGAGAATGTACTTACTCAAGAGCTTTAAATACTGCTTGTAAGCGTTTTAATACTTCTTGTTTACCTAATAAAGCTAAA
>JBEVKW010000211.1:0-4793 GCA_040509495.1 Chitinophagaceae bacterium | reverse complement strand
GGCTGCATCATGGCACCGTTAAGTACTCTATGATCTGCTAGTCCAGTTACGCCACTAGCAAGGGCTAGAACTTTAATCGCCATGTCTTAATCCTTAGAAGGTAGCGTCTCTATAAATGATTTCAATACCGGCTCCAGCTTCCCAGTCATCAGCAATTGCTTGCATTTCATTCTCTCCTGGAAGAAGTTCGAATCCAAGGATAGGTGATGAATCGATTGATCTGGTGTAAAGTCTGTCGGCCACTCCGTCTAGAAGTACAGTGCCTAGTCTGGTATTTACAGTAAGGGTTTCGTCAGCAGTAAGCGTGATGTCGAATCCTAATCTCTGACCGGTGGTCTGGTTTACAAGAGTAGGGTTAGTTACTGGTCCGACGAAGTTTAGAATTACAGGAGTAGGTGCATCCCCATCGTTCATAACGATAAGCTGAGAAGGCGTAGCTTCTACACCATAATCTAGTGGATAAACTAGAGGATATTCAAGACCGTCCGAAACAAGATCCGGCATAGAAATGAATACTGAATGTTCTCCTAGAGAATAACGTCTAGGATCAGAACACTCAAACTGAATTGAAAGTCTTGCTCCATAATAAGAGTAAGCATAATCTACAGGAATCTGTCTTTTAACAACAGTTCCGAATACCATCTTAGTCTCATTTCGAGTTCTCACTACAATAGTAAGTTCCTCGGTGCCTAGCGCCGGGCTGAAGGCCGTTCTAAGACGCTTAATCTCGTCTTCCCAGAATTCAGGTTCGGGTGCAAAGGTTCCAGTCCAGTTAACAATTCTCTGGCCTAGTAGTTTCTTACCTACCCATGCTCCGTGGGATGATGGACGAAGAGTATTAGAAGAATCAATATCAGGAAGGTCTTCCCATCCAGTGATCTCCTGCATAAACGTCGTCACATCATCGCCAAGAACATAATCGTTGTATTCTAGCTGACCATCTCCGGTAATTAACGAACCGGGTGAAGAGATCAGTAACATGCTCATTAGTAGTGGCATTACACAATCCCTCCGCGTGCTGCAACCATGAAGTACCAATCCTCAGCCTGACGCCAAGGGTCTACATTCTCGTTTGCAATATAAGTGTAAATATGATGTGCTGCGTTGGAATACTTATCCATCTGAGGTGCCTTTTGTGAGCCAAAGTCTAAGCCTACAGTTGCCGTGATACCCTTTGGCAGATAAGAATTGATGTCTACTGGAGTACCAGCAAGTCCCTTTTCAAATCCCATCATCGTGTACTTACCAAGCTTTTCCATAACCCTTGAAGGTGAGAAGATGCTTAGCGCACCACGGATAGTATCTGCAACAGAGTTTGCAATATCTCTTGCCTTGCCGATGATTCTGCCGCCGATAGATGCGATACCGTTAAAGAATCCCATCATTGCGTTTACACCGGCATCATAAAGTCTTCCAGGAAGGCCACCAACAGTAGCAACAATTCCATCCCAGATACCCTTTGCTTTGGCAACAATAGAGGCACCAGTACTGATAACAGTTCCATGAACTCTGTTCATGGCGCTAGCTACGGCATTGTAAACAGAATTCCATCTGTCTCTTGCCCAACCAGGTAGAGAATCGATCCACTTATTCCAAGCTCCCCATACTGCTACAGCCTGATCGGCAGAGCGCTTAAGGGACGGAACGATGGTGTTTGCGAACCAATCCTTGATAGCTCCCCACGATTCTTTGAACTGAGAGTATGCTCGGGATGCGGATACAATGAAGTTCCCGAACCAACCGATTACTAGGACAAGAATTCCAATAAGGTCTTCTAGTGCGTCACCCATGCCCTTGATAGCCTCAGGGTCAGATGAAATCTTAGTAAGCATTTCACCAATCGCCTTGCCTAGCCTTGCAAACCCGTCAGAAAGGATCTGGATAACCGGACCTGCGTTTCTGGTAAGGTCTGCTACACCCTGGATGATATAGGTAATTGCAGCATTTAGTCCATTAGTTAATGGGATAATAAAAGCAGCTGCATTAAAGAAGATACCATTAATATCGGTTAGGTTACGCTGGAAAGCTCTCTTCATATTTCCAAGAGCAATTTCTAGCGGGTTAATGAATGAAGACGCTGCGCGGGTGAGCTGAATCTTAACGGTATCAGCAAGGGCCTTCCACGCAGTCTTGATAACTGGGTCCTTGGCGATAAGTGCAATTCCACCAGCAATGGTAGCAATAGGAATTCCTGCTACGATACCAGCACCGATAACTCCACCGATAAACGGACCTGCCGCGACTGCGGCGGGTAGAAGCCAGGCGATAAGACCAACACGAAGAACCTGACCAGAACGTACTAGGTTCTCACCGAATCTCTTAGAGAATCGATCTGAAGTCTTCTTAGCTACTTCAGGAATAGACTTCTTCGATGCCTTCTCGATACCTTCACCTAAGTCGGTACCAATCTTTTCGCCTGACTCCTTGCCAATACCTTCTACTTTTTCTTTAAGCTCTCGCTTGAATCTTTCAATAGATCCCAGACGAACGTCGATGTAAGCAATACCAGCTCTTACGTTAGCCATTAGCCTTGCTCCTATCTACAATCGTCTTTCCAGGCCATACAGGCTTTTGCTTTCTAGCAGTTTCCTTAGGCGCGGGTCTTGGGAATGGCTTTGGTGGTTTTGGTTTAGTTTTTGAATGGGCGGCAACAGTATGCCAGTCTAGCGCCAGAAGAATGTCGATGACATTGGCTAACATGTAAGTGTTAGTGTCCCAGTCTCTAGCGTCCTGACCATACTTACCTACTTCTCTAACAAGCTCCGAGTTGTCTGGAAGTCTGTCAACAAAGTTCCTTAATCTACGGACCGTAAGTCTCGGATCGTTGATATCTATCTGCCAGTACTTGAAGAGGTCCCATTCCAGTGCCTCGCCATGATTAAGATAAATGTAGGCGAGGGTCTTTAGTTTTTTAGATCAGTTCCCGAAAGTGCATCAGTAATCTTGTTGACAAGAACCTCAAAGTCAGAGAAGTCCATTTCAATATCTTCGACTAGTTCCGCTGACTCATCCGTCAGTGCTAACTGTAGTGCTGAAATGGGATCTGAGTTAATGAGCTTCATGAACTTGAAAATCTTGAACTTAGTCTTGACGGTAAGAGTAATACCGTTGAACTCAATCTCTACAAAGTCTAGAGTGTCGGTTGCTGGGTTAGCCTTGTTTGCACGAGTGGTCATTTCGTTCCTGTCTTAGTTAGGTCTGATCCATAGGTTTAGATCAAATACGTATCTTGGGTTTGAGTTAATAGGGTCAGTAATATCGGCAGGCCACGAAGGCTCTGCTCTGATAATGACAATATCGGAAGTAGTGTAATTAGCCATGCTTCTTAGATCAGCAGCGGCAGTTCTAGCAATCTTCGCCGCTAGAGGCTTTGAAGGTGCATAGACATTAAGATCTAGTTGAGAGATTGCGGTTCTCTTCCCCTCAAAACTACCTCCAGTAGTCTGAACGATAATCCATTTCTCTGGAGCGTGCCAACCCTTAAGGTCTCCTGCAACGTGAACATCAAATTCTGACAGGCGGGTAGATGCTTCCAGGAAGTCGATTACTGCAACTACTTCATCTGGATGAACTGCTAGGTCTGGCTGCATATTACACCGCCCTTCTCATTGCGTTTCTTAGGAATGAATATGGTGGATGAACTAAGTATTCTCCGCTACCTTTACCAAGCTCGGCAACAGGATCAGGACCACCGAATTCTAGAGTATCTGAACCTCTTCGGTTAATAGAAACACGGCCATAGATCTCTCTACCGTCATATCCCATACTGGGAGCAACACTCTGTGCTGCGCTCTTTAGGGCGAAAGCCTTTGCCTTAGCGGCTAACCAGCCATGTCTACCCTTACCACCATAGTTAGATTCCCACTTTGAATTCTTAATGCTATCAACATCAGATTCAGCAGATCCAGCTTCACGCTTAATAGAAGTCTTGGCGATTTCTGCGATCTCGTCGGTCTTAGAACGAACCTGATTGTATAGTGGCTTAAGGGATGAGTTAGTCTTGTTGGATGCTCGATAGACGTTATCGTCAAAGTCCTTATCAAAGTTGAATCTAACGGCCATGGCTATCCCTCAACTAATCTAACAAACATTTCGGTGTGATGGTATCTTGAGAACAGACGATACTCTTGTGGAGGTGAAGTTACCTCCCAGTACCTTCCGTCATAAAGAACACGATCAACTGCTTCGATCTGACCCTTCATATCGGGTGTATCGGTAAACAGTCTTGCACCTTCAGTTTCGGTCTGACGATCGATATCTTCTTCAAGCGCCATGTAATGCTGAATAGACGCTCTGCCGGTCTTTACTGCAACTGCATTAGACCAGTCTCTTACTTCACGATTATATTCGTCAATAACAACAGGTGCTCTGTAGACGGTAACGACATCAGAGTTTCTAATGATTGAAGTACCCATCAGACCTCCTAGTCAATATCGTTGTCGATGGTTAGAATAGGAAGGGTTCCGATTCTTAGTCTCTGGCCTGCAAGTCTCATGCTCTTAGCCTGAGCGCTGTACTTGTCTAGAACGTTTCTTTCAAGCTTAGACATGTTTACAGTTCCAGCTTCTCCACCAACACCAGGATAGGTCACAGAGATAGATCCGACAGTTTCCTGTCGTAGACCTGAAGGGTTGTAGATGATTCTAGAAGACATACCATAAGCTACGGCCTTGATATCTCCAGGCACCTGTGCGTACCCGTGGGAGTAAACAATATCAACGACCTGGTTAGGCTGTAGACCGTAGATGGTTGAAAGTCCATCCCATACAGGTTCAGCTAGCTCGTCATCAGAG
>JBEVKW010000210.1:0-6320 GCA_040509495.1 Chitinophagaceae bacterium | reverse complement strand
TTATCCTCTGCGCTCTTTGCGTTTACTTAACTTTCTTTCCGATGCTTCTACGCCAATCGTTTAGCCGTCTGATCCGACTTACGGTAGAATATCCAGAACATGATCGGGAATACGAGCAATGTCAAAATGGTTGCCGTGACAAGTCCGCCAATGATCGCGACCGCCAGCGGCTTCTGACTTTCCGATCCGATGCCGGATGATAACGCCGCCGGTAGTAATCCCAGCATGGCCATCAGTGCCGTCATGACAACAGGCCGTATACGTGACGTTACACCTTCCCGGATAGCGGCGGCAAGCGGAAGTTTTTGCCGCAGGTTGTCATGGAATACCGAGATAAGGATCACTCCATTTTGCACACATATCCCAAACAATGCAATGAAACCTACCCCTGCAGAGATCCCGAAGTTGATCCCCGTGATATGAAGCGCGAGTATACCGCCGATCAGTGCGAATGGTACGTTCAGCAGGATCAACCCTGCGTCTTTCGCATTACCGAATGTGATGAACAGGATCACAAAGATCGCGAGCAGGCTGATCGGCACTACCAGGCTTAACTGATTTGTTGCCCTTACCTGGTTCTCGAATTCACCGGCCCATGTGATCGAATAGCCTTTTGGTAATTTGATCTCGCTGTTCACTTTAGCCATCGCTTCCTGGATCGTACTGCCAAGGTCGCGCTCGCGAACGGTGAATTTTACTCCAATGAAACGCTTATTGGCATCACGATAAATAAATGCAGGCCCTGTCACCTTGCGCAGTTGTGCGATATTGCTTAACGGGATCTTACTGCCTTTCAGCGTTGGTACCATGAGTGACATGATATCATCTTCATCTTTCCTGTATTCCGGGCTATAGCGGATCCGGATATCGAACTTCTTCTCTTCTTCGTATTTCGCGGTAGCAGTTTTTCCTCCGATCGCCATTTCAATCACGGCCTGTGCATCTGCGGTGGATACGCCATACAACGCCATCTTTGCTTCATCCAGCAATACACTGATCTCCGGTTGTCCTACATTTCTCAATACTCCTGCATCTTTTACGCCTGGAATATCTTTGATGCTTTGATAAACTTTATCAGCCAGTTCATCCAGTGTTTGCAGATCATCGCCAAAGATCTTTACGGCATTGGATGCCTTGAAACCTGCAACGGCCTCTGCAACGTTATCTACCACGGGTTGGGAATAGTTGAAGGTGATCCCCTGGATCTGGCTGAGCTGTTCATCCATGGCTTCGATCAACTGGTCTTTATTCCGTTTGGTGGTCCATTCTTTAGCGGGCTTCAGGTTCACCTGGAATTGAACAAAGCCAAAGCCGTTCGGGTCGGTGCCATCATTGCTTCGTCCTGTTTGTGAAAGAACACCGTTTACTTCCTGGAAGTCCATCAGTTTTCCGCGAAGCGTTTTGGTGATCTTCATTGATTCGGTCAGAGAAGTACTCATTGGTAATTCTGCCGTTACCCATAAAGCACCTTCGTTCAGTTCCGGCAGGAATTCGCTTCCGAGGAATTTTGCTGATGCGAATGTGAGACCCATGAATGAGAAGGCCATGATCAGGCTTTTGCGTTTGTTACGGAAAGACCAGTCGAACGCGCGCGTTACACTGCGGTTGAAGAAACGTACGATGAAGTTCTCCTTTTCGCGAACATTCTTTCTCAATAAAATGGCGCACAGCACAGGAACCAGGGTGAGTGTATAGATCAATGCGCCCAGTAAGGCAAAGCCAAGCGTCCATGCAAGAGGAGAGAACATTTTACCTTCCACTTTCTGAAAAGTAAAGATGGGTAGAAGGGCAGTGATGATGATCAGTTTCGAAAAGAAGACGGCTTTGCCAAGATCTCCGCCGGTTTTTTTCAACAATCCTAGCTTCGAGAGTTTGTTGAATTTTTCCATGCCAGTTTTATGCGACAGATGAGCCAGGGCAACAAACATCCCTTCCACCATTACGACGGCTCCATCTATGATGATCCCGAAATCGATCGCCCCCAGCGAGATCAGGTTGGCTGTCATTCCTTTCATGCGTAAGCACAAGAATGCAAAAAGCAATGAAAGCGGAATGATGATAGATACGATGACAGTTGTTCGCCAATCGGCCATAAAGATGAATACGATCGCTGTTACCAGGATGATCCCTTCGATCACGTTATGTGAGATGGTGTCTGTACAATATGCCATGAGATTATCACGGTCATAAAAAGTTTCCATCTTCACATCCGCCGGCAGAATATGCTGATTGATCTCTTCGATCTTTTCTTTTACTCTTGTCAGTACTTCCGAGGGGTTTTCATCCTTACGCATTACTACGATGCCTTCTACCACATCATCCTCGTCATTCAATCCTGTCTGACCAACACGCGGAAGTGCACTTTCTTTTACTTCTGCTACATGTTTTACCAGTACAGGTGCATCGCCGTTCTGATCAATGATAATGTCACCGATATCACTCATTTTATCCAGCAATCCAATTCCCCTGACCACATAAGCCTGGTTATTTTTTTCGATCACGTCTCCGCCTACATTGAGATTGCTTTTTGATACGGCGGTAAATACTTCGAGTGGTGTGATATTGTATTTCTGCAATAGGGTGGGATTGACCTGGATCTCATAGATCTTTTCTTCACCACCAAATGCCACTACATCTGCCACGCCCGGGACGGCGCGGAGTTGCCTGTCGATCGTCCAGTTCTGAATGGTCAGCAGATCACGGCTGGTTCTTTGCTTGCTGTGCAATGTGTAACGGAAGATCTCGCCGGTTGGTCCGTAAGGTGGTTGTACTTCAGGATCCACTCCTTCAGGATAGCTGACATTCTGAAGAAGGTTATTGACCTGCTGTCTTGCGAAGAAGTCTTCAACACCGTCTTCGAAAATGATCTTCATCACGCTGAGTCCAAACATCGTGATGCTGCGTACATTGGTTTTCTTTTGTACGCTGTTCATGGCTACTTCGGTGGGGCGTGTAACAAAGCGTTCCACTTCTTCGGCGCTTCGTCCCGGCCATTGTGTAACGATAATGATCTGTGTATTGGTTACATCCGGGAAGGCTTCGATCGGTGTATGGATGAAACTGAATATCCCTGAGATCACCAGCACCGCGGTCATGAAGAAGGTGAAGAATTTATTCTTCAGCGAAAAAGCTACTATATTTCGGATAAACTTGTTCATATAAAAAAATTAACACGAATAGATCCCCAATGACCGGATGATCATCCAATCATTGGCTTTAGTTCCATTGTTTAGTCGTTGAGTGCATCATATACCAGCAGGGCATTCTTTACGATTACTTTTTCGCCGGGATTGATGCCGGCGGTGATGTAGGTGATGCCGGCAGTTGTTTTCAGCGGCTCAATGACACGTGTTTCGATGCTGTCTTTACGGTGGAAGACCATAAGGTAGTTTCTGCTTTTATCGAATACAACTGCTTCTGCGGGTACGGAGGTCATGGTTTGCGTGCCTTCGTATCGGATGAATACCGTGGCAGCCATCTCTGGCTTGAGTGCATAGCCGGGGTTGGGTAATTTGATACGGATCTTCAGTGTTTTTGTTTCTGGATCGAGGACGTTCAGGATCTTATCGATCTTGCCGGTGAATTTTTTGCCGGGATAACTGAGCAGTTCCACTTCAGCGGGCATGTTCAGCTGTAAGCGCGCGATATCAGTTTCATAAACGTTAGCCGTTACAAAAACTTCGTCTATCTGTGCAATGGTAAAAATGCTTTCACTCAGGTTGGGAGGTAACTGCATATCCGGGTTGATCTTTTTGTCTGTGATAAAACCACTGATAGGTGCAATTACATTGTAGTACGATCCTTTGTTAACGTGATAGATACTGAAGACTTCGTTTACCCGGTCCAGTTCGGCCTGTGAACTTTCCAGTTCTTTCTGCGCGGCCACCACATCACGATCTGTATTTAATTTGGATTCATTCAGCTCCTGCGCTGCTTTCAGATTTTTCTTCGCAACAAGTACATCGGTTTCCGCGTCACGGCGCTGTTTCTCAAAATCCGCCACATCTGTACTACGGATCACTGCAAGCACTTCACCTTTTTTTACATAGTCGCCCAACGATACATTCAAACGGGTAATATACCCGGAAACAATCGGGAAGATATTGGCCATTTTATTATCCTGTGGCGTGATCTTGCCGGAAAAGCGAAGTTCATTCATTACAGGTTTGACGGAGGCCGAGTCAATACCAATTCTGTTGAGCATCGTGTCTGTTAATGTAAAGCCCTTGCTTATTTCTTTACCTGCTTCCTGTTTGCAGGAAGTAGTGAATACGATCAAAAGAAGAAAAGCGGACGATATAATTGATTTCATACAATTCTTATTTAAGATGATAAACTGATCAGAGACGGGTGCCGAGTGTATATTCGAGTTCTTCCCAGGCAAGACGTCTTTGTTTGTGTAATTGATTTAACTGGCGGATCGCGATGTTGTAGTTTTCAAAGAAGTCGACAAATTCAAGCAGTGAGATATTTCCTTTATTGAAATTCTCGATCATCGCTTTATTGACTTCAGGAAAGTCTTTGTTGAAGCTTTGTTCGGTGAACCTGTATTCTTTTTCGGCTTCATTGAGGCGATATACACTGGCGGCGACTTGCTTATCCACTTCGCTTTGTTTGTACTGAAGGGTCAGTTCAGCAGATTTGATCATTGATCTGGCTGCTTTAATATTTCCCTGGTTGCGGTTGAACAAGGGGAGATCGATGGCAGCGCGGACGGAGTAGAAATTCCGGACATAGCTGCCGTCCTGGTCATACCCGGCGCCAAGCGTCAGATCGGGTGTGGCGAGCGCGCGTTGATAGTTGTAGTTAAGTTGTTCCTGTTTCAACTGGCTTTCCTGTGCCTTCAGATCACTTCTGTTTTCTTTTGCGATAGCGGCAAGTTGCAGAAGGTCGGGGAGGGTTCTTGTTTCCAGTTTGATCTTATCTGTTGAAATGAAGGCAGTGGTATCCATGAGTAGCTGGAGTGTCTGCCGCGCAGTGATCGCTTCCATAACGATCGCGTTTCTGTCTGCGCTCAGCTGTATATATTCTGCTTTCAGCCGTACTGCATCTTTCAATGGTACGTTCCCTTTTCCGGCCTGCACTTCATAAGCGCTGATGATCCGCTGGAGTTGGCGCATCTGTTCACTGTACTGTGCGGTCAGTTCATCTGCATAAGCGACGGTATAAAAGTTCTGACGCAGTTCATACTTCAGCGTTCTCATCAGGTCATAGAAGAGATGATTGGCTTCCGCGGTTTGTTCCTTTGCCAGCAGTACGCGTTTGTTGCGTTTGCCGGCCAGTGTGATCACCTGGTCAATGCCAAAAACTTTCTGCCCGTTGCGTCCGATATCGAACCATTTTCGGTTGTCGCCATATGTAGCGAGTTCCGCGGAAATGGTCGGGTTATCATAAAGTTTCTGTTGTATCTCATTTGCCTTTACCGCATCAACGTTATACCGTTCCGACAGCAGTAAAAGGTTTTTCTGAAGAAAAAGCTGTTCAGCCTGCTCCAGTGATACCTGTAATGTATCTGTTTGGGCGTGCAATGGCCAGTACAGCACGATGGCGATTGCCAGCGAAATGTATCTTTTCATGTAATAATATTTTCTTGCAGAGCGGCTATAGTGTACAGCGCTGTGCATACCGGTTGAACCGGGATGGGAGAATCAGTTTCCGTTCTGTAAATGGAGTATCAGTGAATAGGGAAGATCAGGCCTGGTCTGGAGGTGGTGTAAAGATGTTGGTATGACCTGCTGGAAGATCAGCATGATTTGTTTCGCCTGTAAGAGCGCAACGGTTTTGAACGCTGTGATCAATATTGATCCTCACCTTTCGTTCTGGTAAAGAGAAGTCGAATGCAGTACTTTTTTTCAGTAAGCCCTGCTCATCGTTACCGGATTGATCGGGAAGTGTTTGATCAAAGGTCTCATCGAGAAGGAATTCGGCAATGCTTTCAATTTCATCATACTCCTCTTCCATTACGCCTGCATAGTGCGCGGCGAACGGGCTTTCTGTAATGTCAATACTTGAGTTGAGTATCGACAGTGCTGTGAGCCATAACATGGTATGTTTAAGGAATTGCAGCATGTGAGATGTGGCAAAGATAGTTTTGAAGGGTCAGACTACAAAAGAGGCAGACATTAAATATAATGTTAAGAGTGGTTTTGGGGCCGGGAGCCCGGCGGGCTTTTTTATTATAGTTTTTCCGAGGTGGCTCGGAGGGGCCATTTACTTTTTTGCCGGCGGGCAAAGCGCTTTTTTTTTCGACGAAGGGTCGAAGTCTCTGTTTACTTTTTTTGCCTTGATGCAAAAAAAGTAACAAAAAAAGATCAAGGCTG
>JBEVKW010000209.1:0-6668 GCA_040509495.1 Chitinophagaceae bacterium | reverse complement strand
AAACATAACAAGGAAAACGGCCCGGCACTCGTTGGCATAGAGCTGCAGGCGAAAAAGGACTACGAAACTTTGATAGAAAATCTCGACAAATACAATATCCGGTATACGGAACTGAATAAAAATGATACATTGTTCGGGTACCTGGTATAATTAAAAAGTCTAAAGTAAAAATTAAAAAATTAGCGTCGTTTTAGGTGGATTTCGCGTTCTGAAAGAAAAAAAGAGAATCATAATAACAATAACGCAAAATTTTTGAGTGGATAACGTGATTTAGCTTATAGTAAAAATATTTTTAATTTTTATTTTTGAATTTTGACTTCCTTTTCTTCACGCCCTGTGGAAAATTCTTCACCATTGCCCCAATTCCTCTGAAAAATTTTTAGTATTTTCAATCGATTCTTGCCAGCTTTCCAGAGATTCTTATACTTTTTTATTTTTTATCTAAAAAACTTGAATTGCTTATGTCGAGCAATATGGGATTGTACAACCCTGCCTTCGAGCATGATGCCTGCGGGATCGGTTTTGTGGCAAACATCAAAGGTGGCAAATCACACCAGAATATCTCCGACGCGCTGACCGTTTTGGAGAATATGGAACATCGTGGTGCCTGCGGTTGTGAAAACAATACAGGTGATGGTGCCGGTATTATGATACAGGTACCGCATGAGTTTTTCTTTGACGAATGCTTGAAACTCGGTGTTCACCTCCCTTCTTATGGTAAGTATGCCGTAGGGATGGTATTCTTTCCTAAAGAGATCCGCCTGCGCGAGGAATGCCGCGAGATCTTCAACCGCACGGCTGAAAAGCTCGGGCTTGAAGTACTCGTCTACCGCAAGGTTCCCGTTAACACACATGATATCGGCCCTACAGCCCTGAGCGTTGAGCCGGAGATCGAACAGGTATTCATTGCCTGCCCCGATCATATCTCCAACCCCGAAGAATTCGAGCGCAAGCTGTTTATCCTTCGCAATTACGCCACGCATACCGTTAATAATACCGTTAAACAGGACGAGATCGGGTTTTACCTGGCGTCTCTTTCCTATAAAACCATCGTATATAAAGGTCAGCTTACCAGCGGACAGGTTCGCGGATACTTCACCGATCTTGGCAACAAGAGAATGGTGAGTGCATTCGGTCTTGTTCACTCCCGTTTCGCTACCAACACCTTCCCTTCCTGGAAACTAGCCCAGCCATTCCGCTATATTGCCCACAATGGTGAGATCAATACACTGCAGGGCAATCTCAACTGGCTGAAGACAAGTGAAAAGAATTTCACTTCACCTTACTTCACTAAAGAAGAAATGGATATGCTGCTTCCGGTTGTCACTAACGGACAATCTGATAGTGCGTGTCTTGACAATATCATCGAACTGCTGACCATGACAGGTCGCTCGCTGCCACACGTGATGATGATGCTGATCCCCGAAGCATGGGATGGCAACGATCACATGGACCCTGTGAAGAAAGCATTCTATGAGTTTCACTCGGCATTCATGGAGCCATGGGATGGACCGGCCTCTATCTCGTTTACAGATGGAAAGATCATTGGCGCAACGCTCGACAGAAACGGCCTCCGCCCTTCTCGCTACTGCGTTACTTCGGATGACCGCGTGATCCTTGCTTCTGAAACAGGTGTACTGCCTGTTCACCCTTCTTTGATAAAAGAGAAAGGCCGCCTGCAACCTGGTAAGATGTTCGTAGTGGATATGGAACAGGGAAAGATCATCAGCGATGAAGAACTGAAAGCGCAGATCTGCTCCCAAAAGCCTTATGGCGAATGGCTGAACAAATACAAGATCCGCCTGGAAGAATTGCCAGAACCACGGATCATGTTCACACATCTCGAGCATGACCAGATCTTCAAATACCAGAAAGCATTCGGATACAGCACCGAGGATCTTGACAATATCATTGCACCAATGGCGCTTGATGGAAAAGAGCCGATCGGTTCGATGGGAACAGATACACCCCTGGCTGTATTAAGCGACCAGCCGCAACACCTGACCAGTTATTTCAAGCAACTCTTTGCACAGGTTACCAATCCACCGATCGATCCCATCCGGGAAAGACTGGTCATGTCACTAGCCAGCTTTGCCGGCAATAACGGCAACCTGTTGATCGAAGATCCGTTGACCTGTCATAGCGTAGCCCTTAAACAACCTGTTCTTACCAATCACGAACTGGAAAAGATCAGAAGTATCGATACAGGTTTATTCCAGGCCAAAACACTGCAATGTTATTTCCGTGCGAACGGAAAAGATGGCGCACTGAAAGCGGCACTTGAGCGCATCTGCCGCTATGCGGTAGACGCGGTGGAAGACGGTTTTAAAGTACTCGTATTGCAGGACCGTGCTATCGATTCTGATCACGCTCCTATTCCGTCCGTACTTGCTGTTTCCGCGATCCACCATCACCTGATCCGTAAAGGACTGCGCGGCCAGGTTGGCGTGATCGTTGAAGCTGGTGATGCATGGGAAGTACATCACTTCGCCTGCCTTATCGCATTCGGCGCTACAGCAATCAACCCATATCTCGCATTGTCTTCCATACGCGATATGAAGGAAAGAGGAAAGTTGCGCACTACATTGTCTGATGATGAACTGAAGAAAAATTATATCAAGGCGATCAACGATGGCCTCCTCAAGGTGTTCTCTAAAATGGGCATCTCCACACTTCAGTCATACCAGGGAGCACAGATCTTCGAGATCCTTGGATTGAACAAAGAAGTGGTGGATAAATATTTCACCGGAGCAACATCGCGTATTGAAGGAATGGGACTCGATGAGATCGCGAAAGAAGCCCTTGCGAAACATTATTTCGCCTTCAGCAAAAAAGATATCCCCGTTGACCGCCTGCCGGTGGGTGGCGTTTACCAATGGAAAAGAAAAGGAGAATTCCACCTTTTCAATCCGCAGACGATCCACCTGCTGCAGCATTCAACACAACATAACGACTACTCAACGTTCAAAAAATATTCAAAGCTGGTGAATGAGCAGGGTGAAAAAGCCTGCACCATAAGAAGCCTGTTCCGTTTCAAGAAGATCAGGCCTTCGATCTCAATTGAAGAGGTAGAACCAGCAGAAAGCATCTTCAAACGTTTCGCAACAGGCGCGATGAGCTTTGGCTCCATCTCCTGGGAAGCACACACCACGCTGGCTATTGCCATGAACCGCATCGGCGCAAAAAGTAATACAGGTGAAGGTGGTGAAGATGAAAGAAGATATGAGCCGCTTGCAAACGGCGATTCAATGCGCAGTTCTATCAAACAGGTTGCATCAGCACGCTTTGGCGTAACAAGCCTGTATCTTACTGAAGCAGATGAATTACAGATCAAAATGGCGCAGGGTGCAAAACCCGGTGAAGGCGGTCAGCTGCCTGGCCATAAAGTGGACGAATGGATCGGTAAAACAAGACACTCCACTCCGGGTGTTGGCCTGATCTCTCCTCCGCCTCACCATGATATTTATTCTATTGAAGATCTCGCCCAACTGATCTTCGATCTGAAAAATGCTAACCGTAAAGCTCGTATCAGCGTTAAGCTGGTAAGCAAAGCAGGTGTGGGAACCATCGCAACAGGTGTTACTAAAGCAAAAGCAGATGTAGTACTGATCGCAGGTTTTGACGGAGGTACAGGTGCATCACCCGTGTCATCTATCAAACACGCAGGCCTGCCATGGGAACTCGGTCTCGCAGAAACACACCAGACACTGGTAAAAAATAAACTCCGCAGCCGTGTAGTTGTACAGGCTGATGGTCAAATGAAAACAGGTCGCGACATCGCTGTTGCAGCTCTGCTCGGTGCTGAAGAATGGGGTATCGCAACAGCCGCGCTTGTTGTGGAAGGCTGCATCCTGATGCGCAAATGCCACCTGAACACCTGCCCGGTAGGCGTGGCAACCCAGGATCCTGATTTGCGTAAACGGTTTACCGGCGCAGCAGATCACGTAGTGAACTTCTTCCGCTTTATGGTACAGGAACTGCGTGAGATCATGGCAGAGCTCGGTTACAAGACCGTGAACGAGATGATCGGCCAGGTAGAAAACCTTGAAGTGAGAGACGATATCACTCACTGGAAATATAAAAAGCTGGACCTGTCTCCCATCCTCTATAAAGAACCTGCATCTGAATACACAGGTCTCTATAATACAGAAGAACAGGACCATGGTATGCAGAATATTCTCGACTGGAAACTGCTGGAAGCAGCAAGGCCGGCACTGGAAAACAAAACGAAGGTGCGTGCTTCATTCCCGATCATCAATACAGATCGTACAGCAGGAACTGTATTATCCAACGAGATCACCAAGATATACCGCGCCGCAGGCTTACCAGAGAATACGATCCATTACAAGTTCACCGGTACAGCAGGACAAAGCTTTGGTGCATTCAACACCAAAGGCGTTACGCTTGAACTGGAAGGTGATGCGAATGACTATTTCGGAAAAGGATTAAGTGGCGCAAAACTTATCATCTATCCTGCTCGCAACGCTTCATTCGTTCCGGAAGAAAACAGCATCATCGGTAACGTGGCTTTCTATGGCGCCACAAACGGCGAAGCGTATATCCGTGGTAAAGCCGGCGAACGCTTCTGCGTGCGCAACTCCGGAGCCCAGGTGGTGGTAGAAGGGATCGGTGATCATGGTTGCGAATACATGACAGGTGGATTGGTTGTAATACTCGGTGATACCGGAAGAAATTTCGCTGCAGGTATGAGCGGTGGTATCGCTTACGTGTATGATGTAAAAGGTAAATTCAAAGAGAACTGCAACCTTGAAATGGTCGACCTGGATGCCTGCGAACTGGAAGACAAGAACGAGCTGTTCACGCTTATCCAGAAACATCTTGAATATACGGACAGCACTGTTGCGAAATTTATCTTGCAGGATCTGGACAATCAACTTCAGCATTTTGTAAAAGTATTTCCTAAAGACTACAAGAAGGTGGTTGCTTTAAAGCGGGCAAACACGGCCGAAGTAAAAATTCAAAAGTAAAAATTAAAAAATTACTGCCAGGAGTACCAGGTCAAACTATAAAAGACTGTTTTTTTACTTTTTAATTTTGACTTTTTACTTTTTAGCAGTTTCAATTATAAACTCTGTCGCTCATGGGAAAGCCAACAGGATTTAAAGAATTTACCAGGGAATTGCCTGGGAAGGTACCGGTGCAGGAAAGGCTGCATAATTATAAAGAATTCGTTGAGAAATTCAGTGAGCAGAAACTGAATGATCAATCCGCCCGTTGCATGAACTGCGGCGTTCCGTTTTGCCATAGCGGTTGCCCGCTCGGTAATGTGATACCCGAGTTCAATGATGCAGTATACCGGAAAGACTTCGAAGAAGCATACGATATTCTTACATCAACCAATAACTTCCCCGAGTTTACAGGACGGATCTGCCCTGCTCCATGCGAATCTGCATGCGTGCTTGGCATTAATCAACCGCCGGTAGCAATTGAAGAGATCGAAAAACATATCATAGAGATCGCATTTGATAAAGGCTTTGTAAAGCCAAGGAAACCAAATCTTCGCTCAGGGAAAAAAGTAGCTGTGATCGGATCTGGCCCGGCAGGCCTTGCTGCCGCTGCACAACTGAACTACGCAGGGCATCTTGTTACTGTTTTCGAACGTGACGACAAACCAGGCGGTCTCTTACAATATGGCATTCCTGATTTCAAACTGGAGAAATGGGTAGTGGAAAGAAGGATCCGGGTAATGGAAGAAGAGGGCATCACTTTTCAATGCCATGCCAATGTTGGCGTGAATGTTCAGATCAACGACCTGTTGCGCGAATACAATGCGATTGTACTCGCCTGCGGCTCTACAGTACCACGTAACCTGCCGATACCTGGCCGCGAACTAAAAGGTGTTTATTATGCCATGGAATTTCTCAAGCAACAGAATAAGCGCAATGCAGGAAAAGACCCACTGGCTTTTGGCAATATTGAAAGCAATATTCTTCATGAAGAACTACTGGCAACCGCTAAGAATGTAGTAGTGATCGGAGGGGGTGATACTGGATCCGACTGCGTTGGAACATCCAATCGCCATGGAGCAATGACCGTAACACAATTTGAATTATTACCTAAGCCACCGGAAAGCCGCACTACACTGATGCCATGGCCAACGTACCCAATGGTACTCAAAACAACTTCCTCTCATGAAGAAGGCTGTGAAAGACATTGGGCGATTGCTACAAAAGAATTCATGGGAGATGGCAATGGCAACCTGAAGGCGCTGAAAGTAGTGAACCTTGAATGGAAGGCTTCAACAGATGGCCGTCCTGCTCAGATGATGGAAGTGCCAGGCAGCGAAAGAGAACTTCCCTGCGAACTCGCATTACTGGCCATGGGCTTTGTACACACACAACACGAGGGCTTACTGAATTTGCTGGAGATCGAAAAAGACGAACGCGGAAATATCAAAGCATCTGATAAAAGTTATCAGACCAGTCTTCCAAAGATCTTTACCGCTGGCGATGCACGGCGTGGACAATCGCTTGTTGTTTGGGCGATCAGCGAAGGCCGTGAATGCGCCAGGAAAGTAGATGAGTTCCTTACAGGGGGGGCTTCTTTGTTGGAAACAAAAGATTCGATTTTGCAGGTAGCGTCATTGTAGTTTTACCCTGTCGAAAAAGTCATTAAAAAAAAAGCCGTAGCGAAGAGTTTTCGCTACG
>JBEVKW010000208.1:0-3845 GCA_040509495.1 Chitinophagaceae bacterium | reverse complement strand
GGTGTCAACTATTTCTATAACCCTGCTCTGTTGACCCGACTTTCGTCATAAAGAAGCCCATTTCCCTGTGTTTTCAAATAACAACCAATTGTAGGCATAACAATACCTACATTAAATTACTAGGTCGCAGGCTATTCCCTGTCAAGTAATTTTTACGAAGAACATACAGATCGTCATAGCGCGTTTTTTTATTGCTCTACAGAATTAGATTCACTTGGAGTTTCAGCTTGTTTTGGCGTTGGGGTGGTGCTGGGCGCGCTTTCCAGCTTTGGTGTGAGGGGAGTCGGTGAAGAGGGTGTAGTTGTTTCGGATGTAAGCTTCTCAACTGGGTTAAGTGGCCCTACATTCTCTAGGCTCATTACTAGTTTTGGATCTTCTGCTATTTTTCGGACAGAAAAACTTCGCTTTACTTCATGCGCGTTTCTATCAAATGGAGCACAGATCATATTGTCGCCATAGACCCGTAGAACAACCATCGCTGGTGAGGTGTCGATAACAAAGAAGTCCCTCTGTATTTTGGCAACATTCTCACCCGCTCTATATATAATAGCCATACTCATTGCGAGCATAGCGAGCGTTAACTTTGACTGTTTAATACCTAAACGTTTCTCTATAAACTTATCAAAGTCCGGCGAGGATTTTTGTCTTCTGCTTAAAAGCTCAGCATTGTATCTTTCGGTCCACTTCCCTTTTCCTCTATACACAACTAACGGAGCAATAAAAATCCAAGATACAAGCAAACAATAAGTTCCCACAGTAATTATTATTACCCAAGAGTAGTCTGAGCCATACATAACGGATGGGACGAAGACCCAAATAAAGAAAAGCCCTATAACTCTAGGGATGTATTTTGCGAGATATGGATGTTTCAGATTAGTTAATGGGAAAATTGTGTCGATAGTCATAAATGAACTGATTATTAAAAGCATTACCACCACGCCAGAGGCCAACAGATTGATCAAACTTACATTTATAAGGTGCATCGGTATACCAAAAAAGGTCGCATAACCATACTCATAGATGAAGGCAAGCAAGTATGCTCCAGCCGAAGCAAGTGTAAGTAACACCGCTTCAGAGAGAGGTAGCCTTTTCTGACCTTCCTGATCTTTCTTCTCGCTCGTAGCTTGAGGATTTTCGTCGATGGTCATGTTGAGGAGATCCGTTTTTGGCTCTTATTGACAATGTGGGTAAAACCAAAGCCCCTTAGTTATGGCGCGTGGTATGCGGAGATAGGTAGCACTTAAAATTAGGAAAGTGCCTTTCTACAAGAAGGCTGAAGATAAAATTGGCTGCGGTCAGACCGAGTGGCAAGCCGTCGCAGCTGCTATTGAATAAGTATAGGTGACCTCCTTTTTTGCGGTGCTTCCTCGCGGACTTCCTTTTATGGTTTTCTCTCTGCTAAGAGGGCGGAAAGCGTCGAGAGCATTAATACCGCGTCGTCACGCGAAGCCTCGTCATCCTCGTGAATCCACACGTGGGTACACTGATGCAACGCTTGGCGAAGATTATTCAGGCGCTCCCGCTTTGATCTTTTAGTCGGATCGGTCGGACCGGTCTGTACGCCCTCTATGTCCCGCCATTTCTCCAGAGCCTGACGGACTGCTAGGACGCAACTACTCCAGCCGGTCGTACCCCCCTGCTCGAAATGCCCTCTGGCGGCAACGAGGTTTGCCCAGACCTCGTCCCATGGTGCCGGCGGAGATTGGGGCAGCGGTATTTCGACTAAAACATTTTCGGCTATCTCTAGCCCCCGCAACATCTCAACCCACGTCTCTTTTTGATAAGACACCCTTAGATTGCCGTTGCGATAGAAGAAGTCATGGGGCTCGGAACGGACGTAATGATGCGGATGGTTCGTGGGGAGTAGGAAGCATAGCTCGCCTACGAAGCGTATCTCGAATTTGGGTTGCCGACCATCCCTAATCTTCTCGTAAACGGCAAGATGGGCGAGGGAGCCAGACCAAATCATGTAATTCTGCCGGTCGTATTTTCCGGCGTGTTCCGGCCTATCGTAGAAGCCTCCCTTATGCCAGTCATCCAGCCTCATCTCGCCGATCTGGATTTTGGGGCCTGAGTCTTCGCCAGCGTAGATGATGCCGCGGAAGTTGCCTACGAGCGGCATAGGCTCACCCTTGGGAACGAGCTTGAAGGAGATCGTGATGGGAATTTGCAGCCTGAAACCGTCGGCAGTTCGTTCGGCGTGAAGACGCTGTGGACTTTCATCAAATATGACGGATCCTACGTAAGTGTCGGCGTAGCTTCTGATCTCAATCGGTTGAGCCATACGAGTTCTCCGCTGGTTGAATAACCTGTAAATGCAACCGTCTATCAGGAGTACTCACATACTCCCGGCGGGTCTGAATCCATCCCGCTCATGAAGGTTTGTTCGCTGAACAAATGACTTGCGCCACTTCCTTCATAAGTGTACATTTCCAGTGTCCCGTATTCTCGCAATACTATACTCAATGGAGATTTATGGGGGCTCCTTACAAAAAGGGAAATGACCGTAAAGTCAGTTAAGGACTTTCACTTCGAGGCGGTTCATCTCCTACTACACCCATTTATATAGGTTGTATCTGTAAGATGCCCATGCCCTACTCACCACCGCATTATGCTGGGACAGTAATTACTCTCACATACTCCAGAAAGGCCCACTGATAAATGCTCTCGCTACAGCAATTTCATAATGCTGTCTTAAATGATCTGGGAAAGCCTCTTAATACTCATCAGGAGCAGGCTATAAATGCTGCTGTTAGTGATTGTCTCTTCCTAGTTGCCGGTCCAGGTAGCGGTAAGACAACTGCGCTAGCTCTCCGGGTTCTTAAGTGCGTTTTTGTTGACGATGTTGATCCAGGAACTATTCTAGCGACTACATTCACCCGAAAGGCAGCGAAGGAACTCCGATCACGCATATTAAGTTGGGGAGACCAATTACGCCGCAGCTTTTTAAATAGAACGCGTTCTAATCACACCAGGGCAGTCTTAGCCCGCTTGGATCTGAACGCCATTGTAATTGGCACCCTCGACAGCATAGCGCAGACCCTCTTATCAGAAAATAGGGCACCAGGCACCCAACCACCGGTAGTTATTGAAGACTTTGTATCCAACGGCCTGATGCTTAGAGAAGGATTGTTTCCAGGGCATAGGCATTTGGATAATGATTTGCATGCCTATATATCTGCCTTGAGGGGATCTTCATACGGCTTGAATGCGCCACAATTATCAAGGGTACTCCGCACTATTAGAGAGCGATGTCTGCACGACTCTGTAGACGAGCATAATTATAGGAATACGCAAAACCCCAACTGCGTGGTCTGTAGCCAACATCCGCATAATGGAATCTCCACAGCATGCGACGCAATCGCTGACTATTCAAATGTATTACAACGAGAGGGGGTGCTTGATTTTGCTGCCTTAGAGCAGGAATTTCTCTCCCGCTTGCAGGCTCGAACGGGTCCGCTTAATCAGCATGTAAACACATTTGTGATTGTAGTTGTAGATGAATACCAAGATACTAATCTACTCCAAGAACAAATCTACTTTGAATTGGGTGAAAGAGTTGTAGCTAATAATGGCGGCATCAGTGTTGTTGGTGATGACGACCAATCACTGTTTCGCTTCAGAGGAGCAACCGTCGACTTATTTCAGGACTTTCCTAATCGTTTACATCAACATCTTAGCCACCGGTTAGCAAACCCGTCAGCGACTCCTCCTAGAAGGATCTTTCTTACTGAGAATTATAGGTCAACAGGACGGATTGTTGATTTCGTAAATACCTATGTCCAGTTAGACGTAGGATATCAGGCTGTCCGTGTGGCCGGGAAGCCCCCGATTATTCAGCGGAG
>JBEVKW010000207.1:0-3220 GCA_040509495.1 Chitinophagaceae bacterium | reverse complement strand
GCTTAACGGCCGTGTTCGGAATGGGAACGGGTGTGGCCCTGCCGGTGTGGTCACCTGGAAAAAGATTTGGTTGTTCAAGAGCTCGCGGGAACAGACGCATGCGTCGATTCTTTCCTGCGTCGTTCGGCTTTCGCCTTACGGGCAGTCGCTGCGCTTTTGGCAACGTAAGAATCGCGGAACAAACAGCACGACGATCAAGCCAATGGACCGATTAGTACCAGTCAGCTAAACACCTTTGGATATACGTGCTTGGACCTCTGGCCTATCAACGTGGTAGTCTACCACGGATCTCATAGGGAGAATTTATCTTGGGGTGGGCTTCACGCTTAGATGCTTTCAGCGTTTATCCCGTCCGTAGGTGGCTACCCGGCGATGCTCCGAGCGGAACAACCGGTACACCAGAGCTACGTTCTTCATAATCCTCTCGTACTAATGAAAAGTCCCCTCAATTCTCCAGCGCCCACAGCGGATAGAGACCAACCTGTCTCACGACGGTTTAAACCCAGCTCGCGTACCGCTTTAAATGGCGAACAGCCATACCCTTGGGACCTTCTCCAGCCCCAGGATGCGATGAGCCGACATCGAGGTGCCAAACTTCGCCGTCGATAGGGACTCTTGGGCGAAATCAGCCTGTTATCCCCGGAGTACCTTTTATCTGTTGAGCGATGACCCGTCCACATGGGATCACCGGATCACTAAAACCTGCTTTCGCACCTGCTCGACTTATAGGTCTCGCAGTCAAGCCAGCTTGTGCTTTTGCACTCCACGTACGATTGCCAACCGTACTGAGCTGACCTTTGTGCTCCTCCGTTACTCTTTGGGAGGAAGCCGCCCCAGCCAAACTGCCCGCCTAACTGTGTCCCCAAGGATCCACTCCCCAGGTTAGAATTCCCGTGACGCAAAAGTGGTATTTCACTGATGACTCCCTGCCGACCGGAACCGGCAGATCAACGTCTCCCACCTATGCTACGTATGCGTCACAGAAACACAGAATCAGGCTGCAGTAAAGGTTCACGGGGTCTTTTCGTCCTGCTGCGGGTAATGGGTATCTTCGCCCATACTGCAATTTCACCGAGTCTCTGGTTGAGACAGTGCCCAACTCGTTATGCCTTTCATGCAGGTCGGAACTTACCCGACAAGGAATTTCGCTACCTTAGGACCGTCATAGTTACGGCCGCCGTTTACTGGGGCTTGACTTCACAGCTTCGACTTGCGTCTAACCGCTCCGTTTGACCTTCCAGCACCGGGCAGGCATCAGACCCTATACGTCCACTTGCGTGTTTGCAGAGTCCTGTGTTTTTAGTAAACAGTCGGTTGGGCCTATTCACTGCGGCCGTCCGAGGCTTTTACACCAAAGACGGCACCCCTTCTCCCGAAGTTACGGGGTTAATTTGCCGAGTTCCTTAACCAGAGTTCTCTCGCGCACCTGAGGCTACTCGCCTCGCCTACCTGTGTCAGTTTTAGTACGGAATCTAGAAGCGTTATCTCCCGACGAGCTTTTCTCGGCACAATCATCACGGGCTTATAAAGCTCAAGGCTCTTGCCGGAACAACAACGTGCGCCTGATCTTTCAACCAGGCAGGCCGCTGCTCCGAGTGGACCAACTTACGGTGCCACCCCGCTACTCTCATGCGTCCCTCGTGGGCACTCTTCCAGATGGGCAGGAATATTAACCTGCTGGCCATCGACTACGCCTTTCGGCCTCGCCTTAGGATCCGCCTCACCCTCCGCGGACTTACCTTGCGGAGGAAACCTTAGGCTTACGGTGAACAGGATTCTCACCTGTTTTATCGTTACTCATCCCAGCATAATCACTTGATGACAGTCCAGGAGTCGTTTCCGTCTCCCTTCAGCCAGTCATCAACGCTCCTCTACCCCATGCGATGATCCGCAGATCACTGCATAGCTAGAGCTTCGGTATAACGCTTAAGCCCCGATTATTTTCGGCACGATCGTGCGTCGACCGGTGAGCTGTTACGCACTCTTTAAATGGTGGCTGCTTCTAAGCCAACATCCCGGCTGTCTGAGCACAATCACTTCCTTTACCACTGAGCGTTATTTTGGGACCTTAGCTGCTAGTCTGGGCTCTTTCCCTTTCGACTATGAAGATTCGACCCCACAGTCTGAGCCCCGGGGTTCGGCAAATGGTATTCGGAGTTTGATTGGGGTTGGTAACCCGGTAAGGCCCCTAGCCCATTCAGTGCTCTACCCCCATTCGCTACACGCCCGAGCCTATACCTATATATATTTCGAGGAGAACCAGATATCTCTCAGTTTGATTAGTCTTTTGCTCCTATCCACAGGTCATCCAAGAACTTCTCAAGGTTCACTAGTTCGGTCCTCCACGAGGTGTTACCCTCGCTTCAACCTGCCCATGGATAGATCACTAAGTTTCGGGTCTACCGCCAACTACTCGACGCCCTATTCAGACTCGCTTTCGCTCCGCCTCCGGACCTGAGGTCCTTAGGCTTGCAGCTGACGGTAAGTCGCTGGGTCATTATGCAAAAGGCACGCCACCAGCCTGTCTTGCGACATAGGCCTATGACTGCTTGTAAGTGCCGGAATTCAGGGTCTGTTTCACTCCCCGCCAGGGGTACTTTTCAGTGTTCGCTCGCGCTACTCGTTCACTATCGGTCTCTCAGGAGTATGTAGCCTTAGAGAGTGGTCTCCCTAGCTTCACGCAGGATTTCACGAGTCTTGCGTTACTCAGGTACCACCTAGAGCCAACTTCACTTCGCGTACGGGGCTATCACCCGCTCTGGCTAACCTTTCCAGGTCATTCTGCTCGCGTCGTTGGTCCCATATCGGTGGCCCTACAACCCCGAAGTGTAAACACTTCGGTTTGGGCTGATCCGCGTTCGCTCGCCGCTACTGACGGAATCTCATTCGATTTCTTTTCCTCGAGCTACTAAGATGTTTCAATTCACTCGGTTGACTCCACTTTCGTGGTACTACAGGTTCGCTGTAGTGGGTTGCCCCATTCGGACACCCCAGGATCATAGGTTCGGTGCACCTTCCCTGGGCTTTTCGCAGCTTAGCACGTCCTTCATCGCCTCTGAGAGCCTAACCATCCATCCGGCACCCTTATATACTTGAATATCGTCATGCTTGTCTGTTCCACGATTCTCGCGTTGTCAAAGGGCCCTGCGGGCCGGCGGGTGCGCACCCTTTCGGGTGCGGATCGCCAGCTCACAGAAAACTCTGTGGCGCGTGTATGTCG
>JBEVKW010000206.1:0-5223 GCA_040509495.1 Chitinophagaceae bacterium | reverse complement strand
TTCAAATAGAAGAGATTACTCAAGCCGGTGTTAGTAAGGCTACGAATGATAGGAAGAGTTCACTACCCGCTTTCAGAGGCCCGCGGCCTAGCGCAAATGGCGTGAAGAAAATGGGAGGCTGGCACCGTCTGAGTCACACCGCAGGTGTGCCGAAGGCACAAAAAAACTGTTTGAGCCAGCACGCCAATCAATCCTAAACCCTCCGCGGGCGAGTTTTTTTTTGTGCAGGTGACACCCTCCCATTTTTAGCCATTAGCGCGTAGCCTTGATCTTTTTTTGTTACTTTTTTTGCATCAAGGCAAAAAAAGTAAACGGAGTCTCCGAGCCCCCCTCGGAAAAAAAGCGCCCTTGTCCGCCCGGCAAAAACGTAAACGGACCCTCCGAGCCCCTCGAAAAAAAGCGCCCTTGCCCGCCGGCAAAAACAGGTGGCGCCATTACCGCGTATCCCTGATCTTTTTGCATCAAGGCAAAAAAAGTAAACAGACTCTCCCCGGCAACCACTCGCAAAAAAAGCCTCTGCAAGAATGTTAAGAATTGGCAAACAACAGCAATAATTCATCTCTATCTAATTGGTTAAATCCATTAATTTGGGCACAAATCGATTTTCATGAAACGCGGTATGTCTCTTCTTGCAGCGCTTGTATGCAGCTTTGTTTTTCAGCAGGTATTTGCTCAATCTGTAAATGGGCCAAAGACGGTAGTTCATATTACCGGGTAGAAGCCGGCGATATTACAAAGTATACGCTTCCGCAAAACAGCAAGACCATTTTTATTGCAAAAGATAAATTGAAACCTGCGGGCCAGGAACGATCGCTTCAAGTAAGAAACGTTGAATTTTCAGCTGACGAAAAGCAATTGCTGGTTTATACCAACACGAAGAAAGTATGGAGGCTTGATACCCGAGGTGATTACTGGCTGTATAACCTGGCTGATGGTTCGTTGAAGCAGCTTGGCCGCTCTCTTCCCGCATCATCACTGATGTTTGCGAAGTTCTCTCCCGATGGAACAAAGGTTGCTTACGTAAGCAATTACAATTTATACGTGGAAGATCTTGCATCGGGCGTTATCACTCCGCTGACCACCGATGGTAACCGTAAACTGATCAATGGCACATTTGATTGGGCCTATGAAGAAGAATTTTTTTGCAGGGATGGATTTCGCTGGAGTCCGGACAGCAAACAGATCGCCTACTGGCAGATCATTGCCAAAGGCACAAAAGATTATCTCATGGTAAATAATACGGATTCGATCTATCCTGTTGCCATCCCGGTTGAATACCCCGTAGCAGGCGAAGAGATCTCTCCATTCCGGATCGGCGTGGTAGCGGTAACAGGCGGCGCTACCAAATGGATGACTATTGCCTCCGACCCCGTATGGCATAGCTATGCACCGCGGATGGAATGGGCTGCCAATAGCACAGAGCTGATCGTTCAGCAACTGAACAGGAAACAAAATGAAAGCAAACTGCTGCTGTGCAATGTTGCCTCCGGCAATAACCAAACCATCTATACTGAAACAGATTCAGCATGGATCGATATACTTCCCAGTTGGGACCAGGACTATGTAAATGGCGGATGGGACTGGTTGAACAACGGTAAGGAATTCCTGTGGGCGAGCGAAAAGGACGGATGGCGCCATCTTTACAAAGTTACACGTGATGGCAAAAAGGAAACGCTGGTGACCAATGGATCGTATGATGTGATGGATATCGTGCGGATAGATGAAAAAAGCGGCTTTGTATATTTTATGGCTTCGCCGGATAATGCTACTCAAAAATATCTTTACCGGGCAAAGCTGGATGGAAAGGGGAAGGCCGAAAAAATGTCTCCCGCCAACCAGACTGGCTCGCATAGTTACCGACTTTCACCTGATGCCCGTTTTGCGCAGCATAGTTTCTCGAATTATTACACACCACCTTCATCGGAATGGATCACGCTGCCTGATCATAAAGGAGTGAATGGAGAAAACAAAGTAGCTGATGCCGTTACTAAAGCAAATAAGAATGCATCGAATGTTTCATTCTTTACAGTAAAAACATCCGAAGGAGTTGAGATGGATGGCTGGATGGCAAAGCCATCGAATTTTGATTCTACAAAGAAATATCCTGTCGTTTTTTATGTATACACTGAACCGTGGGGACAAACGGCAAAGGATGAATATGGTGCCGGAAATAATCACTTATATCAGGGTAACATGGCTGCGGATGGTTATATCTATTTGTCAATGGACAACCGTGGCACACCGGTGCCTAAAGGCCGTGCATGGCGCAAATCCGTTTATCGCAAGATCGGGTTGGTCAATATCAGGGATCAGGCCCTTGCTGCAACTGAAATATTGAAGTGGCCGTTCATAGATACGAGTCGCGTAGCGGTGTGGGGATGGAGTGGCGGCGGCTCTGCAACGCTGAACCTGATGTTCCAGTATCCCGGGATCTATAAGACCGGTATTTCCGTTGCAGCAGTGGGTAATCAACTTACCTATGACAACATTTATCAGGAAAGATATATGGGCCTGCCGCAGGAGAATCGCGAAGACTTCGTAAAAGGTTCGCCGATCACGTATGCAAAAAATCTGAAAGGGAATCTGCTTTACATACACGGTACGGGTGATGATAACGTACATTATAATAACGCAGAGATGTTGATCAATGAGCTTGTAAAATATGGAAAGCAGTTCCAGATGATGTCTTACCCGAACCGTTCGCACAGTATATCGGAAGGAGCAGGAACGGGGCAGCATTTGTCGGGACTGTATACAAATTATTTGAAGCAGTATTGTCCTCCAGGTGGCAAATGAGATAGTATTATTGATGTGTTCAGATTTGTTATCCCGGCCGGGCGATCTATCGTTTGATACAGCTACTACAGAGAGAAGCTCCGGGCGAGTTCGGCATTTGCGCCACTGAGCTTTTTATACTTTGCGTATAATGATGCAAAAGTGACGGATAGCAGGGTAAGGATCCAGTAATGCGACGGCGGGGACGCAACAACCCGCCGCGGATCGTCGTGTCTGCCGCATTACTTCTACGCCAATTGGACAGCCCGATCATGCCAATGTCTTCAGCAGAAGCAACGGTAGTTTTTATAGAATGGCTTTCGAGGTTTCACCTGTCTTCAGCATTTCAACCTTGTAGTTCTTTTTTCCAATGAAAATCTCGATCTCTCCGCCTTTATGTTCAGGGTCTGAAACATAAATATTCTTTTCATCGATCTGCAACAGGCAGGGCCGGTTAACACTCACCGAAATATTCTTCCATTTGATCTCGCCCTTTTCAAAAAATGCACTCATCAGTATTGATCCACCAAAACTCACCGCCTGGTATGCAGTCGTATTGCTGATGATCTTCCAGTCCGGCTGCTTAAATATCATTGAGGCAGAAGATGAAGAGCTTGTTGATACAACAACATATCCTGAAACCGGTTCATTTCTTTTATGCAGTAATACCGGCATGAATATATTGTCGTTCACTGGCGTATCTATTGCACTTTGGTTGATCGTATGCCATGAACCTGTTGCGGGACCGCTACGAAGAGAAACGGTCTCTTTATACAACGGAGCGTAAGCAAATCCTGCATGATAGATCCATTTTGTGCCGGTTAGTGTTTGCGAACCTTGCTCCAGCATATTTCCGGGTCTGTTTGTTTCTATTTTTCCCTGAAGCCTGCTTTGATCCATGACGGTGAATATCGAATCCGCAGTTCCGTTTGTACTCAAGCCGGCGATCAGGCAAACGACGATATTGTTATGTGTGGCCCAGAACTTATGTGCGCTGAGTTTGGTATTGCTGTCTGCCAGTGTATGATCGGTGGCCCAGCAGCCGCTTTTCCCATTATCGACTCCTCCGTTGAAAGATTTCTGGATCAGCCTTGCATTGCCATTGAAGTTGGTGATGCCGGGTAATTTACTCCAGTCCCATACAGCCATCAGGTTCGTGTATTCATTTCCATTTTTGATGAAGTATGTGTTGCCGCCATTTAACAGGTGGCCAAAAAGGTTTTCTGAATTGGTCGTTGTTTCGGATGATAAAGTGCGGGTGGAAAATGTTTTCAGGTAAAAGCTATAGTTCTTATCAGTGTAGGCTGCATAGTCTGAATAGGGGAAGCTTTTGTAACCCATATCAGCATATACGCCTTTGTAAGATAAAATGGCGTTATCAAGTTTGCTTCGCAGGGCAGGAAGCAGGTCTTTTAACTGAACAGCTGTGAGTGTCAGATTGCCGGTGTCAAGATAATTCGGCCGGCTTACTGCGCGGTCGATCACTGCTGGTGAAACGTGCTTTCCTCTGGTCATCCATTGATCGCCTTCGAGCAGCAGCCCGGCGAGTATCGATATTTTTTCTTCCGGGAATGCCCACTGCGTGTTCCTGCATTGCCAGGCAAGCCGGGTGTTGTCAGTGAGGAATGACCGGCCGTAATGATAGTTCTGTAATCTTGCGCCATGTTGATGAAAACTGAAATCGGGTTGAACGCCTTCGCGTGTGCTGATCATGATCTCTTTGATCAGCAGGTTACGGCAGCTATCCACGCCGCGCTCGTTGTTGGTCAATGCGGCATAGTGCAGTCCGAGGTCAGCCGACCAGGTAAGGTTGGCCCCGGTGCCATGCACTTTATGCTGGCGCAAAACAGCGAGCGCCTGTTCCCATTGTTTGGAACTGAGGTGGTTTTTTAACAGGATCATGATATCACGCATCAGTTGAGGTACACCGATCTCATTATGCCACCAGTTGGGATTCTGATACTTTTTATTGAGCCAGTCATCAGTGGCTGCCAGGAGAGATTGCAATACTTCATTCTTTCCGGATAATTTATTGCCTGGTTTCGACCATGCGATGGCCAATGCCTGCAACCTTAACAGGTGATCTCTTGTTTTCCAGTTGCCACGTTCCTGGTTTTGATAATTGATATCGGCCCATCGACCATTGTTTAACAAGCGCAGCCATTGATCCGTTTTTTCCTCATCAATATCGGTTTGTAAAAGAAACTGCCGGTAACGGTCGATAATGCTGTCTGTTACCGGGTTTGCTGTTGCCTGCTGAAAAATAAGAACAACAATAACGATAATTAATGATCTCTGGATACGAAACATAAGAGGTATGAATTCAGTGGAAAAAGTACTGGTTTTTCTTTAAATGAGCGGGATAATCTGAACTGGATCTGCCTTTTAATTATACATCTATTTCATTGAATTAGTGATCATCGTTGTCATCCCGGCCGGGATGACAAC
>JBEVKW010000205.1:0-10438 GCA_040509495.1 Chitinophagaceae bacterium | reverse complement strand
GTTCGTTGCGTATCGTTGCGCCCTCTGCGTTACTCCTACGCAATTCAGCGTTTAGTCACTGAAATACCAGGCCTGTATCATCGCTGTATCATCGCATAGATCCACGCAGCGATCAACGCGCCTGCAATTGGCCCCGCGATCGGAATCCATGCATAACTCCAGTCACTGTTTCTTTTTCCCGGAATAGGCAAGACGAAATGTGCAAACCTCGGACCCAGGTCCCTGGCGGGATTAATGGCATACCCGGTAGGGCCACCCAGCGAAAGCCCTATCCCTAATACAAGCAATGAAACCGGAAGCGCGTCCAGCGATCCCATTGTCGTAGCCGGCTTTGACATAGCCAGTGCACCCAGTACGAGCACAAAACTTCCGATGATCTCTGTGATGAAGTTATAGAACGGACTTCTGATAGCGGGTGATGTACAGAACACTGCCATTTTCAGATCGGCGTTGGCCGTTGCATCAAAGTGTTGTTTGTATGCGATCCACGCAACGAATGCTCCGAGAAATGTTCCTGCTACCTGTGCGGCGATATAAGGCAAAACAAGACCTTTATCAAAATCGCCAAATATTGCCAATGCAATACTCACTGCCGGGTTCAGGTGACCACTGCCGCCAAGAGAATTGGATGCATATACTCCCACAAATACAGACATGGCCCATCCAAACGAGATCACGATCCAGCCGGAAGCTTGACCTTTTGTTTTTTCCAGTACAACGTTTGCCACTACGCCTGATCCGAGAAGCATGAGGAGAAAGCTGCCGATAAGTTCGCCAACGAATGGTGTCATTATAATAGTTTTAAGAAGGTAGATGTTGGTTTGCGATGCGATTGAACGCTTGCAACTGATCCGCGATCCAGTGATCATCTTTAGCAAGCAGGTCAGCCATTACAGTAGCAACAGTCGGGGCGGCGGCGATGGCCGACCTGGCATCAAGCAGCAGATGACGCGTGCGTCTGCTAAGGTAATCTTCCACCGTCACACACATTTCATTCAGGACGCAGTAAGCAATATCATCTTTAGACACAGATCTTGGATCGATCACAGGCTGATCATAGCCAAACAGCTTCAATGTTTTGGTGATACATTTCTTTTCTTCCAGTCCGTTTTCTTTTATGGCCAGGCCGATCAGGTCTTCTGCCATTTTACGGTACGTGGTCCATTTACCGCCGGTAATAGTGATCATGCCGGAAGCACTGGTCATGATCAGGTGATCTCTCGAAAGAGCTGCCGTTTTTTGTGTTTTACCTTTTACCAGTGGCCGCAGACCGGCAAACATGCTGCTGATATCGCTTCGTTGCGGATCGCGTGAAAGATAAAGGGCGGTATGTTTCAGAATGAATTCGATCTCCTCTTCCTGCGGGATCGGTTCGGTGGTAGCGTGATTGACGGGCGTGTCTGTAGTGCCGAGTACGACCTTGTCATGCCACGGAACGGCAAACAATACCCTCCCGTCGTCAGTTCGCGGGATAAGTATGGCGACATTACCGGGAAGAAATTCCTTATCTACTACCAGGTGAATTCCCTGGCTGGGAGAGATCATGGTTTCATGTGCCGGATCATCCATGTTCATGATCTCGTCAGTGAAGACGCCGGTGGCATTTATCACTACGCGGGCCTTTATCTCATATTGTTTTTTTGTTTGTTCATCAATCGCGATAACCCCTTCTATCTTTTCATTTGTTTTCAGTAAAGCGGTAACCGGAAAGTAATTGAAGAGAACAGCATTATGAGCAGCGGCGGTTTTTGCCAGATCGATTGCCAGCCGGGCATCGTCAAACTGGCCGTCATGATAAAGGATTGCTCCGCGCAATTCGTCAGGATTAAGCGTGGGTGCTTGTTTCAGCGTGTCTTCTTTTGACAGGAAACGGGATGCGCCCAGTCCGAGCCTGCCTGCCATCCAATCATAGATCTTCAAACCAATCCCGTAGAACGGTGTTTCCCACCATTTGTAACCTGGAAGCAGGAAGGCCTGGTTATGGACGAGGTGCGGCGCATTCTGCAATAGCAGGCCACGTTCTTTTAATGCTTCCATCACCAGTTTGATATTTCCCTGCTGGAGGTAGCGTACGCCGCCGTGTACAAGTTTAGTGCTGCGTGAAGAAGTGCCGCTTGCAAAATCATTTTTCTCGAGAAGAATGGTTTTGAAGCCTCTTGAAGCAGCATCAACCGCTGCTCCCAGGCCGGTGGCGCCGCCGCCAATGATGGCGAAGTCCCAAACACTATGATCATCCAGCTGTTGGAGTTGAAGCGTCCTGTTCATATTTATTTATTATCTGCCCAGGCAATAGATGCGCTTACAGCACGATGCCATCCTTTGATGAGTTCATTACGTTTGCTGTCATCCAGCGATGGGGCGAATACTTTATCCGCATTCCATTGCTGTTGTATATCAGACAAGTTCTTCCAGTAACCGACTGCAAGGCCTGCGAGATAAGCCGCGCCCAGGGCGGTGGTTTCGGTGATCACGGGTCTGATCACGTTGGTGTTCAGGATGTCGCTTTGGAATTGCATTAACTGGTTGTTGATAGTGGCTCCGCCGTCCACCCTTAATTCCTGGATACGGATGCCGGCATCGGCTTCCATTGCTTTCAGCACGTCATGGGTTTGATAAGCAATGCTATCGAGCGCTGCCCGTGCGAGATGTGCTTTGCTGCTGCCGCGGGTAAGTCCGAATATGCTTCCCTTGGCATAGGCATTCCAGTAAGGAGCGCCCAGTCCGGCAAAGGCAGGCACAACATACACTCCATTTGAATCGGTTACCTGTGCGGCAAGGGCTTCCACTTCTCCTGAAGTTCTGATGATACGCAATTCGTCGCGAAGCCATTGTACGACGGCTCCGGCAATGAACACACTTCCCTCCAGTGCATAATCGATCTTATCATTGATCTTCCAGGCGATCGTTGTCAGCAGGTTGTTGCTGGAAAGAATCGCTTTGCCGCCTGTATTCATCAGCATAAAACAGCCGGTGCCATAAGTATTCTTTACCATGCCGGGAGAGATACATTGTTGTCCGAACAGAGCAGCCTGCTGATCGCCGGCAATACCTGCAATCGGGATCCTTGAGTCAGGAATAAAACTTCCGGTTACGCCATATATTTTGCTGGAAGGTTTTACGTCCGGGAGAAGGCTGCGTGGAATGGTGAATAATTCCAGCAGATCGTTATCCCATTCGCCTGTATGAATATTGAGCAGGAGTGTACGGGAAGCGTTTGATACATCGGTCACATGTAATTCGCCGCCTGACAGTTTCCAGGCAAGCCAGGTGTCTATCGTGCCGAAGGCGAGTTCGCCGCGACCGGCTTTTTCCCGTGCTCCGGGAACATTATCGAGGATCCATTTGAGTTTAGTGGCGGAAAAGTAAGCATCGATGACAAGGCCGGTCCGCTCGCGGATTATGTTGGCCAGCCCCGCATTTTTCAGTTCATCGCAAAAAGCAGCTGTGCGCCTGTCCTGCCAAACGATCGCAGGATAGATAGGCCTGGAAGTGTTCCGATCCCAGACGACGGTTGTTTCCCGTTGATTGGTGATGCCGATTCCTGCCACCTGTCGCATCGTGATATTGGCTTTGGCAACGGTCTCCGCGAGTGTACCATATTGGGTACTCCAGATCTCCTCGGCGTCATGCTCCACCCAGCCTGGTTTCGGGAAATGTTGCTTAAATTCTTTTTGGGCCATGCTGACGATGTTGCCCTGCTGGTCAAACAACATACTTCGGCTACTGGTTGTGCCCTGGTCGAGGGCAAGTATATAAGTAGAAGGCATGCAATCACTTTTGAAGCTTTAAGGTATGGAATTTTTGCTGGTTCCCTAAGCTCCCTGACGGATGGCCGGTTTAGAAAATTGTTATTTCATCAAAACCTGGAAAAAAAACTTGGATATGCGGAATCGCTTACTTTACTTTGTACTTCAAAGTGCTTTTTTATGAGCTCAGAAAACCAGCCATTGGATAGTTTACAGGAGGTGCGGGATATCCGTAAAATGATGGAACGCTCCAGCAGGTTTACCTCTCTAAGTGGTTTAAGCTGTGTGGCAGCCGGCATTTGTGCAATGGCAGGTGCGTGGCTGGCGCATTATTTCATGGGTGGATATTATGGCGACGATATTTCCAGCTGGGAGTATTCTGATGAGTCTTTCAGTTTGTTACGGGTCCGTTTGTTGCTGACTGCTGCAGGTACATTTGCAGCGGCCTTGCTGAGTGCATTCTTCTTTACCTGGAGAAAGGCGAAAGGCCATGGTGAAACCCTGGGAAATCATGCATCCCGCAAAGTATTCTTGAGTATGGCTGTTCCGCTCATCACCGGAGCAGTTTTTACCCTGGGAATGTTACATCATAATGAATGGCATTTTGTGGCGCCTGCCTGCCTTGTTTTTTATGGATTAGGCCTGGTAAATGCAGGAAAATACACCGTTGCCGATATACGTTATCTCGGATATTGCGAAATTGCGCTGGGGTTGGTGAATGTTTGGTTTACCCAGCGTAGCCTGTATTTCTGGGCATTGGGGTTTGGGGTATTGCATATAATTTATGGAGTGATCATGTGGTGGAAGTATGAAAGGGCGAAAGCATAAATATGAAACGATGGCCGGTGGCCCGTATCCTTGCAGCATGATCATGATATGCTGTGGGCAATAAGGCCAGGGCGAATCGGTTCAATAACGAAGACACTTTGTTAATATGTTGAGTTAAACTGGTTATGAAGAATCCGATAACAGGGTTAAATAAAATTTTTGACAACCGTATCCGGCTTGGAGTGATGAGCGTGCTTGTGGTAAACGAAGAAGTAAGCTTTAACGATCTGAAGCAAATGCTGGAAGTAACGGATGGTAACCTCGCCACGCACCTCGTGAGCCTGGAAGAGAACGGGTATATCAAAGTGCATAAAGGATTTATTGGACGTAAAACAAATACAACATATTCTGTAACGAAAATGGGTGAAAAAGCTTTCAGTGATCATATCACGGCTCTCGAAAACATGATCAAAGGATTCAAGTAATTTTTTTTGCCCTTATACTTTGTAATTCAAAGTGCTTTTTAAAATGGAAAAGGAAATAAAAATCATTCGCAGGTGGACGGTCTTCTTTATGGTGTCGCTTTTTTTTAGTGGCCTGACTGCGATGCCTGCAGAGACTGAGCTTGCCTGGCTTACCGGATGGATCGGGGATGGGACGGCTATCGGGTTCTGGTTGCATAAGGTATATGCAGCGCTTGCGGAAACAAATGAGCAGGCTCCTTTCCTGGCTTATGGGTACGACTGGCTGGCCTTTGCTCATTTTATGCTGGCATTGCTTTTCATTGGGGTGTACAGGGATCCTGTTCGTAATAAATGGATACTTGAGTTTGGCATGATCGCCTGCTGGTGCGTGGTGCCTTTTGCGATGATCACGGGCTACTATCGCGGCATTCCGATAGGATGGAGGTTGATCGATTCGATGTTTGGTGTGATTGGTTTGATACCACTGACCATTTGCTACAAGAAAGTGCTGGCAATGGAAAAACAAATTGCTGATCAAAAAATAGTCACAATATGAAGATTCATGTATTTAACACCTGGGTACTTGCGCATGGACTGCATCCATTTGCTATGGTCGCGATGTTTATTGCTGGAGGAACGGCAAATTCAATGGAGACGGAGGATGTCTGTATTCTTCTTTTTATATCATGTGTTGCAATGCTCCTTGCTATTCCCACCCTTTTTGTTTCATGGTTTGTGTTGCCAAAAATTTTAAGGCTTCCATGTTCATTGCTAAATCGTTTTTTTATCTGGTTAGCATCTGGTTGTGCAATAGTGGTGATCAATGCTGGTGTTGCTCTTGTTTTGGTTTTTAGAATGGGGGCCGAAGAGGTCATCATTGCTGTGCCTGCGCTTGTTGCAACTTTTGTTTCTATCTGTGTCCGCTTCAAGTCATTTATCAAACTGGCGGCGGAGTATGACAGAACTGTGGAATTTGAACTTAATTAAACATCCGATCAAAGAATTGCTGAATAATGAAAACGAATTTGTATAAACACCTTTTGTACACCTGGTTGCTTTCGCATCTCCTGCACCCGCTTATGTTTTTTATCGATTGCAGACTGGTTCAGTCTAATCAGCTTTTCTTTTCCTGGACGCCGGCTTCTGTTTTTGCGTTCAGTGGCTTTGGGGTATTGGTCTCTGTTCCGGCGGCATTTATTTCCATGTTCTCTTTAGTGATACTTGTGCGATCTGAGCTGCCGGCCCGTGTGGCATTCATAACCTGGCTCATCGTTGTGCCGCTTTCAGCTGCAGCCGCCGGCGCATTTGTAATGAAGTTTGTTGTGGGTTTTTTCGATCCCACAGTGATTGGGATTTTTGTTCCGGGAATGATGGCGGGTATTGCGTCTGTACTGATGCGATACAAACAATTCGCGAAGCTGGTTCGATCGGTGAATGATAAAAGCGTTCCGTCATACGGTCAATTTTATTACGGGAGATAAGATTTTTCATCCCCAAAAAACAAGCAGTAGTATGAAAACTTCTTCCGTTGATCATATAGCCAATACGTGGCTGGTGGCAAATCTTGTACAATGTATACTGCTGGTGTGTTATGCAGTGGTCCGACTGCCGCTGAACTATGTATTACTGCCTTTGGTACTCTCGTGCCTCGCAGGACTGGTATTTTCGATCCCCGCGTTTGCCGCCGGATATTTCTGCCTGGATCTGGTAGCGGATGCGCATCTTCCGCTTAACACGCGTTTTCTGGTATGGCTTATCGTATGTCCAACGATTGTGCTGGTGGAAGGAATTATCTGCTTACCGGTCTTTCATATAGAAGGTTTAAGCAGCCTGATTTTTTGTGCTCCCGGGATAGCAGCTGCATTCCTTGCTGTTCTTTTCCGCTATAAGGCATTTATAATACTCGCATCGCGAAATGAAAGAGAGGAGATAGCATGAAACAAACATCATTAACACTTAGATCCCGCATCTCCAGCGTCAGTTTTGCAGCGAAAGGAATCAGCCGTTTCTTTCACGAAGAAGCAAATGCTAAAATACATCTGGTGGCCACGGCTGTTGTCATTGCCGGGATCATCTGGTTTCGCATTACAGGAGCAGAATTGATCGCATTGGTGGTTGTTACTGGTCTTGTATGGGCTGCTGAGATCATGAATACAGCCATCGAACACCTGGTCGATCTTGTTTCACCAGGGTTTCATCCTAAGGCTGGTTTGATAAAAGATCTCTCGGCCGGTGCTGTACTGGTGTTGTCAATAACCGCATTGATCACGGGTCTAATCATTTTCATTCCAAAAATCATTCATCATGCAGTATAGATCTTTCCTGAAGAAAATAGAGAATCATTCTTTGTCCTTAGCTCAATGGCTGCTGATCTCTGTTGCATTCAGTTGCCTGCTGTTGTCGGCACGGGTGATCGTTACCGGGGAGCATACGTTTCTTTTCCTGATCTGGAACCTTTTTCTCGCCTTCATTCCCTATGCGATCAGTGAATGGCTTAGTGTACGCATAAGGGTGATGGAAAGCAAGGCATTGCTTGCTCTTGTTCTGATCGGCTGGCTGTTGTTTATTCCCAATGCCTTTTATATCGTGACGGACCTTTTTCACCTGCATGAGTTTGGCGATGTGCCAGGATGGTTTGACCTCGCGCTGATCTTCTCTTTTGCATGGAATGGATTATTGTTGGGCCTGTTATCTGTCCGTCGAATTGAAACCATCCTTCACGCGATCACCGGCAGATCATTTTCATTGCTGTTCGTTTTTTTGGTAATGTGGTTGAATGCGTTTGGTATTTATATAGGCAGATACTTGCGGTTCAATTCCTGGGATGTGATCTCCAAACCCTTTTCACTGTTCAGTGATCTCTTTGATATCATCATTCATCCGTTAAAATACAGGATGGACTGGGGTATGATCTTCGTCTACTCGATGTTTATGACCGTGCTTTACCTGACACTGAAAAAAGCAGCCCGTCAGTTTTAATATAAAACTTCAAACCCGATATTATATGGAATCAATGGTGCAACAAGCTGTACAAAAAAGTAAGATCTTCTTCAAGGCCCTCATGATCGGAGGCCTGATACTGTTATTATTGATACCGGCAATGTTTGTAGAGAAGCTGGTAAAAGAAAGAGAAGAACGGCAGAAAGAAGCGTTTGATGAGGTGAGCAGCAAATGGGCCGGAACACAGAATGTTACGGGGCCTGTACTGGTATTGCCTTACGAGGAACCGGTCACCAACAGCTCAGGTGACGTTGTAAATCTTCGTAAGCAGGCGTATATCCTGCCAGATAAACTAATGGTGGAAGGAGATCTCCGGCCCGAAGAAAGACACCGGGGTATTTACCAGGTGATGCTTTATTCTTCTGCGCTCAATATTTCCGGTCAGTTCAATTCTATTCCTTTGAAAGAGATCCGGATCGATCCGGCAAGAGTATTATGGAATGAAGCGCATGTTTGTGTGGATCTGCAGGACGCAAAGGGTCTGAAAGAGGAGATGCAATTGAAGTGGAATGACTCGATCGTTACCTTAAACCCTGCTACGGTTGACAATGCCGTCATGAAAAAAGCTTTTACTGCACCTGTTTCGGTAAATCCCGACGGCCGTATTATTTTCTCTTCAACGATCAAATTCAATGGATCGAAAGAATTGCTGTTCACTCCTGTTGGAAGAGAAACAACTGTTAAACTAAACTCAACATGGCCCGAGCCAAGTTTTACCGGAGGTCAGTTGCCTGATCATAATGTTACCAAAGATGGGTTTACCGCAACCTGGAAGAGCCTCTCGCATACACGAACATTCCCACAAGCCTGGAAGGAGACTTCTTATGATCTCGAAGGCGCGTCATTCGGAACCGCTTTGTTCATTCCTGTAAATGGTTATCAGAAAACAATGCGGTCGGTGAAATATGCTGTTCTCTGTATTGTATTGACGTTCGCCGCATTTTTTATTATAGAAATGGTGAATAAGAAATCAGTTCACCCGATTCAGTATGGATTGGTAGGTATCGCGTTACTGATGTTCTATACCTTATTACTATCGTTCTCTGAATATATCGGGTTCAATATGGCTTACGTGGTGGCAACCATTGCTACGGTCGGCCTGATCGGATGGTTCGTGAAAGGCGTGTTGTCGTCCGGCAAATTAAGTTGGCTGCTGTCTATCCTTCTTGTGTTATTGTACGGCTATGTATTCACCATTCTCCAGTTGCAGGATTATTCATTATTGCTGGGCAGCATCGGATTGTTTGCTACTCTCGCGGTGATCATGCATTTCTGCCGGAAAATTCAATGGTAACTTTTAAAACGTACGATGATGATATTCAAAAGATGGAAAGAATATTACGAGCAGAACCGGAATCATTTTGCTCATATAGATCTTGATCGTCCAGATGAGTTGACAGCGGAAGAGAGAGCAGTGATCGCTTCGTCCCTTCAGCAGTTCCAACGCGGTGAGCATTCAGAAGGAAAACATCTCTATGCATTTGCGCAACAGTTCGGAGATCAGGATTACCTCGATTGTATCCGGCTTTTTATTCCTGAAGAGCAGCGTCATGCAATGGTGCTTGCCGCTTACATGAAAAGAAAAGGTATTCCATTGCTGCGCGGGCATTGGGTAGATAATGTATTCCGCTGGCTCAGGCAGCTTTCCGGCATTGAAAACACCGTCCGGGTATTGCTCGTGGCTGAGATCATTGCGAAAGTTTATTACCAGGCATTATTCAATGCCACATCCTCGGGTTTGCTGAAGGACATCTGCAAGCAGATCCTTAAAGATGAAGACCAGCATATCCTGTTCCAGTGTGATGCGCTGAGACAATTTCAAAGAAAGCGTTCAAAGTCCGGCCGTTTATTCTTTTCGCTGTCACAGGCGATACTTATGACGGGAACAGCAGTTGTGGTCTGGTGGCATCACCGGAAAGTATTGTATCGTGGCGGATACGATTTCAGACAGTTTTTTAAAAGAACCCTTGCCGTTTTTACTGAAACCAATACCTATATAAATCAGCGGGATAATGCTGAATCAATTTTCCGGCATAAAAAATCCCTCCGTTCCGTATGAAATTTTCAATTTTTCTCATCCAGTATCCTTGAAAAACAGGCTTCAAAAGAAGTTGCCAGGCAGCGACCGTGCTCATTCGATTCCGGAAATGAATATTCAATATGGTCAGTTGAACGGTGCTGGTGGCTGAGGCATGCCGGCATAGATAATGTGGCAGTGCGCGTCTGACAGAGCAGTGTAATGATCTATGTTCTTCATTCGACCATCAGTCACCGGTTCTTGTTCGATCCTGGCAGCTTCTTTAAACAGATACAGTATTTCAGATCAGGTCAACCATTAACCAAACCCTTACCTATGCGATGGAGCGGCCCGCAGGAGGACAGTTCAAGCCTTACCCTTTTCAGCTACCGCCTGACCACCATCTATCTTTTTCCCTGTGAAAATGAAAAGGTCCGCTGCGA
>JBEVKW010000204.1:0-4857 GCA_040509495.1 Chitinophagaceae bacterium | reverse complement strand
AGGGTTGATCTTGCGATCAACCCTTTTACTTTTGAGGAATAACTTTCAATATTTTTTATTGGCCAACCGGTGTTGTACTCTGTCCCGCTGCACGTTTGTTCTCTTCATCCAAACCTGTCTTACGCTGGCGCGCAGCTTTTACCTGGTTGCTACCGAAACGGTAAGAGAAGTTGAGTTTGAACTGACGGCTTTCCCAGTTACCACTTGCAATGTTTGTGACTCCTGTGAAATTGCTTTCTCCGGAGAACTTCATGATCTTGAACATATCTGTTACCACTGCACGTAATGTTCCGTTTCCTCTCAGGATAGTTTTTGTAAAGCCGCCGTCGATCCCGTAGATCGCCTTGCTTTCAAATGTACCCTGCCAGATCGTTGGTGAGTTGTAAAAACCGGTAAGTTCCGCAGACAATGTTTTGCTCAGTTTGAAACCATTCTGCATATAGAAGCTGAAGGCGAACACGTCCAGGTTCACATTCCTGTCGCCACCACCAAAGTTGGCTTTGTAGCGGGAATAATAGGAGTTCAGGTTAGCAAAGAAACTATACCATTTGTATTGGAAGGGATAGCTGATATTAAGGCTGATGATATCCTGTGTTGCCAGGTTTCTTTTGATCAGGAATGCTTCTGATTTATTGATCGTATCCGGCAATTGCGTGAAGATATCTTTCACATGGCTGTAGTTCAGCGCAGTGTTCAACCTGTATTTATAGGTGTGTGTGATACCGAAGCTGTTAGTGTATTGCGGTCTCAGCTGGGTATTACCTTTCATATAGGTATAGTCATTCAGTTTGAACTCAAATGGATTCAGATCCTGGTAAACCGGGCGGTCGATACGACGGCTATAGGTCAGACCAAACTGGCTCATTGGATTCTTGGTAAAGGTGATAGCAGCACTTGGGAAGAAGTCTGTATAGTTCCTGTTAACAGATGAATCGTAGGGTACATAGTTTCCATTCTGACGTTGCAAGCCTGTTGAACGGCCTTTTGAATCAGTATTCTCCACGCGCAGACCAGCCTGGACCATAAAGCCTTTGAACGCCCTGTTATAATTAGCGTATACAGCATTCACGTTTTCCTTATAGGTGAATTTATTACTGCGGTCCCTGTCGAGAACGTCTGTATTACCAAACACATCGTAGCGCTGAAAATCGTTATCTGTATTTACATACCCGATTTTACCGCCAAGACCCAATCTTCCTTTTTTGAAGTTCTGCTCGTAGTCAACTTTGAGTGAATAGATGTCGATGTCTGTCGGCGCGATCATCCGGTAAACATTGCTGTAGGTCGCCACTTTTTGGCCATTTATAATGTCAAAATAGTGGTTCGGCTGGTACTGTGTACTCCTGTTTTTATAGAAGCCGTAATCTGCATCCACGTTAAGTTCGCTTCCGCCGGTCACAGCATAGCGGTAGTTAACGTTGAAGTTGAGGTTGTCCCTTTTCACATCATTATCATTACCTGCTTCCAGCAGGCGAACTACCTGGTTGGTTGGGCGGTAAAGGATATTCATCGGACCGTCTGTTTCATTTTTTCCATCGGAGAGGTTACCATTTACGATAGCGCCAATAGTACTTTTCGCATTCAGGAAGTAATCCATACCCGCTTTGAAGTTGTGGCCATTGTCGTTATAATTCTTCATGCGGTTGACCTGGTCAAAGATCGAATCTCCCTGCGCGCGGTACAATTTGAAATTGCTTACGTTCAGGCTACGGTTATAGTTATAGTTACCAAACAGGTTCACTTTTGAATTGCGATGGTTCAGCGCCAGGCCGCCATTATACTTTCCATAAGTACCAATGGCATAACCTGCATTGACGGAACCATTTGTTCCGAAGGTTTTATTTTTCTTCAGTTTGATATTGATGATACCTGCATTACCAGCTGCTTCATATTTGGCTGAAGGGTTGGTGATGAGTTCCACTGCTTCGATCTGTGAAGACTGTAATGTTTTAAGGTATGCAGCAAGGTCAGCACCGGAAAGCGGGCTTGGCTTACCGTCGATGAAGACCTGCACACCATTCTTGCCGGCAAGGGAAAGATTATCATCTTTATCTACCATAACGCCGGGTGATTTACGCAGAAGTTCGAGGGCGTCCTGGCCCACTGCGTTGATCGTTCCTTCCACGTTCATAATGGTTTTATCAGCCCTTACCTCAACGAGTGGTTTTTTTGAAACCACGGTAACGCCTTGCAGTGTTCCCTCCGTTTTTAATAAGGTCAGCGCGTCAACTGTCACATCAGCGGCTGCCACGTCAAAAACTTTTGAATAAGCGGGTTGATAGCCAACATAGGAAACGCTGATAAGGTATTTGCCCGGATCGGCGGGAAACTGAAATCCACCCTGATTGTCAGAAACGGTAAGTTTAACAACGGAGGAGTCTTTAGCTTTTAGCAGGGATACAGTTGTTTTTTCAAGTCCTTTTCCTTGCTGATCCTTTACAGCGCCGGAAATTTTTTGTGCGAAAGATGCTGTGGTCGTCAAAACAGCAACAGTTAGTAGTGTCAGTAATTTTCTCATACAATCCCTCTTTTAGATAAGGTGCACAAAGGTAATTCTGTGTCATCCATTGGTAAATCACTTGCCGACAAGTGGTGCAAAAACTGGCATGAACGGCACTATATCTCCGGCGAAACGCGAATGGGGTACCAATGCGGCCGCGAATGCGCGCGAACAGGGATTTCACGCAGGGGGCACTCGAAAATGGGGCGAAATATAGTGACTGAAAATCATCATATTATAATTGATCATATCCCAATCTGATCAGATCCGCTTAGGGTGTATTTCGCGTTCATTCGCGGCCATTCGCGAATTATTCGTGTTTAGTGTATATTCGCGCATTAAAATGTTCAGTATGAGTTACCCAGCGAATCTCCGTTATACAAAAGACCACGAATGGATCAGCCTTGAAGGCGATATTGCAACTATTGGCATTACAGAATTTGCTCAGCGTGAACTGGGTGATATCGTATATGTTGAGGTGGAAACAATTGGTAAGGCACTGGCTGCGGGCGCAGTTTTTGGTACTGTAGAAGCAGTAAAAACGGTATCTGACCTGTTTCTGCCGGTAGCTGGAAGCATCGAGGAATTGAATCCTGAGCTGGCAAATCAACCAGAGCTGGTGAACTCGGATCCTTACGGAGAAGGCTGGATGGTGAAAATGAAAGTTGACAACCCGGCAGATGTCGATGCATTGCTGGATGCCGCAGGATACGAAGCAGTTGTAGGATAATCCGCCCATTAAATCCAACAATTATAACATTCCGTATATTTAAACAGTAATACGCAAACCAACCGTGTTATTGTTAATGAGAGAAAGAAAAACATTCTTTCTTTCTTTCCCTCTTAACCCATAAGCTTGAACATTACCCAAAAATACAGCGAACAGGAGCTTGTCAGCTTGCTGCAACAGCGGCAGGAAAGCTCGTTTGGGTACCTGTATGATAATTATGCGGGAGCATTATTGGGTGTTGTTGGAGGAATTGTTTCGGACCAGGAAACCGCAAGAGATGTGCTTCAGGAAGTGTTTGTGAACATCTGGAGGAAGATAGAATTGTATGATCCTGCAAAAGGCCGTCTTTTTACCTGGATGATGAATATTGCAAGAAACGCTGCCATTGATAAGATAAGATCGAAAGGCTACCAGGACTCTCTTAAGAACCATTCCATTCCTGAAAATGCTGATCACAATTTACCCGCCACAGGACCACAGGTCGATGATGTCGGGCTCAGGAAAGTATTGAACCAACTGAAAGAAGAACACCGGGTACTGGTGGATCTATCATATTTCCAGGGATATACTCATGACGAAATTTCAAAGGCATTGAATATTCCACTGGGAACGGTGAAGACGCGTATAAGAAGTGCATTGATTCATTTAAGAACATTGATAAAACAGTAGTGAACGTACAGGAATACATATCAAGTGGTATTGTTGAGAGCTATGTGTTAGGCCTGGCATCTCCGGAGGAACAGCGCGAGTTCGAGCAGATGAGCGCGCAGCACCCCGAGGTACTTGAGGCACGCATAGCTTTTGAAACATCCCTGGAACAACAGGCGATGAACAATGCCATTATTCCTCCACCAGCTTTCAAAGAGCAGGTGACGGCTGCTGTATTCAAGGACAGTAAAGCGCGGGAAGCCAGGGTTGTTGCTATCGACCGCGGAGCCGCTGTCGTGAAAACCAGCTGGATCAAGTACGCCGCTGCCGCCGCAGTGGTCTTACTTGTCGGAAGCCTGTTCTGGAATATCTCGCTCTTCAACGAAAACAACAAGCTTAAAGCAAATTATACCGCCGCATCTGGCAGACTGGCTGATCTCGAAAAAGATATGGCCACTTTGATGAATCCTAATGTGCAAATGACGGCGATGAAAGGTCTGGACGCTTCTCCGGCATCTTACACGACTGTGTATTGGGATAGCACCACGAAAAGCGTTTTCCTGCTGGTCAACAACCTGCCGAAACCGGCCAGTGATAAACAATACCAGCTTTGGGCGATACTCGATGGTAAACCAGTTGATCTCGGCATGATCAATAACGAATATCTTGTTGGGCAACGTCCGTTGCTGCTTCGTATGAATAATGCGTCAGGCGCACAAGCATTTGCGATTACGCTGGAGAAAGCGGGAGGTAATCCGCAGCCGCAGGGTACGATGTATACATTGGGAAATCGATAAGGGTTTCAAAAAATATAGAGGTTAAACGGCCACGGATTAGTTCGTGGCCGTTTAATTTTTTAGAATGGAGAAGCGTTTTTTGCCGGGCGGGCAAGGCGCTTTTTTTCCGAGGGGGTCGGAGACTCCGTTTACTTTTTTTGCCTTGATGCAAAAAAAGTAACAAAAAAAGATCAAGGCTACGC
>JBEVKW010000203.1:0-10785 GCA_040509495.1 Chitinophagaceae bacterium | reverse complement strand
CAGTATTGTTCAACTGACCTGCCGGAGCAGTACCCGCTGACAGGATATAGCTGGCGGGAGAGACAGAGTTTATTACGACAAGATTGTTATTGATCAACTCACAGTTGTTAATAGAAAATACTCCAGAATTGATCGTAAATGTTCCGTTGTTCGTAAACGAATTTGTTTCTATCCCGGTGGTACCGGTTGGGTTTGCAACAATGGTGTTCCCATTGTTTGTGGTGATTGTCCTCACCCGGGCTCCGCTGAGTAAAAATGATAACGTGCCGGAAGCATTCACTTGTAAACTGCCAGCACCATTGAGGGTTCCGTTCAAACCCATATGCAGTTTGCCGTTAACCTGCAGATCGACGCCTGCGCCGTCATTAAGGGTTTGGGATGAGCTGAATATAGCAAGTATCCCATCGACTACTAACTGGTCAACCGTTATCGCTGTACTGAGTGTAATACTGTCTGCTGCCGATATGGTAATGATTCCATCGGTGCTAACAGGATAAGCAGAGGCGGGTACCCACGATGTTCCATTAAAAGTCTCCCAGTTGGCAATGGTAGTCCACGAGTAATTGGCTCCGGTTTGCTTGCTCCGGTAAGCATTCTGACTAAATCCTGCAAGGGAAGCACAAAGCAGGCATAATACAAATAGAGAGTGCAGTGTAGATTTATGGTTCATATCGATCAGATTTTGTAAAATCTATAGGCGGATATAACCTTGGGACAAAAAAGGCAATCGTCAAGGTGGTCTACACAAAGGATATTGGCAATAGAATGTGAAATTAGAGGTTTTCAAAAGGCTCCGCAAATCTTTTCGGGTATTTCTTGCGGTTCTCCACCTGTTCCCGGAAATTTTCAGCCAGCATGCTTACCACTTGTAGATGTATATTTTATTTTTCAGAAAACCAATATATCTTGTACTGTAATTCTGAGAATTTAATGGAGCGCAAAAAGTTTATTAAGAGATTTTTCTTATTGAGTGGGGGAGCTGTAGCTGCAGTTTCTGGCATAAAAGTGTACCAGGTTTTCAAATCGCCGGATTTTGATTTTTTGCGTGGTGCTGTACCACTGATCAATGAACTGGCAGAAACGATCATCCCCAAAACAGACACTCCCGGTGCGAAAGAAGCTGCTGTTGGAGAATTCATCGCATTTATACTGAAGGAAAACACATCCACCGCCACACAGAACCGGTTTATCGATGGGTTAAAAGATCTTGCAGCCTATTCCGCCCTTACGTATGGCACTCCATTCCATGAATGTTCGGCAGCAGATAAGGCAAGTATTCTCGCCCATTATGAAAAAAAGAGCACCCTTTTGACAGGAAATGTGGCCAAAGTTGAACACAAACTTCTTGGCGATCCCTTTTTTACTACCCTGAAAAAATATACCGTACTGGGTTTCTGCACCTCAAAAGCTGGAGCAAGCCGCGCCTTTGCTTATGATGCCGTTCCCGGGCGTTACGCCAATACAGATCTTACGCCCGGACAAAAAGCCTGGGCAACCCAATAAAACCTTATCCAAACAAAATGGGCGATCCGAAACAAAATATTAATGGCAAAGCCATTTCTCAGCATACTTTTGACGCAATTGTTGTAGGCTCCGGGATCAGCGGCGGCTGGGCAGCAAAGGAACTTTGTCAGAAAGGACTGAAAACATTACTTCTCGAACGCGGCCGGAACGTGGAACATGTACGCGATTATCCGACGGCCATGCTGCCTCCATGGGAATTACCTCACCGGCTCGAAAACTCCACAAAGGATAAAGAAGAAAGTCCCATCCAGAGTATCAGCTATAACGAAGGCAACAAACATTTTTTTGTAAAAGATAAAGACCATCCTTACGAACAGGAATCGCCTTTTCACTGGATCCGGGGATACCAGGTAGGTGGGCGTTCGCTGACATGGGGCCGGCAGTGTTATCGCCTTAGTGACCTGGATTTTGAAGCAAATGCAAAAGATGGAACGGGCGTTGACTGGCCGATCCGTTACGCAGATATTGCCCCCTGGTACGAGTATGTAGAGAAGTTCGTTGGTGTAAGCGGGAAAGCGGAGGGATTGTCGCAATTGCCAGACAGCTTTTTCCTTCCACCCATGGAAATGAATTGTGTTGAAGAGCATTTCAAAGACAAGATCGAACATGGGATGCCCGGCCGTAAAGTGATCATGGGCCGGATCGCCAACCTTACCAAAGGATGGGAGGGCAGAGGGCCCTGCCAGTACAGATACCTTTGCAGCCGCGGTTGCCCATTCGGCGGCTATTTCAGCAGCAACGCTGCAACCATACCAGCTGCGAAAGCAACAGGTAACCTGACACTGCGCCCTTTTTCTATTGTGGTGGACATAATATATGATAAGGATAAAAAGAAAGCGACCGGGGTAAGGATCATCGATGCGGAAACAAATAAAACCTACGAATACTTCGCGGATATCATCTTCCTCAATGCGTCCACTATAGGATCAGCCCAGATATTATTGAATTCGGTTTCATCGGCATTTCCGCAGGGATTGGGAAATTCCAGCGGACAGGTAGGCCATAATCTGATGGATCACCATTTCCGGGTTGGTGCAAAAGGAGTCTTCGACGGGTTCAAAGACAAATACTATGTTGGCCGCCGGCCGGTCGGCATCTATATCCCACGCTTCCGCAACCTTGATGCCGGTACGAAAAGGAACGATTATTTAAGAGGGTTTGCCTACCAGGCCGACGGTGAACGTGAAACCTGGTTCGATACGTCCAAACGACTTCCCGGCTTTGGAGAAGATTTTAAAAAAGAACTGACTTCGCCGGGTAACTGGACTTTATGGATGGGAGCCTGGGGTGAGACCTTACCTTATTATGAAAATCGCGTGGCCCTGCATGAAAGCAAGAAAGATAAATGGGGTATCCCGCTTGTATCTGTGCATTTCCAGTTCGGCGAGAACGAACGTGCGATGCGAAAGGATATGAAAGCGTCAGCTATTGAGATGCTTGATCTTGCCGGATTCAGGAATGTTGAAGGCTTCGATTATAATTCAACCGGTGGCGATTGCGTTCATGAAATGGGTACCGCGCGTATGGGGCACGATCCTAAAACATCCGTCCTTAATAAATGGAACCAGATGCATGAAGTAAAGAATGTGTTCATCACAGACGGAAGTTGTATGACGTCTTCAGCCTGTCAGAACCCTTCATTGACTTACATGGCGCTTACAGCACGTGCCTGCGACTATGCATTTACAGAGCTGAAAAAGGGAAATCTCGGTTAACGATCACGAAAAGGCCTGTAGGAAGAATGTTTCGCCAACGATAGCATCGGCTTATCGCCGGACGTGTCTCCGTAGGCATACACATCATCATAGTCAGCAAGTATATACGATGCCTGGATCCGCCTTACTTTTTCTTCTCCATAACAATTATTTCCCTCGATCCTTCCGGTCAGCCGGTTTCCTTCGATCTGCAGTTTCGTTGCGATTAGGGAAGCATTCACAGACGTGGCCCAGTTTTTTATCCAGTTTTCGGGCGATGCCGAGACGATTACCACCTGGATGCCTTTCTGCTGAAGGTCGCTGATCTCTTTCAGTGCTCCCGGACGTAAGTATGCAGGTAATGCATTTTTCGCAAAGGCATCGCAGATCTCCTGGAATTGAACCAATGGCATATTCCTGAAAAAATGAGCTAATACTTTTTCTTTCGCCAGCTGATTGGGTATCAGTTTGAGTTTATAAGCAACCAGGTAGGGAGAGTTGAGCGCAAAGCCGGCATAGAAGGGTAAATGACCCTTCGCATATTTGATGAACTCGAGAAGCGTGTCTTTTGTAGTGATCGTTCCATCAAAATCGAAAAAAGCGATACCCTTACTCACAGTTTTTTCTTTTTAAACATGAATTCCGGAATGCTTGTGATGATCAGCATTATCCAACGCCAAAACCATTTCACATACAAAACATTCTTTTTCTTTTTCAAACCCTTATAGATCGCTTCGCCCAGTTCGGACGGCTGGGCAGTGAGCAGTTTGGGAAGGTCCAGGTCAGCAGTCATACGAGTGTTGACAAACCCGGGAAGCACCGTCATTACATGCACTTTATGATGGAACATGTTATTCCGGAGACCAGACAGATAAGCGGTGAATCCTGCCTTGGCGCTGCCATAAATATAGTTGCTTTGTCTTCCCCGCAGGCCGGCGACTGAACTGATACCAGCGATCTCACCGGATCCTCTCGCTGCAAAATCAGCGGCTACAATATTCAGAATAGAAACAGGCCCGGTGTAATTGGCATTGATAGTCCTGGTTGTTTCGCGAATGTCTGCAATTACTTTGTCATTATCATTCATGTATCCGACTACGCAAATACAGACATCCGGTTTGACCGGTAACGAAGTATAAAACGATTGATGCGACAGTACGTCCTCTGCATCAAAGCGATGAATGCTGCATGCTATTCCGTATCGTATCTGGAGATCGGACTGAAGCGGTTGAAGAGAGTCCGGCTGACGGCCGGCCAGCTGAACAGCATATTTCTCTGAAGCAAACTTCTTGGCAATCGCGAATCCGATGTCAGATGTTGCTCCCAGGATTAATACAGTTGGCATCATGCGTTTTTGTGGTGGAATAATAGCGTTAAATGCCTTTCACTTACTCAAATATCGTTACGCGCTTCAGATAAATGATCGCAAAAAAGCTGATGATCCAGAGAAGCAGGGTGATCTGAATAAACCTGTCCTTGTACAGGATCTTGGTAGGGGAGCCTGCATCTGAGAAAACAAAAATGATCTGCAGATATCGCATGATCCCGGCGATCACGAAAAGGCAGGTATAATAAAGGCGATAAGTGCCCAGGCGTGAAATTGTACCCGCAGACATAGTATACATGAAATAAGCAACGATGATCACCGCGCAGATCAGGGCAAGCAGGGTATTGAGAAAGTCAAGGTTGTACCCTTTTACAGATTTACGCATGTCTACACCTGACTGAAGTTTCAGCAGCACATCATCACGCCTTTTGCCGATTGCCATGAAGAGGGCCAGCAGAAAGACCATGATCACGATCCATTCAGACAGGGAGATCTGGGAGATGACGGAGCCGGCTTTCAGCCTTAATACAAATCCGGCGGCGAGAAGAATGATATCAAGAATAGATACATTCTTCAGTCCGAATGAATAGCCAAGGTTGATCACAAAGTAGATCGCGAGTACAAATGCGAACTTCTCCCTGATCAGCATTGCTCCGGCAAACCCGGCAATGATCAGTGCGATTGCGATGATCAGTGCGGTCGGTTTTGCCACGGCGCCACTTGCCAGCGGGCGGTTGCATTTGACCGGGTGTTTCCGGTCATCTTCTATGTCCCGGTAATCATTTAAAATGTAGATACTGCTTGCAACTGCGGAAAAGCAGAGGAAGCCCCAGAATAATTCTACCACTTTATGCAAATCTTCCAGCTGTCCGGCGAAAAAAAGAGGAATAAAGAGGAAAAGGTTTTTTGCCCAGTCTTTGGGTCTCAATAGTTTGAAATAAGCCACTGTAGGTTAAATTACGCGACAAAATACAAACTAATACGCAAACCTAATAGCGCTTTCGCGTGGGATGCAGGAAAATTAACCTGAAAACCATCCAAAAGGCCGCGCATGGTCATTTCCAGCGAAAAATATCTATGAGTCAGCCGGTTACCATTGCCGGCCACCTGGGTATTTTATCACGTCCCGGTATTACGGAGTAAATAACTCAGCAGATGATAGGAAGGAGAGAGGCTTCAGTCGAACACAGATCCCTACAGGCCGGCGGTAATATATACGTTCGATATAAATGATGACAAACTCGCGAGATGCATTTTTTACACATGTAAAGCCTGGACGAGTCACTGCTGTTCAGCCGGTAGCGACAGTAAAAAAGTTAAGATTTCTCAGTTGATTGTAAAAAGTGCGTATTCGCTTAGGCATGGATAGCATCGGTATCGTAAGTTTTGTTCGCTAATAATATTCTTTTCCTGGAAGATGTAATCGATGCAATCAACATGAAATATAAACGCTATGAAGATGGCAAATGTCGCATGCATTATCGATTTAATGCATAATCGCATGTTTGATATTATGCAAATCGTTGAAGACGGCAGATAAATGGCCTATAGAGAATAATGTGAATCTACAGATAAGCTTGTAAAAATATATAACAAGATTTTAATAGAATATCGACTACAAGATGATCATAATATATTCTATTTTTTGAGAGTTGGTTATGGCGTTCCTTTGCAATGTAATTAATTACACAAGCCCACCATCGAATCAGCATTTCGCTTCGCTTGCAACCAAGAAGTTTGAACTGAATTTTCCACCAGCCTAATATATCGAGGATAGTTGTATAGTGTATTCAACAATTATTTGTGCAGTGTATAAATACATGCACATGTGTATCAAAAACATTAAAAACAAAATGCAAAGTGTGAATAACAAGGAAAAATATCACGTTAGTTGGCATAGTCCTTGCGTCCAACTGTGCGATTAGTGGTGAGTAAATTAATCCCCTTATTTAAACATTAAAAACCCCGTTTCTAGAAATGAAAAACCAGGCTCTTCGCAGTCCTATGATGACTGTATTGGCATTGCTATGCTCCTTCTTTTCTTACTTCACGACGAGTGCACAGACGTTAACGCCTCGTTACGTAAACATCGCTTCCAATATCCAGGGCTTCTATGAGTCTCTTCCCGTCGGATACGGTTCAGGTAATGAAACCTATCCGCTCCTGATCTTTGTTCACGGTATGGGTGAGATGGGAGATGGAAGTCCAGGGCAACTCCCTAAAGTATTGGCGAATGGTGTGCCAAAACTTATTAAAGAAGGAAAGTTTCCTCAATCATTTACTGTTGATGGACAAACGCATAAGTTTATTGTGCTTGCTCCTCAGATGAAGAATTCAAGTGTAGTGGATGTTACCTTGAATATGCTGATCGATTATGCGATTGCAAATTATCGTGTTAATCCTAACAGGATCTACGCAACGGGTCTTAGTCTTGGCGGGGGATTCGTATGGAAACTGGGCGGTACAAAACTCGAGTCTGCTAAAAGACTTGCTGCGATCGTTCCTATGTGTGGCGCTGCTACATATAGCGTCAATACAGCAAAGAACATCGGTACAGCAAACTTACCGGTTTGGGCTTTCCACAACCAGGGTGATCCCACTGTTTCTATTAACACCACCAACAACTGGGTAAATGGTGTTAACCTTACTGCAACAAACCCGAAAGCAAAGACAACTATTTTCCCTGTAGGCGGTCATGATTGCTGGTCAAAAGCTTCTGACCCTAATTACAGAGAAAATGGTAAGAATATGTACGAGTGGATGTTGAGCTACTCAAGAGGAGCAGCAACAACGCCGAATGTTGCACCAACTGTTAGCGCAGGTTCTGCCGTATCACTTGTATTGCCTTCAAACGCTGTACAATTAGCTGGTTCTGCAACCGACCCTGACGGTTCTATAGCTTCTTATGCATGGACAAAAGTTTCTGGTCCAAGCTCTTTCTCTATCAGCAATGCAGCAATTAATAACCCAACAGTTAGCGGACTGGTTTCTGGTACATATGTATTCCGTTTGACTGTAACTGATAACCGCGGTGCAACTGCATACAGCGATGTAACGGTTAATGTAGCGTCACCTGCTTCTGCTCCAAATCCTCCATCTACAACAGCGAAATATATCAAAGTGAGTGTATTTGGTGGTTCGAATTCATATTCAAATGGTGAGTGGAATAACTGGAACATCGGTGCGGGCGCATCTACAAATGTTACTTCTGCAAACCTGAAGTACTCTGATGCTACTACATCCAGCGTGAAAGCGTCAATCAGCCACAGCACTGCAGTTGGTGATAATGGTTCAGGATATGGCGGTGGTATGGCTCCTGCGGAAGTACTGCGGTACTCAAGCTACTCGAATATGACAAGCCGTACGCTGACTATCACTGGTCTGACACCATCCAAGAAATATGACATCGAGTTGTATGCTGGACGTAACAGTAACCCTGATAACACTACGACTTTCAATTCAGGATCATCCGATCAGTCTGTTGTTACTTATAACAACAAAACAGTTAAAGCGGTATTTGCTAACCTGACCCCTTCTTCCAGCGGTGTTATCGTGATCACGCTGAAAAGATCTAAACTGTACACTTATCTGAATGGTTTCACGATCACTGAAGGTGGTGGTACTACAACAGCTTCAACCACCGGCAGAGCTGCTGCAACAGCTGCTTCACTTGAAGTGTATCCTAACCCGCTGACCGATCGCGCAATGGTGAAATTGAACAATGATTATACCGGTTCTTTCACTGTATCGATCACTAACCAGGCTGGTTCGGTTGTTAAACAGGTTACACTCAACAAAGCTGCAAAAGGACTTAGCCAGCAATATGTATCACTTGGCTCACTGCCTAAAGGTACTTATGTGCTCACCGCTAAAACAAACGACAGCGAAGAGTCAACCATCATCGTGAAAAACTAATCCAATAAATCACCTTATTATTTATAAATATGAAAAAGATATCTTTCTTACTTCTGGCAGGCACCATCTTCTTAGCTTCTTGCCAAAAACAAAATGACGAATTGTTTCAACAGCAGGAAGTTGCCGCAGCAGGCACAACGGCTCAGTTCTCATCCTGGAGATCGGTAAATTTCAGCAGCAGCTCAACAGGCAAAGGTGCAGCTGCAACTGGTCAGATCAATGATCCCGCAATTGATTCGGCTGTTGTTGCAGGAGGTATGGTGCTGGTTTTCTCAAAAGAAAGCAATGCAGTCAACACGCTTCCTTTTACGCAGGCATCAGGAGTAGAGTGGAGCTATGAGATCAAAAACGGCGGAATTCAGCTTTCTGCCACTGACAGCAAAGCATTGGGTTCTTTGTCCGGCATTGAGTTCTCTTATGCGATCGTTTCCTCTGCAAAGATCGCCAGCCTGGAAGAAAAAGGTACATCTGCCGATGACCTGATCAATCTCGATTACAGCAGCGCTTCGGCTTTGCTGGCTGGTAAGTAATAATTATCGTTTCGATCATAAACGCTAAGCGGGAGCCTCAGGGCTTCCGCTTTTTTATTCAGCGGATCAACAAAACCGTGGCATTTCACCATCTATCCCCATCAGGCTTTTACTATTATACTTTTTGTTTTATGTTTACAGAAATTAACTGATTCTATGAGCCTTACGACTTATGAAAAGAAGAATTACCTGTCAGTAGCCGAATTTGCCCTGATCGTGGGCCTGGCGCTGGTACCTCTATTCGTTTCCTTTCCTTACCGGGTAAATATCTTTCTGTCGTGGGAGGGGGCTTATCGCATGAGCGAAGGCCAGTTACCTTTCAGAGACTTTGGAACACCGCTGGGAGGTATGTACTGGGTGATCCCGGCCATCTTTTTCAAGATTTTCGGTCCGCAAATGATCACGCTTATTAAAGCCCAGGTGTTTATCAACATTATTTCGGGCCTCGCCTTTCGTTCCATTATGAAAAGTATGGACGTAGCGCCTGGAATACGCTTCCTGTCCGTGCTGGTCTATTGCCTTTCCTTTTCATTCTTTAACTTCTGGCCATGGTATAATCACACGGTGATCGTATATGAATTTATCGGCCTTGCTTTCCTGTTAAAAGCCATTACTTCATCAAACCCGAAGTGGAATATTGCCGGGCTTGCTCTTGCCGCGTTCTTTAGCTGCTGTTCATTTTTTACGAAACAGGATGCTGGCGCAATGGCAATACTCCTCAGCTTTGCTATTCTCGGCTATGTAGCACTGCAGGAACGCCGGTTCAAGCCTTTACTGGTTTACACAGGTGCCCTGGTAGCCGTGTTCCTGTTATTCATTCTTCCATTATCAGGATATGGGTTCGGTTACTGGTTCAATCATGGACAGGCTCCCCATTCTGCCCGTATCTCGCCTTTCGAGATCATCGATGAATTCTTCACAGCTTCCCAATGGATCAAGTTCTACCTGTTCCTTATCATTGTATTGCTTGTTATGCGGTTTTCTAAATGGAAGCAACTATGGAATGATCAAAAAACAATGCTGTTCCTTTTGCTGACCATTGGCATTCTGGGCGAAGGAGCTGTATTCCAGGTAACAAGTTATATTCCTCCGGACAATAACATTTTCTTCCACAGCTTTGCGATTGCTTTCATTCTTATGCAAATGATCGCATTGATGCCGATAAATGTAAATAAGCCGGCAGTAGTGGGCGCCTTCACTTTTGGCATTATTATCTGGTGGAGCGGCACCTATTGGAAATATATACAACGGATCGCAGAACGCGCATTCCCGCCAAGTCATGCTACTGTTTCTCCCACCGGAGAAAACGTGGTGAATAAGAAAACTTATATGATCGCAGCCAGGGATACCACAGATATTCCGCTTGCAGAGTGGAAATTCTCCAACCTGAAAACTTTCAAGAAGATCTACATGCCCCAACCCACTGTTGACGGCATTAACCGGATCATGAACCTTGATATGGTTAAAAGTAAAAAACCTTTGCGTGTACTGAACATGAGTGAACTCACCCCGCTCGCTGCTGAAATACCTTTTGAGTTGGAAAAGGGAAGCCATTACCCGCTATGGTATCATCTTGGTGTGGGAATGTTCAATAAGCAGGCAGAAATGTTTGAAAAGAAAATTGCAGATCACGAATACGACCTGGTGATATTTGAGCTTATCCCAACTTTAAACAATTTTTATCCCTTCCGCGTACGTGATAGCCTGCTGATGCATTACAATAAAATCGATTCGTTTGCGGCTCCTCGCAGAGGAGACACGAAAGGAACGATTGAAGTATATGTAAAACCCTGAT
>JBEVKW010000202.1:0-25260 GCA_040509495.1 Chitinophagaceae bacterium | reverse complement strand
GTCCAGATTGCTTCTTGTATTTGTATTCAGCTGAAGGGTGAATCTTCCTGCTGGAGCAGGATTCGGAGACACTTTCATACCGATCTCATCCGGATCTACATTCACTACAGCTGTTGTCGTAAAGTTGATCTGGTTTGAAACCAGCAAACATCCGCCATTATTTACTGCAACTGTATAAACACCATTGACAGTCGGTGTATATGTTTGTCCGGTTGCTGCATCAATTGGTGATCCATTCAGGTACCATTGGTTGCCGCTTGCTGCGCTACTGCTGAGCACGTTTCCGTTTTGTGTGATCACGGGTGCTGTAGGAGTGGTAGCTACAATGGCCGCACGGTCGGAAGAGCAATAAGGCAGTTTAAGGCCGATATCATAATAGAAATAATAGAATTTCTGGAAGTAATTCTGATCAACACCGGCAGGGTCCGTTGCGGTATTTCCTGTAATGGAAATAATGTCTGGAACGCTGTACGGGTAATGTGCGGTAGACGTGATATTGTTATTTCTGAAAATAGACGCACCATTGCTACAATCGATCAGCAGATAATAATTGGCCGGCGTAGGGAATTCTATCCCGAGATAATAGACAGCTCCAGGATCCGCAGGGTTATTATTATTTGCGCCAGGTACCGGTGGTGTTGGTGCAGTAGCCGTTACATCGATAGTTTTTGTCGACACCGGGTAATAAGTATAAGACCCGTTCGCGTTTTCAGAAACGATCTGGCGCAATGTCAGCGTGATCTTTCCTGGTGTTCCGATGTATAGTCTGGCCGTCTGCATTGTAACAGGTGCCGATGTCGTGAATTTAACGATGTTGCCGTTGAACGTGTTATAACCTCCATCAGTAAACACCTGTTTAGTGGCCGGTCCGAGTTTAGGGACCTCTCCAGTGCTCAGGTAATAAGTAGGCAGAACAGTATTTGTGCTTACACTCATTCCTGTAGCAAGTGGGGTGGTTGCTGTCGCGCTGCTGTACCACGTATAAGGAACAGCACCATTGGCTGAAGTCACATTCAACTGGGCAGAGGTTCCGCAGACAATGGCAGAGCCCGTTGGAGCCGGGGCTTTAGCACGGCTTGTGAAGCTGAACACCGTTTGATCATTGGATGGGTTCTGATCACCCGGGAATGCCGTGGTTACTGTTACAGTGTAAGGTAAACCAGCAGCGATCGTAACCGGAGTCTGGAATGTATATACTTCGTCCGTTAATGAATAAATGCTATCAGTATAGGTAGCGGTAAGCGTTGCGATAGTAGTTGTTCCCTGTCTTACAACTGCCGTTAACGGAATATCTTTTTTATTCGCTGAGCCATAGTTGCGGATGCGGACGGATACATATTGAGCAGAAGCTGCGCAGTTGCCCTGCTCCGGAGATACAAGTTCAGCTATGCCGAAATCGAGAGAAGGTGTGACTGCCATGATACGGTAATCCTGGGTTTCTCCTCTTGTATATGTTCCGCAGGAAGTTACTCCTGCTGCATTATTTGTTTCCTGCATAACGATCCGGAGGATGGAGTATCTGCCGGCAACCAGTGAAGATGGAATGGTGACGCTGCCCGTAAAATCTCCATTACCATTGATCACACCGCTTGTTGCGAGTGTTTCATCTGCATCTGTGAAATCTCCGTCATTGTTGGCGTCAATGAATACCTTAACGATCTTATCAGCATTGGTTGCATCGCAGCTGTTAAGGCGTATAAAGATAGGCAGGACCTGGCCGGGTTCCACATTGCCTGTTATAGAAGTGTTGTTCGTGTAGTTCGTGCACCCGGCCGGGTTCTGGCGGCGGATATTTGAGAACGAGACGCTATCGATCCTGGCACCGGCTGTGCTGGTTGGGTTGGATGTGCAATAAGGTTGCGCGGCCACACCACTTACCAGCAGGGAGTATGCCTGTGAACCGGATTGAAGCGTGCCTTTGTGCGTGATCTCGATGGTATAGGTTTCTCCCGGGATCACATCAGGTAACTCGATCTTTTCCACGTTGTCGAGCGTATTATCACCACGCGTTGCAGCAGCACTGGGTATCGCCGGCGTAAGCGTCCATGGGCGATAAACTGTTGCTCCTCTTTTTATAACGATATCAAGATCATTAATAAGTTTTTTATTGGGATTATTCAGGGCACTTACCACTGATTCAACAGCGGCCTTCGGATCAGTCCATGAAATAGTCGCGCGCAGCACACCGTCGCCGGATGCAACAACAGGCAGTGTAAGTGAACCGCCATTGGCCAGTACTTCTTCCCGGATGATCGTTCCATTGTTGTTATTGGTGATCATGGCTGCGGCTTTCTGCATATTGATAAGCCCCCAACCAAACTGATAGTCGGGCCCCGCAGCAGGTCCTGCCTCATCAGCTGTATGGATCACCATTCCTTTCAATGTCGCAGAACGCATAAAATTACCACTGTTCTTTTGTGCATAATATTCCTGCAAGAGAAGCAGAGATCCTGACGCATTAGGGCTTGACATAGATGTTCCGCTCAATGTTCCATAAGCGGTATTGGACGTTGCCACACTGGATAACAGGCTGACACCATTTGCCACAACATCCGGTTTAATGCGTCCATCATCAGTTGGTCCCCAGCTGCTAAAGCTTGACATCACCACATCTGCTGCACGCGTATACCCTGTAGGGATAGCATTTACCGCACCGATCAGCAGGATATTTTTTGCAGTACTGTTAGTTGAAAGGATGTCATAACTATCGTTGCTGCTGATTCCCGCGGGACGGTTACCGGCAGCTTCCATCACGCCGGCTGCATTGTAACGCCAGTATGGCTGACCCACTGCGGGGCCGTTTTCGTTACGGTTATTGCCTGCTGATTTTACGATCAGATAATAGGGCGCATTATAGGAGATCTCATCCCAGGTAGCAGCGTCATTGGAGTAGTAACCAAATCGGTAGTCTTCAGTGGCATCAAACCTGCCAAGGAATTCCCAACGCGCCGGGTTTACATTTGTATTATAATTCCAGCCGGCATTGAATCCATAAGAGTGGTTTGATATAAGCAGGTTAGGTGCTGCTGTGGTCATCTCGCTATTATCAGAACTAAAGTCATAAGCGAGCAATTCCTGCAGGCCGAAGCTCATTCCCTTCGCATTCGGATTAACTCCTGTAGCAGCCAGCGTACCAGCAACGTGTGTGGCATGATCGCTATTGGAAGACGGGGCATCTTTTTGCGTAACGCGTCCTGCAAGTTCAACGTGAGTTGCCAGTACGCGACCACCATCCCATACAGCCAGTTTTCCTTTCACGCTTGCTGAAGCACCGGAAAGGTTCAGCCCGGTTGAACCACCTGGCCAGAGCTTGTTTGTTCCGATGGTTGCTGCAGCAACCACGTTATTATGCGTCGAAATATAAAGCGGTAAGCCGAATCCATCTACACCAACAAGCCTGGAAATGCCGCCATTGGGTAATACCCTAACCGTATCCCAGTTCTTTTGCCTGGCCAGCTTTACCAGCTGCTCCTTAAGCACTGTCTCCCTGGCCATTTCCTGAACTGCCTGTTTACGTAAAGCCTCGGTATTCGTTTTCACCTGGGCAAAAGAAGATCCGCAATAGCCAGCTGCTAGTACGATAATTACTAAGCGTAATGGAAAAAATCGCATATTTTTCAATTCTGTTTTGGTGGTCGATGGGTATGTCGAAACAACATTCTAAATTACACTAATTGCAAACGCTTTAAGTTATGAAGAGCTACAATTTTTGGTCGATGCCGTTATTAGCACTCGGATTTGTGGCACTGGCTACCAGTAACGACGCAGGATGTTCCCGATCCGGCATGAAAGGACACGTATATCTTGTAAAAGGAAACCAGATGCCTTCGCCCGATCGTCCGCCAGCTGCTCCGCAAGGGGTTGAGACGGAATTATTTATCTATGAACTGACCAACCTGGAGCAGGTGACAAGGATTGGAAGTACCAGTTTTTACAGCCAGATCAACACCCCGCTCGTCAAAACCGTCAAAACGGACGCATCCGGCTCCTTTTCTATCAAATTGCCTCCGGGGAACTACTCGCTTTTTGTAAAAAAGGACGGAAACTATTATGCAAACCTGTTTGACGGGAAGAACAATATTTACCCGGTGGAAGTGCTGCCGGGCAAGTTCACTGACGTTGAATTCCGGGCAGATTATGACGCCGTATATTGAACCGATCACTGGTAAAAAAAGCAAAGGTCCCGTCTGTTGCGGGACCTTTGCTTTTTTACAAGGAGACGACTACGTTCATTCTGCCTGATTCCGGTTTGCCCGTAATAAGCAACCCATGAACCGTGGCGCCAGTGGATCCGGATATTGATACCATCCGGCAACTTCATTTTTTATGTGACTCCTGTTTACTGTAACAATACCTGTTCAGTTTTTACCGTACCATTCGATTTGAGGGAGACGTGGTAAACGCCCCTTGGAAGTGATTGCATGTTCACAGATGTAAACGTTTTTCCTTTCAGCAGATCCTGATGTAATACCTGTCGCCCTGCAGAATCAAAAACTTTGACGCGGTCACCCGGCAGGCCCGCTGGATGAAGGATCGTCAAAGCGCCGGACGTGGGGTTGGGATAAAGCGATATAGCTCCTGTTTTTTCAAAGAACACAGGTACCACCTGGCTGTATTTGACAGCTCCATTATTCTCCACCACGCGAAGCCGGTAATTCGATGTGCCATTTGAGGGAGAATAGTCAAATGCGCGATAATCCTTTTGTTCGGAAGACTGGCCTGTAGCTGCGATCGTATCGACTGGTATGAAATCCGCCCCGCGACTTTTTTCTACGATAAAGTATTTCGTGCTGCTCTCAGAAAGTGTAGACCAGTTCAATTCTACTTTCTGATCGGATACCCGTGCTCTGAAATCTTTAAGCGTGACGGGCAATGTATTTGAAATTACAATAGACTGGTTGTTATAGGCAGAAAAGGCAAAGTCGCTTGCGCCTGACATGTGGATCCTGAACCTGGCAACACTCGCGGCGTTCGATGAATTTATTCCAAATAAGCTGAGGTCTGCGGCCCACAACCTCAGTTCGCGCTCCGTTTTCCGTAAGCTCGAAGTAAGTGCCATCGTGGTCGAATTATAGAAGTCGATGGTCCAGTTTGCTACCCGTGTTATCGAGTTAAAGTTTACGGTCACAGCATTCCCTACCGGCACGCCGGATGAATTCAGAAATTCATACGTTTCAGTACCCGGCTGTGCAAACTGTGTGATCAGGATATCCGGAACACCATCGGCGATCTTTGCAACATTGAGACTGTGGGCAAAGAAGGTGAACGAATTGTTGGCGGGAAGATTTGATATACCGGTACCGAGATCCAGCCCTTTAATACCATCCCGCAGATACTCCGTAAAATTCGCGTTTGAGGGAGGCGGAACACTTGCTCCATTATCAACGCCATCATACATCTGGCCCAACGCTATCAGCGCATCGTTCATCGAACCAGTGTAGGAATAAATGTTCATTGACCACCAGTCGCTGTTTACAAAGGTCTCTCCGCGCGAGATCAGCAGTGGGTTATTTGCACCGGTTGCGTATTGAGTGCCGTTCCAGGTAAATGCCAGCAGGTTGTGGCTATTGTCCGGTTTAATAGGGTTGACTGAGCTTGTACTTGTTTTCCAGAAGCCTCCGTAATCGGTAACGATCCCGGTTACGCCCTGGGCTTTGCCCGGCAGATAGGTTGCGCATGCCATCAATGGCAGCAAAACATAATTGGCCACTAACGCTTTAAAGCGTTGACCAATGGTAGGATATTGGTTCATGTACAGATAGTTGGTTTAACACTTTCCCGGAATTACCCTTTCCGGCAATACCCGGAAAATGTTAATGGTGGACCTATTTAATGCTGATTCCAGCACATTATTGTGTCAAATGCCCGGAAAAGCTAGAAAAAATTAAGAGAAAGCACAATATTTTGCTAGGTGTTTATACTTAAATAATGAGAATGAACCAGATAGGGAAAAAGATCGATTATGAAGGATTTTGGGGGTGCAGACAAGAAAAATCAGCTGGCTGGCCGGAAAAGATGATCCGCCCGGAGTTACCGGCTTTCGTTCGCTGTTTGTGGTCTTTCCTGCGGTCTCTCGTCTTTTCCCTAACTTCGCACCCGTTATATGACTCAGGAATTGTTGCAGCAGTATCAGAATACCCCCCGCCTTTTTCAATTGGCGGACAGGCTCTCTTTTTCCCAACCTCAAAAGATCTATCTGGCAGGCCTTCGCGGAAGTTCTGCTGAATTTATCACGGCAGCTACTTTTTTACATCCGTCCTGCGCCCAGCTGAACCATCTGATCATTCTTAATGATGCGGAAGAAGCCGCTTATTTTCATAATACGCTCGAGAACCTCACCGGGGCGCTCGATATTTTCTATTTCCCCTCTTCGTTTAAGAACAGGAAAAATTACCGGTTGCTGAATTCCTCGCATGTAATGTTGCGCACTGAATCGTTGACCAAGATCGCAGCAGGTGGAAATAAGAAAGTGCTGGTCACCTATCCGGAAGCCTTGTTTGAAAAAGTGGTAGTGCCCGGAACATTGTCTTCAAATATCATTTACATTAAATCCGGAGATACGCTCAACCTGGAAAAGCTTTTGCTTCAGCTTGCTGATTATGGGTTTGAACGTACCGATTTTGTATATGAACCGGGGCAGTTTGCACTGCGTGGTGGTATCCTTGATATCTATTCTTTCGGTAATGAAAAACCTTACAGGATAGAATTATTCGGCCACGAGATCGATTCCATACGGATCGTTGATCCCGAAACACAGCTTAGCGAGAGAAAGCTGCTGCAGGTAAGTATCATACCAAACGTAGACACTCAGTTTGAAAGTGACGAGCGTGTTTCTCTCTTTGATTTTTTACCGGAGAATACCGTCGTGTGGTTGCAGGACTATGAAATATGCAAAGAAAAGCTCGTTGAAAACGAGGAAGATCTTATTGCGTTCATTGCAGGAAGATCCGAAGGCGGACTTCCGTTTGGCAGAAAAGAACAGGCAGATGAAGATGATAAGCTGGTGAAGAAAGATGTGGCTGTGCATGAATTTATCAACGCCGGGATTTTCGAAGAGAAATTATTAAGCCGCCACGTAACGGGGTTCGGGTATGATAACAGTTTTCCTTCATCCTATGATATTTTCGAAATAGGATTTCAAACAAAGGAACAACCTGCATTTAACCGGCAGTTTGACCTGTTGATCAATGATCTGAAGAACTGGGAAGCAAAAAATTTCAAACTCTACCTGTTCGCGGAAAATCCGAAGCAGCTGGAGCGTTTGCAAACCATTTTCGATGACCTGAATGCCGCGATCGTTTTCAATCCGATATCAACTTCAATCCACTCGGGTTTCATTGATGAAGATCAGAAGATCGTTTGCTATACCGATCACCAGGTGTTTCAACGATATCATAAGTATAAGGTAAAACAGGCCTACAATAAAAGCAAAGCACTTACGCTTCGCACCTTGCGCGAGCTGCAGCCGGGCGATTATGTAACGCATATTGACCATGGCGTTGGGGTCTATAGCGGATTACAGAAACTGGAAGTGAATGGCCGCCTGCAGGAAGCAGTACGGCTTTTATACAAGAACAACGATATATTGTATGTGAACATCAATTCACTGCATAAGATTGCAAAATATACAGGCAAGGAAGGCAGCGTTCCAAAGGTGAATAAGCTTGGCTCTGACGTTTGGGCCAAACTCAAAGAAAAGACCAAAGTAAAAGTAAAGGAAATTGCATTCGACCTGATCAAACTGTATGCACAGCGGAAGGCGCAGGAAGGTTTCTCCCATGCCCCCGACAATTACATGCAAACAGAACTGGAGGCATCTTTTATTTATGAAGACACTCCCGATCAAAGCAAAGCAATCGGCGATGTGAAAAAAGATATGGAATCTCCCTCACCAATGGACCGCCTGGTTTGTGGTGATGTGGGTTTCGGAAAAACAGAAGTGGCCGTTCGTGCCGCATTCAAAACCTGTTTGGATGGAAAACAGGCCGCTATACTTGTTCCAACGACCATTCTTGCCTTCCAGCATTATAAAACATTCAGCGAACGGTTAAAAGATTTTCCCGTAACTGTTGACTATATCAACCGGTTCAAATCAGCAAAAGAAAGGAAAGAAACCCTGAAGAAACTGGAAGAAGGAAAGATCGATATACTTGTTGGAACACATGGCATACTGGGCAAAGAAGTAAAATTCAAGGACCTTGGTTTGCTGGTGGTGGACGAAGAACAAAAATTTGGTGTTGCTCACAAGGAAAAGATCAAAAGCATACGTACAACTGTCGACTGTTTAACCTTAACGGCTACCCCCATTCCACGTACGCTCCAGTTCTCCTTGATGGGTGCGCGTGATCTTAGTATCATCAATACGCCGCCGCCGAACCGTCAACCGATACAAACGGAAGTGCAGGTCTATAACCAGGATTTTATCCGCGATGCGATCTACTATGAAACAGAGCGTGGCGGACAGGTTTTCTTTATATACAACAGGATCAACGGGCTGTCTGAAATGAGCGCCATCATCCAGGGATTATGTCCCGATCTCAGTATTGGTTTTGCCCATGGACAGATGGAAGGGCATGAACTGGAAGAGAAGATCCTCGACTTCATTGATCGTCGCTACGACGTACTGGTTTGTACCAATATCGTGGAAAGTGGTGTGGACATTCCGAACGTGAATACGATCATTGTAAATAATGCTCACCAGTTTGGACTAAGCGATCTTCACCAGCTGCGTGGACGCGTAGGGCGCAGTAATAAGAAAGCATTCTGCTACCTGCTTGCGCCGCCGATGAGTACCCTCCCGCCAGATTCACGCAAGCGTTTACAAACCCTGGAACAGCATAGCGAACTTGGCAGCGGATTCCAGATTGCCATGCGTGATCTCGATATCCGGGGCGCAGGAAACCTCCTGGGCGGGGAACAAAGCGGTTTCATGGCTGAGATCGGCTTTGAAATGTATCAGAAGATCCTGGAAGAAGCGATCAAAGAACTCAAACGGACTGAATTCAAAGAACTCTTCAAAGAAGAAATTGCCAGGCAGGACGATTTTGTACAGGATTGCACTATCGACACCGATCTGGAGATCCTCATCCCTGACAGCTATGTGGAAAGCGTAACAGAAAGACTCTCTCTTTATCAACGGTTGGATAATTCTGAAACCGACCAGGAGCTGGATGACATGCGCCAGGAGCTGAATGATCGTTTTGGAAAAATACCGCCACAGGTGGAAGACCTTTTTATCACCGTGCGTTGCCGTAAGCTGGCAGTTGATCTCGGCTTTGAAAAAATGTCTCTCAAAGAGGAAGTACTTCGTTGTCATTTTATCAACCGGCCTGACTCTCCCTATTTTGAATCAGACTTGTTTACCCGTATCATTCAATACCTGCAAACGGGTACCAACAAAGGCAAGCTCAAACAGACCGGCAAACTTTTCCTGCTGATAGCGCAACCGGTAAAGAACATGGAAGAAATGCACAGGTTCCTTTCCGGGATCCACAAGTTTTGTTTCCCTGCGAAATAATCTATCCATTGCGCGCCGCGATCAGAGAGTTCAAAAAATAGTTGTTTTCCTGCGTATCAGTTTTTGATCTGCAGGCGTTGTAGTAGTGAGTTTTTGAGCTGTTACAGCTATGATATACCGGTTAAAGGTCAGCAGGTAAAGGTTAGTGAAAGTCATGCCGTACGCCTCCGAAAATTACTCTTACAATTCACTACCTTAGTTTCCTCAATGTCTCTTATGAGAATGAATCCAATTATCTGTCTTGCGACACTTTTGTTTGCCAGCAGTTCCTTTGCGCAAGATAGTTCAGCTTACACGATCGCCTTACGGTCCGGACCCATTATTCCTGCCAGCCAGGTGCTGGAAGAAAAAGTAGCAGCACTTAATCAGCTTTCAGCCAGGAACAGCATCCCCCGGTTTATGCTCATACAGTTTGATAAATTACCGGATGACGCAGAAAAGCGGGCGCTTGCAGCATCAGGAATCGAATTGCTCGAGTATATTCCCAGCAACACTTATACAGCAACGGTAAAGAGCCAGATGAATGCGCAGCTGCTTCGGCAGGTTCGAGTCCGTTCTGTGATCACACTTACGCCGGAGCAAAAAATGACACCGCAATTGATCAGCGGTATGTTCCCTGCAAGAGCCTTGAAAGTTCCCGGAAAAATTGATCTCTGGATCAGCTACCCGCATACCATTACTGCGGACCAATTAACCCGTGAACTGCGTGCAATAGGTGTAGAGATCATTCCGACGGCGTACGATAAGTACCGCATCATCTCGGTTCGCATAGAGAAAGAAAGACTGAGAGAGTTGGCCGGCCTTGATTTTATAGAATATGTTCAGCCAGTTCCAGGCGAAGACGTATTGCTGAATGATAAAAGCAAAGTGTTGTCCCATGCGAATGTATTGCAATCATCGCTGCCCGGCGGGAGAGCTTTGAATGGCGAGGGCGTGGTGATGGGAGTCGGGGATAATGCGACACTGCTTTTTCACACCGATTTTACAGGAAGAGTGATCGATCGAATGCCTTTAGGCTTTAACTATCATGGAATGCATGTTGCCGGTACCATGGCTGGCGGAGGCCTGCTCCAGGAACGTTACAAGGGCTATGCACCAAAGGCAACACTTATCAGCCAGCAGTTCTCAAATATCCTCGCCTATTCACCTGCGTATGTTCTTGACCATGGCATGGTGATCACGAACAACTCCTATGGAAATGTAGTAGACGAATGTGCAACGTTTGGAGTGTATGATCTATACTCCCGAATCATGGATGATATAGCATTTTTTTTACCAAACCTGCAGAATGTGTTTGCTGCGGGTAATAGCGGGCAAATGACCTGCGCGCCTTATCCGTCGAGTTACCGGACCATACTGGGCGCGTATCAAAGTGCGAAGAATACGGTCAGCGTGGGAAACGTGACCGAACTGTCTGTATTAAGTCCTGCGTCGAGCAGGGGACCTGCGGCGGACGGGCGCATCAAACCCGAGATAGTTGCCCAGGGACAGTTCGTCAGATCAACATTCCCGATCGACCTTTATGGATATAGCAGCGGAACCAGTATGGCTGCTCCCGCAGTAAGTGGCGGCCTTGCTTTGCTGTACCAGCGCTACCGCCAACTGCATTCAAATGCTAACCCGGTGAACAGCCTGATGAAAGCATTACTGTGTAATGGAGCGACAGATATTGGAAATCCCGGCCCCGATTATTTTTATGGTTTTGGCCAAATGAACCTGCTCCGCTCGGTAAGCATGCTTGAAAATAACAACTACATACAGGCGGCAGTCAACCCTGCTGCAACGAATACCCATACTTTTACGATCCCATCCGGTTCAACCATTGCGCAGTTGAAAGTGATGCTATACTGGAATGACGCGCCGGCAACGATGCTCTCTTCTACTACTTTGGTAAATGATCTGGATCTCGAAGTAGTAACGCCGTCAAGTACGACAGTGCTGCCTTTTATTCTTAATCCGGCACCGGCAGGTGTTGCGAACAATGCTACGCAGGGAGCAGATCACCGCAATAATATCGAGCAGGTTGTGATCAGCAACCCGGTTCCGGGTGCGTATACATTCCGCGTGAAAGGAACGACGATCCCGCTGGCGGGTGCGTACAATTATGTGTTGGTATACGATACGCTTCCTGTGTCTACAACAATAGTATATCCTATCGGCGGTGAATATTTTTCAGCAGGAGATTCTCTCTATATCAACTGGGATTCCTATGGAAATCCGGCAAACACATTTTCTCTTCAATATTCAACTGATGGTGGTAGTACCTGGCCTGTAACCATCGAACCAAATGTGGCTGCCGGCCAACGCCAGTTCAAATGGTTCGTGCCTCCTGGAAATACCAGTCAGGCGAGAATCCGTGTTGTTCAGAATGGAACGGGTTTGCAATCCACCAGTAACAATTTTACCGTGTTGGGAACACCATCCGTTTCATTAGCATCAGTACAGTGCGAAGGGTATATATCCATACAATGGCCGGCCGTTCCCGATGCAACAGATTATGAGGTAATGATGGTCCGCGGAGATGAAATGGTTCCCATAGCAACGACGGCATCGACGTCTTATTCTTTTGGAGATCTCTCTAAAGATTCACTGTATTATGTTGCAGTAAGAGCAAGAATTAATGGAAGTCCGGGCTGGCGCTCTGCAGCAGTCCCCCGTCAGCCGAATAATGGAACCTGTGCGGGAAACATCAGTAACAATGATCTTAAAATTGATGCCATCCTTTCACCGGCTGGTTCAGGCAGAAGGTTTACGAGTACATCCCTTTCGTCTTCCACCAGCATAACCATCCGGATCAAAAACCTTGACGATGCGCCTACCACCGGTGATATCGCTGTGAGTTATGCCATCGGCGCAGCACCTGCAGTCAATGAAATAATTCCGGCACCAGCTATTGCCGCCGGCGGAACGTACACCTACACTTTCTCTGCTACTGCCGACCTTTCCACCAGCGGACAGTACCCAATTACCGTAAGTGTGTCTTATCCCGGAGATATTGTTCATTTGAACGATACAGTCAAAACATTGATCAGGCAACTGGATAACCCTGCAATCAATCTGGCAACAGATTTTCTAGATAATTTAGAGACTGCACCCGTGCAAAGCCATACCACCAGGCAAACAGGCCTGATCGGTCTTGACAGGTACGATTTTGTGGCTTCAACCACTTGGGGGCGCATCAGGACTTTCGTGAACAGCGGCATTGCCTATTCAGGAAACAGAGCACTGACGCTGGATGCCGACAGGTTTCAGCCATCCGGAACGGTGGACTCATTAACCGCTACCTTTAATCTTTCCGGTTATAATGTTACCACAGATGATATCCGCCTTGATTTTTATTACAAACATCACGGACAGTTGCAGCATCCGGCCAATGCCGTGTGGATCAGGGGAAATGATACTTCGCCATGGATATCTGCTTACGATCTGTACGCTAACCAGCAAGCAGTGGGCGTGTTCGGGAAGTCTGCAAGCATTGAGTTAAGAACACTTCTATTAGCAAATTCGCAATCTTTCTCTTCCAGTATGCAGGTCCGTTTCGGACAGTATGGAAACACGATGACAGCAGATAATGAAAGTGCTGCCGGTTACACGTTTGATGATATACACCTTTATTCGGTCACGAACGATATACAAATGTTAGCCATTGATACACCGGTAGTAGCCAGTTGTGTATTGAATGGTTCAGTTCCTGTAAAGATCACTGTTAAAAACAGTGCTGCAGCAACGCTGACCGGCATTCCTGTTCGTATGCAGATTGATGGCGGGGCGATCATCACCGAAACAATTTCATCAATCGCGGGAAATACTACCATTACATACAGCTTTAGTGCAACGGCAAATCTCGCAACCCTGGGCAGTCACTCGCTGAGGATCTGGGTAGATCTTCCTTCTGATACATACAGGGCTAATGATACTGCCTATATTCAGCTTATTAATTCGCCGGTAATAGCAACTTTTCCTTATCTCCAGAATTTTGAAACCAATAATGGATCCTGGTATACCGGTGGCCTCAAAAGCAGCTGGCAATATGGAACGCCTTTATCCTTTAATATAAGAAAAGCCGCCAGCGGAACGAAAGCATGGAAAACAAATCTGAATGGAAACTATAATGATGGCGAGTTCTCCTATTTGTATTCTCCGTGTTTTGACATTTCCGGAATGACCAACCCGACATTGAGTTTCAGTCTCGCGCTGGATATTGAAGACTGCGGAACCACCCTTTGTGATGCGGCATACATGGAGTATTCCACCGATGGCAAAAGCTGGACGAAGCTTGGTTCATCCGGAGCGGGCACAAATTGGTATAACAAGAACTATAGTGGCAATCAGCTATGGAGTGCGCAGGGGTATACGAGATGGCATGTGGCTACCATTCCATTGCCAACAGGACATGATCGCCTCCGCCTTCGATTTGTCATGGTATCCGACCCCTTTACCAGCAGTGAGGGAATTGCCGTGGATGATATTCATATCTATGACAAGCAATACGGCATATACGACGGCCCTCCAGATAACAGCAGTGAAATCACGATGCCAAACGTAACGGGCAGCAACTGGATTCATTTCACCGAAGGAGGGGAAGTGATTGCTTCGATCAATCCGGCAGGGCAGAACATGGGAAATACTGCCGTGCAGGGATTCGTTCATACGGGTCCGGTCAGGAACGCAAACAATCAGTACTATCATAACAGGAATATCACTGTTAAACCCACCCAGGCGGGATTGACAGACTCTGTTATAGTCCGGTTTTATTTTACAGACCAGGAAACAGAGTTATTGCTGAATGCCGGTGGTTGCGGGCTATGTACCAAACCTGCATCGGCCTATGAACTGGGCGTGTCGAAGTACAATAATGCCAATAAATCCCTGGAAAATGGAAGTCTCGCAGATAATGTAAGTGGAGGATGGCAGTTCATTACGAATGCAGTGAAGGTGCCGTACGATAAAGGTTATTATGCAGAGTTCAAGGTGAAGAACTTTTCAGAGTTCTGGCTAAATCATGGAGGCCCCGGGAATAACCAGGCATTACCAGTAGAATTGATCAGTTTTAATGCAACGAGAACTGGTAATGATGTGAAGGTGGAATGGGCCACAGGTGCTGAGATCAACTCATCCTTTTATGATATAGAACTTGCAAAGGGGAACGCAGCATTGAGTCAGCAGGTGTTTGAACCATTGACCAGGGTTTTAAGTGAGAACAATGCGAATGGTGCGAAATACAGCTTTATTGATCGGGAGAACAACAAATCAGGTGTACGATATTACCGGTTGAAAATGGTCGATCAGAATGGAAGCTTCCGTTATTCAGCTATCCGGCCTGTTGTGTTCAATGAAGAGATCAGCTGGCAACTATATCCCAATCCTTCGCAGGGTAGTTTTAGTCTTATCTGCCAGGCGGCTTCAGGGGAGAAGGTAGACATAGCTGTTTATGACGTGCATGGACGTCAGGTAAAACGTTTGTTGCAACAGGCGAATGGCTTTGTGCAGAAGATAGCGATCGATCTATCCGGAGACGAGTACAGTAAAGGAATTTATCTGCTCGATGTGAAGGCAGGAGGGAAGAGCAGTTCATTCCGCATGATTAAACTGTGATCCCTAAATAGAAACCCTTAAAGCGCCTTGATCCGGAAGAATTGAGTGTCGTTTCATCATAAACTTTTAACAGTACGTTCACTTTATGGCCGGATAATTTCCGGCCATTTTTATCTTCATCCGGTAAACAACACAAGCCTTCAGAAAGGCGGCCCTGATTAATAAAAGAAGGATGATAAAATACCTGGTCCATTCACCCGTGCGCGAGATCGAGCCTAATATTTACAGCAGCGTTGACCACTCCAGCAAAGCAACCTATGATAGAAAGGCGCGGTTGTACGAGTTCCTGGTGGGAAATTTCCTTTACAACAAGATCATGTGGGGTACGAAGCCCGGAGATTATATACACTATGCAAGAGAGGTGTTGTCTACCTGCCAGGGTTCGGTGGTTGACATAGGATGTGGCGGATTGATCCAAACATCATCCCTGTATGCGGCGAGACCTGCCTTTACTGTTTTGGCGGATCTTTCGCTCGAAATGCTACGGATCGGAAAACACCGTGTAGCACAGCACAGGGGCAGGCTGCCGGAACAGGTGGCATTCTTACAGGCGGACGCTTTCAGGCTTCCGTTCCTCGACAAGGCTGTAGACAATGTAGTCAGCTTTGGAATGTTACATCTCTTTGATAATAAAACTGCCTTCATTAAGGAATTCCTCAGGGTGTTAAAAAAAGGAGGCAGCTTTCATATAACTTCTCTCACCAATGACCGGCCTTTCAGCCGGGCGTATATCCGTCTGCTCCAGCGGAACAATGAGTTTGCTACAGCAATGAGCAGCCGCGAGATCGTTGACCTGTTTTATGCGGAAGGTTGCCGGATACAGCATTATACGATCGGCAGCATGGTGTTTATCAGCGGGATCAAATGACCGGGTAATATCACCGCTCCTGGATAAGACCTGAGCTTTATAAGTGAATGAATATTCACTTATCTTTGACGCATGCGGATCCGTGATGCAGCAAAGGAAGCGCTTGTGAAGAAACGAGCAATTAAGGTACTGGGCAAAGAAGGCTTTGAAGGGTTTAGTATGAGTAAGCTTGCCAGGGCCTGCGGGATCTCCGTTGCCACCCTTTACATCTACTACAAGGATAAGGATGATCTCATCATTGCGATCGCAACAGAAGAGATGGAGAAAATGAACGCCGCTGTTCTGGATGGTTTTGATCCCGGAATGCCTTTCGCGGAAGGGCTGCGCATACAATGGAAGAATCGCGCCGGGTATATGCTTGCTCATCCCGAACTCTCACTGTTTGCTGAGCAACTTCGCAGCTCCACTTATCATCAGGCGATCTTTCCCCTGGTCATGAAAGGTTTTGCAGATGCCATGGGAAAGTTTATGAAGAATGCCGTTAAAAATAAAGAGATCGATCCGATGCCCCTGGAAGTTTTCTGGAGCATTGCATATGGGCCTTTGTATACCCTGCTGCGATTCAGTAATGAAGGCAGAAGTATAGGCGGGCGGCCCTTCAGCTTTTCTAATAAGATCCTTTGGGACACATTCGACCGGGTGTTGATGGCACTGGCAAAAAAATGAGCGTTTCTCTATTTTATCAGTAAAGAAAAGTCAACTCTTCAACCTGAGAAATATGAAAAAACAAGCTGTTATACTTACGCGATACCAGGTACTGGTAATGATATTACTGGCCTTGTTGCAGTTTACCGTCGTGCTCGATTTCATGGTACTCTCGCCATTGGGAGATATACTGATGAAAAAACTGAATATCAATCCGTCTCAATTCGGAACGGTTGTTTCTGCCTATGCATTCAGTGCCGGAGGTGCAGGTATCCTGGCAGCAGGATTTGCGGATAAGTTTGACCGTAAAAAATTGCTGGTGTTTTTCTATATAGGCTTTATTGCCGGAACCATTGCGTGTTCAATGGCGGACAACTACCATCAGTTGCTGATTGCACGCATCATCACCGGTTTGTTTGGGGGAGTGATAGGCGCCGTGTCTATGGCGATCATTACAGACCTGTTTGACCCCACACAACGGGGCCGCGTGATGGGGACCGTTCAAATGGGCTTCGCAGCAAGCCAGGTACTGGGTATTCCTGCAGGATTGTATTTTGCCGATCTGTGGGACTGGCATGCTTCATTCCTGATGATCGTAGTACTCGCGGTAATTATTCTGGCAGTGATCATTTTTAAGATGAAACCTGTTACCGCACATCTCGCACTTCAGTCTGATAAGAGCGTATTGCTGCACTTCTGGCACACGCTTGCCAACAGAACTTACCGGATTGGTTTTGCCGCTACAGCTTTCCTGTCTGTCGGTGGTTTTATGCTCATGCCATTCGGCAGTGCTTATCTCGTAAATAATTTGAAGATCCCGCAGGCGCAGTTGGCAATGATCTTCCTTTTCACTGGTATCGCTTCGATCGTGATCATGCCATTGGTTGGCAAATTGTCGGACCGGATCGATAAGTTCAAGCTCTTCTCCGCCGGTTCTGCACTGGCCATAGTGATGATCATCATCTATACCAATCTCCCTCCGGTTGCCTTATGGCAGATCATTCTGATCAATATGGTGTTGTTCATGGGTATCATGAGCCGGATGATCCCGGCTGTCGCACTCACCACCAGTATCCCGGAAATGAGAGATCGCGGAGCTTTCATGAGCATCAACGGGTCTTTGCAACAGATGGCCGGTGGTATAGCCGCGATCACCGCGGGGATGATCGTGTCACAGCCTTCCAAAAATGCGCCGTTGCAACATTATCCTGTTCTGGGTTTGGTGGTTGCCGTTGCAATACTTGTTTGTGCATTTTTCGTTTACCGGGTAAGCGTGGTCGTTAAAAGAAAAGCGAAGACACCACAGGCGGATATACCGGCTGCAGAAACTTCGCTCCATCTCGAATAATGACTGGTCAGATCTTATCCTTCCAGGCAAGTTCTTCCTGCTTCTTTAATACAGACCTGTGCTTCAACAGGGCCGGTATGTTTTCCATGTAGATCACAATAGTAATCGCTAAGCTGTACAAAAAATGAACGATCAGTATCAGCGAGTAGATCCCTTCGATCATAATGTAAGTGACTGAGATCATACTCAGCGCAGTACTGATGATCATCATTAATGGAGCAAACAGTTTCTGTAATGCCAGGAAAAGAAAGATGAACAGGCTGACTGTGTAGATCGTCAGGAGTGCATAGGCTATCCAGTGACTTCGGGTATAGGTCATCATCTGGATCAGGCAGGTGGCTGCAATGAGAACACCAAACACTCCTCCGTATATACAGATGTTCTGCTGGCGTTCGTTTTGGTTATTGTTCATGGAGGCTGATTTGACTGCAAAGTAAATACCTGTTTTGCTATGCATCAACGGGGTAGGAAATTTTTCATGAATACCCGGAATAATTCCGAGGTATTTTCCCTTATTCTGATAGATCGGTATCGGTATTCAGTCTTTTGGTAAGGTTATTGTTATTATCGCAAAGCCGTTGCGACCTGAAACACCATTTCCAATATCATGAAGAGTACCGTCAGTGTGCTGACCGCTATGTTGCTGTCAATAACAGTTGCAAACGCTCAGCCATGCTCTATACCTGATTCCTTCTTTGCAGATGACACTATTGTCGTTTGCCAAGGCAGTACTTTCCAACTAAACGCACCTGTTGTACCAGGGGGAACCTATTCCTGGTCAACAGCAGCGGTTTCGAATTCAATCACAGTGGGTTTTAATGGAAAATACTGGTTGGATATCACGGCAGGCGGATGTTCCCGTTCAGACACTGTTACAGTGTTATTCAATTCCTTTTTATTAGCTCCTTTTGTTGGCGATGTAAAACTTTGCAAAGGGCAACCTGCACTGCCTCTACGGGTTCAGGGTCAGACTATTCAATGGTATACCGACCCAATCGGAGGCTCACCCAATACCACTCTACCTACTCCTTCAACGATCGATACGGGCAGAACAACCTATTGGTTTACGCAAACCATTCGTGGATGCGAAAGTCCGAGAGTGCCTGTGCAGGTAAAAGTGATCGACAAACCCTGGTTTGAACTGGGCGAGGCATTTATCATTCCCTGTGGCGCTGCTGGTATTACGCTCCAGGTTGTGGCCGACGGAGAATCAACGTATACCTGGAGCAACGGTGTACGAGGTGTATCCATGCTGGCCCCCGGGAGAGGAACCTACAGTCTTTATGCGGAAAATATGTGCGGCTCTTTCCGCGATACGGTGGTAGCAGTGGAATGCGAAGACCGGTGCGTACAGTTCCCTTCCGCATTTACACCTAACGGAGATGGAAAGAATGACCGCTACCTGCCTGGCGTTTTTTGCCCGGTACCACAATATAAACTGATGATCTATAACCGGAATGGCGAAACGGTGTTTCGTACCACCAATCCGTCAGCGGGTTGGGACGGATCTTTTAACGGTATCCAGCAGCCGGTCGGCGTATATATTTATTATGCCGAGTTTTTCGATTTTATTCTAAAGCAGACTTTTGTTCGGAAAGGAACTTTTACGTTGCTGCGCTGAACCTGGGTGTGCTGTACATGAAGATCCTCGTGCAGTTTGCTGTGATCAAATAAAATAAAACAGGCTACCGTAAAAGGTAGCCCGCCCATATTTTAAATCACAATAGTTGATTACCAACCTTGTTTCGCAATACCGGCTTCAATTGCTGCCAGCGCCTTTGCCTCACCAAGCAATGTAGTAAGCTTGTTTCCTTTACCATCATTACCTTGTGCCATGTAGGCACCCTTGGCTGTTTTAGTGATAACGGCATCCTGGATAGGAACACCTTTTTCCTTTGTTTTTACATTGTACGCTGTAAGTGTTACTTCAGACATGATGGATCTTTTTTGATTTGAAAAGTTGAAATTAAGGCTTTTGACCCGCTTTGACGGTTCATTACCCCGGAACCTAACACAAAAAGCCTGCCGCTTGCAAGTAAGGTATTGATAATCAATAGATGCATAAAATGGTTTTTTATACCCAGATAAGTGTGGATTTTGACCCTGAACTCTTCTATCTAATTGGCTGAAAACCGCTTAGAAGATTTTTTATACCGGTTCTGCAACGTGCCCTTTCCATTTCGCAGGTTTCCGCCTTACCATTCATAGTATGCGGCAAACTGTACTACGCACCCCTTCTAAAGCGCCGTTTCGAAGCAACCGTGCTGTTTTAGGATGAGTAGCGATCAGCAACGAGGTAAAAAAAGAAGGTTCAATGGCAGGGCGCTCCTTGCTATTGAACCTTCTTTTACCGGTGCTGGATGCTATGCCGCTATGCCGGATCTTAATTATTTTCGAACAACGTGTAGTAGACAGAGGTAATTACACCAGCAGAAAAATTCAGTTCAACCAGTTCCCATCTTTTGTTGGTGTTCACGGTTGTCAATATCTGCCATTTTGCAACAGCAGCCATCGCCGGTTCATAGTCTTTTGCCATGTTTTTATCGAATAAAGAGATGCGTTGAAGCTTATCTCCATATACAGACAGACTTTTAATAGCAACGAGTTTATCATACACGGTTGAAAGCGGATCACCGATGCCGATGCTGTTCTGAAAATCATTAATGCTTGGCCATTTGGTCAGCGGAGCTCCACTGTTCATAAAGATCGCGTCTACCTTATCTTCTTTAAAACCGATCTGAACTCCAGTAGATGTGGCATTTACTTCATCAAGAAATATGCTGTTATAGAACGGGATCTTGGTTTGTACGGCAGGGAGGTCGCTGTAAGTATTGGCGGCGATGCCAAGATAGGCGATCTGTCTTTGCTGTCTTATGTTTTGCACGGTCGCATATACTTCCTGCGCGGCATCACCCACATTGATTCCCCAGAATTGTCCGACCCGAACCGTATCTGTTTGAATAGCCCTGTAAGATTGACCATCTCCGTTACCAACTGAGCCTTTCATGCACGATGCCAGAGAAAATACCAGGCTCATCACTATCAATAATCTGATCATGAGATTGTTTTTGTTTGGAACGTTGACACCGTATTTTCTTTGTTCGTTGCACGGATTAGCAGACAAAAAAAGCCCCGGTGACATACCGGGGCTGATACATTTATAGCGATAAAAAACTATACGTCGAGTTTTGCGTATTTCGCATGGCTTTCGATGAATTCGCGGCGGGGGGCCACTTCATCACCCATCAGCATGCTGAAGATCCTGTCCGCTTCTGCCGCACTTTCGATGGTGACCTGTTTCAATGTGCGTGTTTCAGGGTTCATGGTCGTGTCCCACAGTTGGTCTGCGTTCATCTCACCCAAACCTTTGTAACGCTGAATGTTCACGCTATCATCTTTCCCTCCGCCAAGGCGTGCGATATGTGCCTTACGTTGTGTTTCGTTATAAGCGTAAGCCTGCTCTTTTCCTTTTTTAACAAGGTAGAGTGGGGGTTGCGCGATATAAACATATCCCTGTTCAACCAGCTCTTTCATATAACGGTAAACGAAGGTGAGGATCAGTGTGGCAATGTGTGAGCCGTCCACGTCTGCATCGGTCATGATGATCAGCTTGTGATAACGAAGCTTTACGAGGTTCAACGCTTTCGGGTCTTCGGGCGTACCAACGGTTACACCGAGTGCCGTGTACATGTTCCTGATCTCTTCATTCTCGTAGATCTTATGTTCCATTGCTTTTTCCACGTTGAGGATCTTACCCCTCAGCGGAAGAATTGCCTGGAAGCTGCGATCACGGCCCTGCTTGGCCGTACCACCCGCTGAGTCTCCTTCGACAAGGAACAGCTCGCAACGTTCCGGAGCACGATCTGAGCAATCCGCCAGTTTACCCGGCAGACCGCCACCTGTTAATACGGTTTTACGTTGAACCAGTTCCCTTGCCTTACGTGCAGCAGCCCTGGCCTGTGCGGCAAGGATCACCTTCGCAACGATATTTTTTGCTTCCTTCGGATTTTCTTCGAGATAAGCTTCCAGTACTTTTGATACTGTTGAATCGACAACACCGGTAACTTCATTGTTACCCAGTTTTGTTTTTGTCTGACCTTCGAATTGTGGTTCCGGAACTTTAACAGAGATGATCGCGCTGAGACCTTCGCGGAAGTCATCCCCTTCGATCTCTACTTTTGCCTTTTCAAACAATCCATTCTTGTCGCCATAACTTTTGAATACACGCGTCAATGCACGGCGGAAGCCGGATACGTGTGTACCACCTTCGATGGTATTGATGTTATTTACGTAAGAATAGATGTGTTCGCTATAGCTGTCATTATAGCTTAATGCTACTTCTACCGCAACGTTTGTTTTTTCGTCACGGCCTTCAACGGAAATAACTTTAGGGATCAGCGTGGTTCTTCCTGCGTTTGAATCAAGCATTTCAACAAACTCCACGATACCGCCTTCGCTGTAAAAGCTCTTGCTGTAATCTGTGCCGTCTTCATTTTTTTCACGAAGATCAGTCAGGATGATCCTAACACCACGGTTCAGGAAGGAGAGCTCGCGCAAGCGGCCTTCCAGGATATCTTTATTGTAAACTGTGGTAGTGAAAATGCTGCTGTCTGGCCAGAAATGAACGCGTGTACCAGTGAGATCACTTGTGCCGATCTCACGAACACTATATTGAGGTACGCCAATCGCATACTCCTGTTCAAATATTTTTCCTTCACGCTGAACCGTGACGAGAAGCCTGGTTGAAAGTGCGTTCACGCAACTCACACCCACCCCGTGCAAACCTCCGGATACTTTGTACGTGTCTTTATCGAACTTACCACCTGCGTGCAGCACCGTCATTACGATCTCGAGTGCTGACTTTTTTTCTTTTGTATTGATACCAGTCGGGATACCACGTCCATCATCCTGAACGGAAATGGAATTATCCTCATGGATCGTAACGTCGATATTCTTACAATAGCCTGCAAGCGCTTCATCGATCGAGTTATCCACGACCTCATAAACAAGGTGGTGCAAACCCTTTACACCGATATCACCGATATACATGGCGGGTCGCTTACGAACCGCTTCCAAACCTTCCAATACCTGAATACTGTCAGCACCATAACCACTGGCTGCTGCTGGTATCTGCTCTGTTGTTTCTGTGCTCATATAAGCTTGTGACCTCTGTTAAAATGTGAATTTGAAAATACCTGCAAATGTACTGAAAATTACGCGAATGAATGCACACAAATGGCCGCGAATGAACGCGAATAAAAACGTTTACAAGGATGGGCACCAAACTATAATGAAACCCTTATTGGACGCGCAATTCAGCCGATTGCTCTATATTGTCTGAAGCTACCTGATTTAATGATTTTAGTATCGTTTAAATGTCTCTTATTTATACACAAAAGGCCAACAAAAAACCGGTATCAGGAAAGCTCCCAATACCGGTTTCAATTATCGTAAATTTTATGTTCTTTCTGCCACTATTTGCGTGCATTCGCGGCTATCGCGCTAACGTTTGACGATCTGCGCCACCAGGTCCGCTTCTGTTGCAACCTTTGTTCCTACATACACTGTTCCTTTCATTTCGCAGATGCCTCTCCTGATCGGTGCTGAAAGTTCCATTTTCAGCAGCATGGTATCTCCCGGTTTGACCATTTGCTTGAATTTACAATTATCGATCTTCAGGAAGTAGGTATCATACTGTCCTTCGCCAGCCAGATTGATCGCAAGAATGCCTCCGCATTGTGCCAGGGCTTCGATCTGGAGAACGCCGGGCATAACAGGATTTCCCGGAAAATGACCCTGGAAAAACCATTCGTTGAACGTTACGTTCTTTACACCGACGATCTTGGTATCTGTCAATTCGATGATCTTATCAACGAAAAGGAAAGGAAAACGGTGTGGCAGGGTCTTTTCGATGAACTGCAGATCATAAACCGGCGGTTGTGTGGGGTTATATACAGGAACATCGCGCGTATGCTTGTTTTTCTTTATGTATTGTTTGATCTTTTTAGCAAACTCGACGTTGCTACTGTGCCCCGGGCGGTTAGCGATCACGCGGCCTTTGATCGGGTATCCGATGAGCGCGAGATCCCCAACGATATCAAGAAGTTTGTGACGGGCCGGTTCATTGGGGAACCGGAGTTCGAGGTTGTTCAGGTAACCCTCACTTTTCACTTCGATATTATCTTTCTTGAAAATGCTTTTCAGGCGGGTCATTTCTTTTTCATCAACGGGCTTATCTACGATCACGATCGCATTGTTCACGTCGCCACCTTTGATCAGGTTGTGATCCAGTAACATTTCCAGTTCATGAAGAAAGCAGAATGTACGGCAAGGTGCAATGCTGTTCTTGAAATCGTTCATTTTCTTCAGTTCGGCGTGCTGGGTGCCAAGCACATTGGAATTGAAGTCGATCAGTGTGGTGATCTGGTATTCCAGGGCTGGCATTACCACCATTTCCACGCGTTTGCCCTCGTCATAATGATAAATATTCTCATCTATCGAATACCATACTTTCGCGGCATCCTGCTCCAGAACACCGGCTTCTTCGATCAGTTCCACGAAGGGTTCAGAGCTTCCATCCATGATCGGCATTTCCGGGCCATTGATCTCGATCAGGCAATTGTCAACTCCCATTCCCACGAGCGCGGCCAGTACGTGTTCCACAGTGCTTACTGAGGCGCCATTGCTTTGCAGGGTTGTGCCGCGGCTGGTATCTGTTACCAGGTCGCAATCCGCCTTGATCACAGGTTTATTCGGAAGATCGACCCGCTGGAACTGAAAGCCGAATCCAGGCATTGCAGGTTTCAGGGTCAGATCAGCCATAACACCCGTATGGAGGCCGGTTCCGGAGATACTTATTTCGGTTTTTAACGTATGCTGTTTATCAGGATTGAAATTGGTATTCATGCATTTATGTTGAATGGGTGCAAAGATAATGCTTCGGAAGGGAATGTTCGTTGGCTGATGGCCGTTGACCGTGGTTCGTTGACCGTTGACCGTTGTCCGATGGCCGATGGCCGATGGCTGATGGCCGATGGCTGATGACCGTTGGCTGATGACCGTTGACCCGGAATTCAGGCGGGATGGAATAAATTGACTTTTCGTATATACTTAAAATCGAAAGGCTATCATGATCAATGATAGCCTTTCGATTTTAAGTATTCGCGGTCAACGGTCAACGGTCAACGGTCAACGGTCAACGGTCAACGGTCAACGGTCAACGGTCAACGGTCAACGGTCAACGCGCATCGTAGTTCTCACTCTTCACATCCGATCGGCGCACCTGGA